>NZ_JBQFYU010000007.1:0-320980 GCF_056541705.1 Ruegeria sp. AG1 | reverse complement strand
ACCAAAGACGATGCGACCTATGAACAGTGGGATGATCGGCGGGATGTTTATGACACCTATTCGCATCAAAAGAAGGATCGGTATCGCTATTACCGCGATCCGCTTGTGGCTTCGATTACTGACCCGTATGGCTCGGACAAGTTGCGCAACCTGAACGCATCGAAAGCGGCGGCTCCGGCGTTTCGCAACGCGTCTCCCAACAGCAATGTCGGCAAGATCGCGACCTATCAGGCCGCTGCGGAAGCCTACTATGACCTGCGCGGAGATCTCTATGACGCGCGGCGCGAGCTGAGGGAACTGAACGAAAGCTATGACGGCCGCAGCAGCGACGACATTGCCGACGACATTGCCGCGCTTGATCCTTCAGACCCCAACTACCAAGACGACCTGAACGCGCTTGAGGATGAACTGCGTGACGCCGAAACCTATGAAGAGGCACGTGACGACCTGCGCGCAGATGTAAGAGACTTGAGAGTTGATGCATTGGTCGCTCAGAAAGAGGCAGAACATGCCTTTTTCGAGGCTTCAAAAGGTGCCACGTTAACGAAACAGTCTCTCTCTGAATTCCATTCGAACTTGCAGCTTCCTCTGCCGGGTAGGTAGGTTCAGCATTCGGGGCATGTTTTGACCTAGGACTTAACTGCAATTGCGGCTTGCCTAGACTGGGTGAGCCGCCCATATCTGTTTCATGCTTCGCTTAACTCCGATCCTTCTGGCGATTGCCTATGGCCTTGTGATGTACCGGATTTCCATCTGGCGCACCCATCGTGAGTTGGATCAGAAGTCGACCGAACTGGCTGATCCTGCCCTCAAACGAATGACGGACAGGCTGGCCGCTGCTTTGAATATCGCGCGGGTGCCGGTCTATATCTACGAGATTGACCCGGTGAACGGGTTGGCAGCTCCGGACGGGCGGATATTCATCACGCGCGGGTTTTATCGCAAGTTTCGCAACGGTGAGGTCTCGGCCGAAGAAATGGCCAGCGTGATTGCCCATGAGCTGGGCCATGTGGCCTTAGGGCATGCGAAGCGGCGGATGATTGATTTCTCAGGCCAGAACGCAATGCGGACCGCGTTGATCATGGTGTTGAACCGGTTCATTCCTTTCATCGGGGCCATGATTGCGAATGCGCTGACCTCCCTGTTGGCGTCGCGTTTGTCCCGACAGGATGAGTATGAGGCGGATGAATATGCTGCTGCCTTGCTGACGAAGGCCGGGATTGGGATCGCGCCGCAGAAATCTCTGTTCCACAAGTTGGAAGACCTGACGCAGCAACGCGCAGGGATGGTACCTGCGTGGCTGATGAGTCATCCGAAAACGGATGAGCGCATTGCCGCGTTGGAGGCTTTGGAGCAGCGTTGGGCGCGTGGCTGAGGATGCGCAGCGAGAGGCCAGCCTCTCGCGCTCTCCGAGGTATTTCTAGCCAGATGAAGAGGGATCCCGCCTAGGTGGTCAGGGCTTTGCCAAGGCGCGGCAGGCGGGCCTTTTTCATGAGCGCGCGTAGGCTCCATTGATCGCCGGACAGGCGGTTGGCTTCGGACAGAACCGCGTTGGCGGTCTCGGCCATGCCTGTGGGGTCGGTTTGCCAGAAGCTGTGGAGTAGGCTGTCTGGGTCGCGGCGCTCAAGTCCTTCTTCGGACAGGATGTTTCTGGGGAAGTCCTTGGCGTTGACGGTGACGATGACATCCGCCGAGGCCTCAATGGCCGTTGCCAGAACGTGGATATCGGCCTTGTCGGGCAGCCAGAGACGCTGTTCGATACCTGATGCGACCTTGCGTTCGGCTTTGGGCCAGTGCGCTTGGGCCAGAGCGATCTCGGCGCGGGCCTGTGCTTCGCCTTCGGGGCCCAGTTTGCGGGCTGCCCGGGCCCATTCTTCGAGGATGCGCGCGGACCAGATGGGGGTAAAATGGCCCAGTTCTGCGGCGCCCAATAGCATCTCTCGCATCACCGTCGGGTAGATGACGCAGGTATCCAGAACCGCCTTCACAGCCGGTAGAATACGGCTTTGAGGTAACCGCTTTCGGCTAGTTGTGGCAGTTGAGGATGATCGGGTCCGGCAAAGCCGGTGTGGATCAGTTGCGCCTGCCGCCCTGCCCGTCCTATCCCGCGGGACGAAGCGTCGCGGAAGCGGCCCAAATCCGCCGCATGAGAGCAGGAGCAGAGGCCCATATAGCCGCCGGGTTTGACCAGTGGGGCGGCGAGACGGGCGATGCGTTCATAAGCGCGCAAGCCGGCGTCGAGGGCTTGTTTCGAAGGCGCGAAGGCGGGCGGGTCGCAGATGACGACATCGAACTGCGCGCCATCTTCGCCAAGTTGCGTCAGCACATCGAAAGCGTCGCCTTGGCGGGTCTGGAACCGGTCAGCACATCCGCTTGCTTGGGCCCCTTTGGTGGCTAGGTCCAAAGCGGCGGCAGAGCCATCGACGGATAGTGCCTGTGCCGCCCCTCCAGCCAGCATGGAGAGGCCGAAGCCGCCCACGTGGCTGAACACGTCCAGCACCTGAGCTTCGGGATGCACCAAACGCGCCGCAAAAGCGTGGTTGGGACGTTGATCGTAGAACAGGCCGGTTTTCTGACCGCCGGTCAGGTCGGCCATATAGGTCGCGCCGTTCATGGGAACGGGCAGAGGCGCGTAAGGCGCGGTTCCGCGCAGGGTTTTGTTGACGTCGTCCAACCCCTCCAATCCGCGAGTCCGGCCAGAGGCGTTTTTCAGAACCGTCGTCACGCCAGTCACCTTGACCAGCGCGTCGGTTAGCGCCTCCAGATGCGCTTCGGCCCAGGCGGCGTTGGGCTGTATCACGCAGGCATCACCAAAACGGTCGATGATCACACCAGGAAAGCCATCGGCCTCGGCGTGGATCAGACGGTAGTATGGCGCGTCGAACAGGCGTTCGCGCATCTCAAGCGCGCGGCGCAGGCGGGTCTCGAACCAGTCCGCGTTCAGATCGGCCTTATTATCGCGATCCAGAACGCGACACATGATCTTCGACTCGGGGTTGACCGCGACCAAAGCGATCGGCACGCGTTTGTCATCCTCAAGCACGGCCAGCGCCCCGGCGGGGATTTTGCGCGTGCGCCGATCGGTGACGATGTCATTGGCATAGACCCATGGGAACCCATGGCGCAGCCCGCGCGCATTGGCTTTGGGTTTCAGTCGGATACGGGGACGGTCTTCGGCTTGGGTCATGACCGCCTCATAGTCGCGAACAGCCCGAAGGAAAACCCCCTAGCGCGGGCGAGAGCGCCAGCCGCCGCGCCGCTTGGGCGCTTGGGCGGCTTGCAGCCCTTCGGTCATCACCTGCGTCATGGGATGATCGGCCTCCTGAGCGGAATAGGCCGCGTGCAGCTGGGCCAGAGCTTGTTTCTGGTCCACGCCATCGGGCAGGCTGAGCGCCCAGTCCAGAAAGATGCTGCGGCATTCGGGCATGGTGATGCCTTCGATGTTATACGCCTCGCGGATCAGGCCCTTGGGGTCGTTTGGATCAGTGCTGCGCGCCATCTTCATCCTCTTTGATTACGCAGCCGATGATTTCGGCGGCGGTGGAGTAGCTGTCCTGCAATGCGGATTGCAGCGCTTCGACCTGTTCGAACCCGGTGGCACGGCATAGGAAGGCCGCTCCGCCCTCGCCGATTTTGTCCGCTTCAATCACCTTGCCCGAAAGCAGCCGCGCCGCGCATTGTACTGACCAGCATAAATCGTAGCTGTCCTTCAATGTTTGCGCCTGCGCGACATCCAACAAACCGGCAGCGACCGCCCCGTCGAGGCCGGACATCACATCCCGGTTTGCGAGGCCGGCCATCAGCGCGCCTGTCTCGGCCATCAGCTCGATATCCATCATCCGACCCGGGCCATTTTTGGCGTCCCAAACGCCCGCGGGGGCCTTGGCCGCCGCCAGACGTGTCCGCATTTCGGCCACTTCGCGCAGAACTTTGTCTGCTTCCCTTGGGCGCGACAGCAGCTCGGTTCGGAAGGTTTCTATGTCCTGAGCCAGGCCCGCGTCTCCGGCGACGACATGGGCGCGTGTCAGGGCGAGATGTTCCCACACCCAGGCCTCTTCCTGCTGGTAATGCTTGAAACTTGCCCAACTGGTGGCCACCGGCCCCTGATTGCCAGAGGGGCGCAGGCGCATGTCGACCTCATACAGTCGTCCCTGAGACATTGGAGCCGAAAGCGCCGTGATCAGTGCCTGCGTGAACCGAGCGTAATAGGTGCGCGTGGCCAGCGGGCGGGGACCGTCGGACATGTCCTGATCGAGCGGATCGTAGATCACGATCATATCCAAATCGGATTGCGAGTTGATCCGCCCTGCCCCCAGCGACCCCATGCCCAGAATGGCCGCTCCGCGCCCCGGTGCCGGGCCGTGTTTGCGTGCGAAGACGTCTGTCACATAAGGTAGGATCGCGGCGATCACGGCTTGCGCCAGCTCGGCATATTGCCGGCCGGCCCGCGCCCCGTCGATCAGGCCGCGCAGGTGGTGAACGCCAATGCGGAAATGCCATTCCTTGCACCAGCGCCGCGCCAGATCGAGTTGCGTTTCGTAGTCGGTTTCCTGCGCCAGTGCTTCCACCAACTCGGCCTGCAAAACCTCCAAACCGGGCCAATCGCTGAAGAAACTGCCTCCGATCACCGCGTCAAACACCGAGGCGTTGCGCGACAGATGAGACGCCAGCGCATGCGAGGTGCCGACGATGTCGATCAACAGGTCGATCAGATGTGGGTTAGCCTCAAAGAGCGAGAACAGCTGAACACCCGCTGGCAGGCCCGCCAGAAACCCATCCAGCGCCAACAGGGCCTCATCGGGTTGCGCGGTTTTGGCAAGGCGCGAGAGGAGCTCGGGCTTCAACCGGTCGAAGATACGTCGCCCGCGCTGAGACCTCAGGGCCGGATATGTGGCCCAGCGGGCGAGGATATTTTGGTCGAACGTCACCTCAGGCGCGGGCGTCGGCGTAGGCCCTGCGCCCGGTGCAAAGAAGCCTTCGGTCAGCTCATGCACTTCGGTCAGGCGGCGCATCAGGTCCTTGGTCAGATCGCTACTACTGAGACCCATCAGACAGGCGACCCGTTCGATCCCGTCTTCAGATTGAGGGACCTTGTGGGTCTGAGCGTCATGGATCATCTGAATGCGATGTTCGACCTCTCGATGCGCGCGATAGTGATCGGTCAGCTTTTCCGCAACCTCTTCCGGCACCCAGCCCTTCTGCGCCAGAGCCGCCAGCCCAGGCACCGTGCCGCGCACGCGCAGATCGGGGTCGCGCCCCCCTGCAATCAACTGCCGGGTCTGGGTGAAAAACTCGATCTCTCGGATGCCGCCCTGCCCCAGTTTCATGTCATGACCGGGGATCGAGAGGCTGCCGCCCGTTCCTTTGTTCTCGCGGATACGCAGGCGCATGTCATGGGCGTCCTGAATGGCGGCAAAGTCCAGATGCCTGCGCCAGACAAAGGGTTTCAGGGTGTCCAGAAACCGCTCTCCGGCCGCAAGATCCCCCGCGCAGGCGCGCGCTTTGATATAGGCGGCCCGCTCCCATGTGCGGCCGAGGCTTTCATAGTAGCGCTCTGCCGCCTCCGTCGCCATGCAGACCGGGGTCACTGCGGGGTCCGGTCGCAGGCGCAGATCGGTACGGAATACATACCCGTCGGCGGTTTTGTCGCTGAGCGTGGCGCAGAAATTGCGCGTGGCTCGCACCATTCCGTGACGGGCTTCGTAGAAATCATCCGGGTCAAAGCGCGTTTCATCAAACAGAACGATCAGGTCGATGTCCGAGCTGTAGTTCAGCTCATGCGCGCCCATCTTGCCCATCGCGAGAATGACCATCCCGGCAGCGGTTTCGACATCATCCTCGGTCTTTCCAGGCAGCTTCTTGCGGCGGATCAAGGCAGCAATCTCGGCCTTTGCAGCCACATCCGCCGCCAGTGCGCCAAAATCAGTCAGCGCTGCCGTTACCTTTTCCAATGGCCAAGCACCCGCGATATCCGCCAAAGCGGTCAGAACAGCCATCCGCCGCTTGGCCAGCCTTAACCCCGGCTTGAGCTGATCAGGCGCGAGGGTACGCGCGGCCTCCATCACCTCTGCCAAGGCGTTGTCTGGCTGGTGCATGGCCTGCGGCAGCCACACTTTCTCTTGCTCGATCAGCCCCTTCAGATACGGGCTGGACCCGGCGGTTCCGGCGATCAGATCGCCTTGCTCAGTCGTCAGGTCGGCAAGCAAAGCGCGGGTTTCGTCGCCCAAGGATTGGTCGAACGCGCGCGGCAGACGGTTGATGGTCAAACTCTCAGTCATACCCGGACCCTGCGCACCGCTGGGCGGCAAGGTCAATGCGGCAGACGCATTATTCCTGTTCGACCGGAGTGTCCTGACTGAAACTGTTGATCCAAGCGCCTGCCCGACGCTCCCAAAGGGAAGATATGAGCATCGCCTCCCACTCCTCCGCGCCTGGTCGCACATAATCAGCCCGATAGGACAGCAATACGATATCCGGGGTCAAAATCCGCAAGCGTTCTTCGCTCAACTTGAATTCCGCCATTGTCGGAGCTTCAGCGAACTGCCCGACATGGTCGTCCCGATTTGCAAAACCCGAGGGGTAGACACCCAGGAAATCAGCACTCAGAAGCGCCCTGTCAGCATGGGCATCGCCTGTCACCAAAGCAGACCATACCTGCTTTTCCAGCTCCAAGATCTCTACAAGCGTTGGCGCATTTATGTTCTCAGTCATCATGCCCGCACCCTGCTGCCCGAGGCCTGCGTCGTCAACCAAATCTGAAAATGTAAATCTTTTTCACATATACCCCTTGCAACGCCGCAAGCGCTACCCATCTAGATCATGTGAAAGGAATTTACATCAACCCCAGGAGAGACTACATGACCGCATTGTCCGAACCCGCCGCACCCGCAAATCCGGGGTGGCTCTATCGTGCCGAGGCTTGGATGGACGACAAAGGCAAAGGCGCCTGGATCGCCGCCATGGTTCTTGGGTTCATCTTCTTCTGGCCCGTGGGCCTCGCCCTTCTGGCCTATATGATCTGGAGCAAACGCATGTTCAGCAAGTCCTGCACCCGCCGCAAATCCTGGCACAGTCACATGAGCGCAATGAAGCCATCAGGCAACAGCGCCTTCGACGCCTACAAGGCCGACACCCTAGCCCGTCTGGAGCGTGAACAGCAGGATTTCGAAGCCTTCCTGCGCCGCCTGCGCGAAGCCAAGGATAAAGCCGAGTTCGACCAGTTCATGGATGAACGCGCCCGTGAAAACCACGAAGACGATGGCAAAGGCGAACCGGCCTGAATTGACTTGCCCTGTCCCGACCATTCGGGACAGGGTAGCACGACCCTCCCTTTCGGAAACCTGACCATGAACCACCTGCCCGATCCCGATACTCAACCCGAGTTCTACCAGTCCGTCGCAACCAAGCGCTTTGTCGCATGGTTGTTCGACATCGCCTTTATCTCACTTCTGTGCATCGTCCCCGTCTTCCTGACACTTGGGGCCGGGCTGTTCTTCCTGCCGCTGATCTATGCCGTGATCAGCTTTGTCTACCGGGTCATCACGATCTCGAACGGGTCTGCCACGCTTGGCATGCGGTTCATGGGGATCGAGCTGCGCGACGCATTCGGCGAACGGATGGATATGGGCAAAGCGGTGGCCCACACGGCCGGATACTTCCTCAGCATGGCGTTCTTCGTGGTTCAGATCGTGTCTGTCATCATGATGCTGACCAGCGCGCGGTGCCAGGGCCTGACGGATGCCTTCCTTGGCACAGTCATGATCAACCAGCGGGCCTGAACGCAACACACTTGAATCACTTGGCGGCTTGAAAATCCGTTGCTATCATCCGGTGCGAGGCTACATGGGACCTTCATGCGACACACGCTGCCAATTGCGCCACAATTCTATGTGACGGCCCCCCAGCCCTGCCCTTACCTTGAGGGCAGGATGGAGCGCAAACTCTTCACCGCTCTGCAAGGCGCAGGCGCGGATCAGTTGAACAATTCGCTGTCCCAACAAGGGTTTCGCCGGTCGCAGAACGTTCTCTATCGACCATCCTGCACCGATTGCGCCGCCTGCCTTTCCGCCCGGATCGACGTCTCGGCCTTCCGCCCGACCAAAAGCCAGAAACGCGCGGCCAAACGCAATGGATATCTAGAGCGCCGCGCAACCTCGCCTTGGGCCACCGACGATCAGTACGAGCTGTTCCGTCGCTACCTCGATACCCGCCACGCTGATGGCGGCATGGCCGATATGGACGTTTTCGAGTTCGCCGCGATGATCGAGGAAACCCCGATCCGCAGCCGCGTTGTGGAATATGCCGATCCTGAAACCGGAAACCTGATCGCCGTCAGTCTGACCGATGTTCTGGATGACGGCCTCAGCATGGTTTATTCCTTCTACGATCCAAACCAGCCGCAGAACTCCTTGGGCACCTACATGATCCTCGACCATATCGAGATCGCGCGTGAGGCTGGCCTGCCCTATATCTACTTGGGCTATTGGGTCCCCGGCAGTCCGAAAATGGGCTACAAAGCCAAGTTTTCGGGGCTAGAGGCCTATGTTCAGGGGCGCTGGGAGAAAATTTCCAACCCCGAGGCTTTCGCAGATGCATCGCACCACCCTCTCGCCTCGGCCCCTATAGCCGAGCAAGTGGCAAACATCCAACTGCCTGACCGCCACCCCACTAAAGGCTAATCCTTTCATGAAACAGAGCCTGCATGCTGTCACCCTCGTGGTGCCTGACTACGATGCTGCGATCAATTTCTACACTGCAACGCTGGACTTCACCCTTTCCAAAGACATTGATTTGGGAGGCGGGAAACGCTGGGTCCTCGTCACGCCGCCGGGTTCGGGCGAGGCCTCACTATTGCTCGCCAAAGCCGACGGGGCCGAACAAGAGGCTGCTATCGGCAACCAAACCGGAGGTCGTGTTGGGTTCTTTCTGGAAACCGATGACTTCCAACGCGATCACGCAGCAATGCGGGCAAAGGGTGTCCATTTCCAAGAAGAGCCCCGCGTTGAACCCTACGGCACAGTCGCGGTATGGCAGGACCCTTTCGGAAATCGTTGGGACCTCATCCAGTTCGCCTGATCCCGTTCATCCGGCCGAGGATAACTCATGCAAAGTCCGAGAAAGCGCTTCGCATCAAAACTCAAGCAAGAAAGCAAAAGAGGGCCCTGCAGGCCCCCTTTTTCATTTGGACTACACTCAGTGATCAGTTCGGGATCAGATCCGGCACGATGGTCACAATGGTCGGGAAGAACCATAGGATCGCAATACCAACGACCTGAATGATCACGAAAGGTACAACGCCACGATAAATATGGCCTGTCGTCACCTCTTTCGGGGCGACCCCTCGCAGGTAGAACAAGGCGAACCCGAAGGGTGGCGTCAGGAACGATGTCTGCAGGTTCACCGCCACCATGATGGTCACCCATTTCGGATCGAACGACCCGCCATAGATCACAGGCCCAACAATCGGGATCACGATGTAGATGATCTCGAGGAAATCCAGCACGAAGCCCAGAATGAACAGGACCAGCATCACGATCAGGAAGACCGTGAACTCGTTGTCAAAGCTGCGTAGGAACTGCTGGATGTAGTGCTCACCCCCGAACGAGATTACCACAAGGTTCAGCAGCTGCGACCCGATCAGGATGGTAAACACCATCGAGGTCACCTTCGCCGTCTCGCGCACCACCGGCGTCAGAACTCCGCTTGAGAACAGGACCCAGCAGCCGAACAACAGACCGAACAGAGCGTAGAGGTAAGTCGCATAGGCCATGATAAAGGCGATCCAGGTCTCAACCGGGACATTGCCCTGATTGATCCGCAAATCGAAGTTCACGCCCATCAGCAGACAGATGATGACTGCAAAGGTCGACCAGATAATCACACTACCGGACCGGCCCTGATCCTGCAGCTTGCGGTAAGCAGCCAGCATGATCGCACCACCGGCACCCAGTGCCGCAGCGGGTGTCGGATTAGTGACACCGCCAAGGATCGAACCCAGCACCGCGATGATCAGAACCAGCGGCGGGAACACCACTCGGATCAGATCGTTGGTGGCGCAGCGGGCGGCGGCCTCTTTACAGCCGTAGATCGCGATGGCGAAGGGGATCGCCAGCAGCACGAAAGTCGCCCCGGATGAGGTCGTCGGCTGGATGAAGAGAATATCCACCAACAGCATCAACAACAGGCCAATCGCCCCAACGATCAGAGGTTGCGGCGACCGCGAAGGCGCGATGCCACGACCCAGAACCAAGGTCAGCGTCAGCAGCACCACCACAATCGAAACACCGGTTCCGATAGGAGCCGCATTGGCGATCTTGGCGTCACGTGCGGCGGCGAGTTCTTCCTCGCTCAGGCGCTCGGCGCTGGCGACGCCACCGGCGGCGTCGATTGCCTCTTGCTCGGCCACGGCCTGATCCCAGGCGGATTGGCCATGCAGCTCGATCATCGAGGCCTGACACTCAGCCGAGACATTCGTGCGCAAAGACGCTCCCTGCCCCACATCCGAGAAGGCCGAGACCGAGATGTTCTGGCTGCCGATCACACCTGCACTGCCCAAAAGCACCGCACCGACGATGATCGCAACCGGCGCACCCAGCAGCCAGGTCAGACCCTCAGAACGGGTGATCGTCTCACCAGAGCCACCCGACAGCTCAACAGCCGGAGCCTTGTCCGGGTTCAGCAGCGCATAACCGAAGGCATAAAGCGCGTAGAGCAGCGCCAGCATGATCCCCGGCAACAAAGCCGCTTGGAACAAGGTTCCAACCGAGACCACCGCAGGCTCCCCCAAAAAGGTCAACGCATCGGTACAGCCCGCCTCGACCGCACGCTCTTCCTGTGCCGTCGAATACAGGTCACCCGCCAACGTACCCAGAAGAACAATCACGATCGAGGGAGGGATGATTTGCCCCAGCGTCCCCGAGGCCGCGATCACACCTGTCGCCAACTCGGGCGAGTAGTTGTTTCGCAACATCGTCGGCAGCGCCAGCAAGCCCATGGTAACCACGGTCGCACCAACGATCCCGGTCGAGGCGGCCAGAAACGCACCCACAACAACAATCGACACGGCCAGACCACCAGGCAGCGGTCCAAAGACGCGCGCCATCGTTGTCAGCAGGTCGTTGGCGATCTTGGAACGCTCCAGCGTGATGCCCATCAGAACGAACATCAGCACCGCCAGAAGGGTCTCAATCGACTGACCGGCCAGAACCCGTTCGTTCATGCGGTTGACGATGAAGGAAACGTTCCGGTCCAGCGCGGTTTCCCAACCCGAGGGGAAAACCGGCTCGCCTATCCTTGGTAAGTCCGGGTATCGGAAGACCGAGACCGTATCGGGTTTGACCCCGGAATTCACCAGGTCTCGGTAAGCTTGTGAGCCAGTGTCAATCGCCTGATGGATCAGCAATCCAGCGCTGTCCAGCGCGGCGATGATCCCGAAGGAGATCACACCCGCCCCACCGATGGCAAAGGCCACCGGGAAGCCTGAGAGAATGCCTCCGAAAAGGCAAAAGAATACGATAATGAGGCCTATCTCGACGCCATCAAGTCCGAATAGCATTGTCTTGGTCTCCGTCCTTAATGTGCGCCTTCGTAGGCTTCTTCGCCCTCACCAAGGCTATCCTTGTCGAGGTATTTTCCGGCGCTTTCCGGCCCTTCCACGTATTCCAGATACGACCGCCATAGGAAGGCAACCGCGTGCAAGAACACCATGCCCGCAAAGATCACGAGCAGGATTTTGAACAGGAAATACGCGTTGAAACCGTTCGGGCTGAAGCCGATGGTTTCCACGTTCCAGCGCAGGGCGCGCGACTTGGCCACCAGCCTGTCCAGTGTGTCACTGGCCGAGGGTTTCGGTACGATCAGGTGCCGCCACATGAAGTACCAGCCATACATCCAGGTCAGCACGGCCATCGGCATCATGAACAACACCGCCCCGCACATATCGACCACCCGCTTGGCGCGGTGGCTGATACCGGCATAGATCAGGTCAACCCGCACATGCCCGCCTTGCACGAAGGTGTAGGTGCAGCACAGGCAGACGACCATCGCGTTATAGAGCTTCAGCTCTTCGGCAAACCAGCTGATGTCCTGATTGAAGGGGATACCCAGACCAAAAGACATATCAGGCCGGGCAAAGACACGCTGCATAAACACGATAACGATCTGCTGGATCACCATCAGCAAACCCGCCCAGGCAAAGAACCGCCCGGTCGTGTTGGCGAAGGCCTCGAGCCCGCGCACCATGCCCCACATCACGTTTCGGTAGTAGAGGCCGATGGCCGTCAGCACCAGAAACAGCGTGAAAACCACGAAGAAGAACTCGACCGAGCCTCCGTAGTAGACAAAGCGCATGATGGATTCGTTGTCGGACCAATCCAGCCACAGCTGCGGATGCGTGATCGCATATCCAAAATTATAGAAGGCTTCGGCAATGTTCTGAATGAACCAGATCAGTCCATTCCACAGGGCGCCGAAAAACGAGATACCGTTATCGTCCTGCATGTTGTCCCCGGGTCACATCAGTTGCACTGCAAATTATAGCGGCATGATGGGTCCGCGCATATGCAACAAGAAAGGCTCCCCCGCGATTGCGGGGAAACCGTTTGGTCAGTTCACTTGGGATTAGCCGCGAACGCGGTCGCGCTGAGCGGTATAGGCACCCGACGACAGGTTCAGCCAGCCCGAGGACGATGCCATCGAGGCCATTGCGCTGTCGTGGATCTTCTTGAACAGCTCGTCGCCCATGTTCTCGTCCAGAACCTCTTGCGAAGCCTGACCGAACGCATCCCAAACGCTGTCTGGGAATTCCATGACCTTCACGCCACCCGACTGCAGACGCTGCAGGGCTGCACCGTTGTTCGCCAGGAATTGCGCTAGGTTCCACTGGTGCGCTTCGGCCGCTGCGATCTCGATGATCTTCTGCTGGGCCGGTGTCAGTTCGTCGAACACGTCGCGGTTGGTCGCCAGCGACAGACCAGCGCCCGGCTCGTGGAAGCCCGCAGTGTAGTAGGTCTTGGTGATTTCCTGGAAGCCCGCTTTTTCGTCCGCCCAGGGGCCGATCCACTCGGTACCGTCAATCGCACCCGAGGAGAGCGCCTGATACACTTCGGAACCCGGAATGTTCTGAACCGATGCACCCAGTTTACCCAGCGCCTGGCCACCCAGACCCGGCATGCGGAACTTCAGACCCTGGAAATCCTCGGGGCCGTTGATCTCTTTCGAGTACCAGCCACCTGCCTGCGCGCCGGTGTTACCCGCCAGGAAGGATTTCAGGCCAAAGATCGAGCCCAGCTCGTCATGCAGCTCCATACCGCCGTCGTGGTAGTACCAGTTCACCAGTTCCTGCGCGGTCATGCCGAACGGAACAGCCGTGAAGAAGGCATAGCCCGGGTGCTGACCCACAAAGTAGTAGTCAGCAGCGTGGTACATGTCGGCCTGACCGGACGAAACGGCGTCGAAGACTTCGAACGCGCCAACCAGCTCGCCTGCTGCTTTGATTTCAACATTCAGGCTGCCATCGGACATCGCGTTGATGCTGTCGGCGCAGCGCTGCGCGCTGTCGAACACGCCGGCCAGACCACGACCCCACGAGGTCACCATGGTCAGAGTCCGCTGACCCTGCGCATAAGCCGGTGCCGCCAGTGCGGTAGCCGCAGCAGCCGAGCCGCCCAGAGCAGATTTCTTCAGAAATGAACGACGATCCATATGAGTGTTCCTCCCCTTCATAAGTCCTCGCCCGGAGGGTTCCGGGCCTGTCGCTTTCAATGGATCGGAGCCTAGAGGCAGAGTTATGAAAGGGAATACCTACTACTGCGTAGAAACCCGAATTTCTGCCCGTTTTTCGCAGATAAAATCGGCAAAAAAGCCAGCCATCCCACGTTCCCGAGGGCATTTACCCCCAGAAACGCTCATTCTTTTTGCATTTTCGCCGCCGCTTGCGTATCGATTCGACCATGCAAAGACTCCGACATCTGGTTTCGCTGACTTATGCGCAGAAACTGTCTTTGGTTGCGGCCATCCCTTTGGTCGTTGCCGTCGCGGCCATTGCCTTTCTGGTCGCCTATCAGGCCCGTGCAACATCCGAGCGCGAAATACAGGCGCTGGAGCTGCGCCTGATCGAGGCCAAGAAGGAAGAACTGAAGAACTATGTCACCCAGGCGCGCAACGGATTTGCCTATATCTACGGGCGCGCTGAACCTGACGATGATGTCGCTAAAACGCTGGTAACTCAGATTCTGTCGGCGATGATCTACGGGCAGGACGGGTTCTTCTTTGTCTATGATTACGACGGCACGAACCTGGTCAGCCCCCGCCAGACCCAGTTCATCAACCGCAATTGGGACGGTCTGACCGACAGCGACGGTACTCCGGTCGTGGATGAGTTTATCCGTCTGGCGCGCCAAGGTGCAGGCTGGCACAGTTTCATGTGGGAAAAGCCCTCGACCGGGGAAGAGGCGCAGATGATCGCCTATGTCGTGGGCCTGCAGGATTGGCGTTGGGCCGTGGGTACCGGTGTCTTCATCGACGACATATTGGCCACCGTCGCCAATGCCCGCGCCGAGGTCGAAGACCGGGTCCAGCGCACCTTCATGTATATCGGTGCCATCGTTGTGGCCTCGGTTCTGATCGTCTTCGCGTCAGGCATGTTGCTGAACATACGCGAACGGCGGCTGGCGGATGCCAAGCTGAAAGAGCTAACCCAGCGGGTCTTCGACGCTCAGGAAGAAGAACGCGGCCGCGTCGCGCGCGAGCTGCATGACGGGATCAGCCAGATCCTTGTCGGCGTGCGCTATGCGCTAGACAATGCGCGAAGGCGCTTGTCCCGAGGCGATGACGCGGGCGCGCAGGCCCCATTGGACAAGGGCATAGATCACCTTGGTACGGCGATCACCGAAGTGCGCCGCATCAGCCGCGACTTGCGACCTGGTGTTCTAGATGATCTGGGCCTCGGCCCCGCCCTCAAGGCGCTGACCGATGACTTCCGCGAACGCACAGGAATCGAAACCGAGTTTTCGACCGTTGTCTTCCGCAATCGGCTGGATCAGGACAGCAAGATCGCCCTCTACCGCATCGCTCAAGAAGCTTTGACCAATATTGAGCGCCACGCAGACGCCTCGCATGTTACAATCGACCTGCGCGGGCACAAGAAAGGCGCGACTATGCGGATCACTGATGACGGGCGCGGGCTGCGATCTGAACCGGATCAGAGCGGCACCGGCATTGGGCTGCGTAACATGCAGGAACGGATCGAACAGCTTGACGGCACGCTGCGTATTCTGTCATCACGCGGTCCGCACGGGGGCACGGTGATCGAAGTCAGCCTGCCCCTCAGCCACCTGCTGCCGCCGCAGGAAGACGCAACACCGAACCGAAAGGCCGGGACATGACCATCCGAGTCCTTATTGTCGACGATCACCCCATGGTGGCCGAGGGCATCCAGTCGATCCTCGAAAGCTATGACGAGATTGAGGTCGTCGGTACTCTGGGCAGCGGTCAGGCCGCCGTTGATCATGCGGCCGAGTTGACCCCCGACGTGATCCTGATGGACCTCAACATGCCAGGCCTCGGCGGCCTGAGCGCGACCGAACTGATACTCGAACGCCTGCCCGAGACTCGCATTTTAATCCTGTCGATGCATGACAGCCCCGAATATATCTCGACCGCTCTCAGCCACGGGGCCAAAGGCTATGTGCTGAAAGACGTCCCCACGGATGAGATCAAACAGGCGATCGATGCCGTGATGAAGGGCGAGCAATATCTATGCACCGGCGCCAGCGGGTCCTTGAAACCCAAAGGCGACAGCACCCGCGAAGCCCTTACCGGGCGCGAACAGACCATCCTTCTGGAACTGGCGCAGGGCAAATCCAACAAAGAAGTCGCCCTGGCACTCGATATCTCGGTCCGGACTGTCGAGACGCACCGCAAGAACATCAAACGCAAACTGGGCATCTCCTCTACAGCAGGCTTGACCCGTTATGCGCTGGAACATGGCGTATTGCAGGGCACCGGCGTCGGCTTCTGAGCCACCCGCAGCGCGGTACGCGCTGCCCGGCCCAACCAGAGGAGGCGCGCCGCAGGCGCGTTGACGATGGGCGGGAGGGCTACCCGCGCGGCCTGATATCCTCGCCGAAAAAGATCAATGTCCCATCCTCGTCTATGACGTGAAACTCGCGTTGCTGATATGGCTGATCAAACGGGGGGCGCACACGTCCGTCGGGCAGATCTTCCAGACCCGGTTTGAGGCTATCATACAGCGCGTCAATCCCCTCGACGTCGATATAGAAAGACTGCTCTTCCCCCAGCAGCTTTCCATCGTCTCGCGGCGGGCATTCCAGGAGCCGAATGGCCCCCGGACCGCGTGAGAGAAACGCATAATTGTCCTGCCGAAACCCGCAGCTGAATCCCAAACGGTTGCAATAGAAATCAATCTGGTTCTGCAACGACGAACACAAAACAAACGGAGTGAGTTGCAATACACGCGCCATGCCAAAGCCCTCCCTGAATGGACCCTAGCCTACCTGTGCCGGCAACTCAGTCCAACAATTCATCGGCCCGGCGGCCCTCGCGCGCGTAGTGATGCGGCAGAACCCGACCATAGAGCTGACGTGTCCTCTCAACCCCGCCGCACATGCCTTCGGTGTCCACAAACGAGAAGATGCCAACATAGCGTTTGCGCGCGCCTTCAACCGGCGCAACTCGGTGCAGAGCATAGCGACCCTTAAATATTTGCAGATCACCGGGCTGCAGGTCGATCCGGTGAACGGCCTGCATATCGCCATCCAGAACTCTTCTTACCGCCGAAAAATTCTCATCCTCAGAACTGCGCAGATCCGGGGCATATTCAAACGCGCCGCCTGTCTCGGCGTTCTGAATGGCCAGAGTCACGGTGTAATTGTTGGTGTCGAAATGCCAGGGAAACCCCTGCCCCTCCTCCACGACATTGATGATGACATCCGCCAGCGGATCATCATAGCGAAAGAACCGATCCTCTGGCTCATCCAGCGCATCGCGAATGAAGGGCAGAAAGCCGTTGAACTCGTAGATGCGCCTCAAAGGTCCTGATCCGGGGAAATTGTCCGCGGGCACAAACGCATTTGACCGGTCATAGAACCGGCGCACCGGATGCCCGATCCCATAGCTTGGGTCGTCCTTGGTGAAATAGACATTCGTACGGTTGAAGGACCGATGAGCCTTGGGTGCGACGGCATCCGCCTCGGCAAGTAGCTGGTCCAACCCGGCCTCATGCACAAAGCCGGGCAGAACCGCGCAGCCGTCATGCTCAAGCTCTCGGCGCAGATCACCGATCAGTTGGCGGTACGCGGTCGAGTCCGGACGATCAATCGGATAGCGCCCCAAATCCACGAGTTCCTGCAGCAAGGCCGACCTCCTTATTTGCCCCTCTTAGCAATTAGCCTGCCGCAGCACATGGCGCGCTTCTGGTTCATTTCAGACATCGCGTTGGCGGATTTAGACAAGTCAGAAATCCGTCAAAACACCACGTGACCCCTTCTGCTTTACCGGAAATTCCCGACATGCGTCATTTTGCGCAACAAAATGTCGCAAAATTCATCAATCCGGTCATGAAATTCATACGATTGACTGTTGACGCTCCGTCGTGCCGAACATAATGTCCCCTGCAAGCTGATAAGGAGCCTCTGGCGATGAACACGCTAGTCGTAATCGTAGGAAACACGCGTATGGGCCGGTAACGGAAAACCACAATCGAACCCATGCGCCTCCGAAAAACTCGGGGGCTTTTTTTTGGCAAACGCAAGACACATGTCGCGAACGGAGCAAAGCAGATGACACGTGAGATGACCGGCGCAAAGATGGTGGTTCAGGCCCTCAAGGATCAGGGCGTGGACACAGTATTCGGATACCCCGGTGGCGCCGTCCTACCGATCTATGACGAGATCTTTCTGCAAAACGACATTCGCCACGTCCTGGTGCGGCATGAGCAAGGCGCGGTCCACGCGGCCGAAGGCTATGCCCGGTCGACTGGCAAACCCGGCGTTGCGCTGGTGACATCCGGCCCCGGCGCGACCAACGCGGTCACCGGTTTGACAGATGCGCTGCTCGACTCGATCCCGATTGTTGTTCTGACCGGTCAGGTGCCGACCTTCATGATCGGCTCGGACGCATTCCAAGAGGCCGACACCGTTGGCATCACCCGCCCCTGCACCAAGCATAACTGGCTGGTGAAGGACACGGATTCTCTGGCTGAAACCATGCATGAGGCGTTCCATGTCGCCACCTCGGGCCGTCCGGGTCCGGTGCTGATCGACATTCCAAAGGACGTGCAGTTTGCATCCGGAGACTATACTGGCCCCAAGACGTCGACCTCTCGCTATCAGCCTGTTCTGAAGGGCGATCTGGAAGAGATCACCGAACTGGTCGCTGCGATAGAGACCGCCAAAAAACCCGTTTTCTACACCGGCGGCGGCGTCATCAACTCGGGCCCCGCAGCCAGTCAATTGCTGCGTGAGCTGGTGGATGCGACTGGTTTTCCGATCACTTCGACCCTGATGGGCCTTGGCGCCTATCCGGCCTCGGGTGAGAACTGGTTGGGCATGCTGGGGATGCATGGTCTCTACGAGGCCAACCTGGCGATGCATGACTGTGACCTGATGATCAACATCGGCGCGCGGTTCGACGACCGGATTACCGGCCGTATCGACGCGTTCTCGCCGAACTCGAAAAAGGCGCATATCGACATCGATCCTTCGTCGATCAACAAGGTGATACGCGTCGACATCCCGATCGTCGGCGACGTCGCCCATGTGCTGGAAGATATCCTGAAGGTCTGGAAATCGCGCGGTCGCAAGACCGATGCGGCCTCGGTCGCCAAGTGGCAGGGGCAGATTGCCGAATGGCGCAAGGTCAACTGCCTCGCCTACACCAACAGCGAGAAGACGATCAAACCGCAATACGCGCTGCAACGCCTTGAAGAGCTGACGAAAAACCACGATCGCTACATCACGACCGAGGTTGGTCAGCACCAAATGTGGGCCGCGCAGTACCTTGGGTTCGAGGACCCCAACCGCTGGATGACATCAGGCGGTCTGGGCACGATGGGCTATGGCACCCCGGCTTCGATCGGTGTGCAGATGGCGCATCCCGACGCGCTGGTGATAAACGTCGCGGGTGAGGCCTCATGGCTGATGAACATGCAGGAAATGGGCACCGCAGTTCAGTATCGCCTGCCTGTGAAACAGTTCATCCTGAACAACGAACGCCTCGGCATGGTTCGCCAATGGCAGGAGCTGCTGCATGGTGAGCGCTACTCGCATTCGTGGTCCGAGGCCCTACCCGATTTCGTCAAACTCGCCGAGGCCTTCGGGGCCAAGGGTATCCTGTGTTCCGACCCAGCCGATCTGGACGACGCGATCATGGAGATGATCAACTACGACGGTCCGGTGATCTTTGACTGCCTTGTAGAAAAGCACGAGAACTGCTTCCCAATGATCCCGTCGGGCAAAGCCCATAACGAGATGCTGCTGGGCGAGGCCGAAACGCAGGGCGTGATCGATTCCAAAGGTTCGGTTCTGGTTTAACAACATTCGTCGGAATTGACCGGGCGCCCGACGCCCGGTTTTCGCAAGGTGATGAAAGGGACATAAATGTCTGCCCTACATATCAAAAAAGGCTCTACCCGCCATTCGGCCTATAACCTACGCCCGACTTTTTCGGACGTGCAGGAACGCCATACGATCGCGGTGCTGGTCGAGAACGAGCCGGGCGTTCTGGCCCGCGTGATCGGCCTGTTCTCGGGCCGTGGCTACAACATCGAAAGCCTGACGGTGGCCGAGGTCGACCACACTGGACACCTCAGCCGCATCACCATCGTAACCACTGGCACCCCGCAGGTGATCGAACAGATCAAAACACAGCTGGGCCGTATCGTGCCGGTTCACGAGGTCCATGACCTGACGGTCGAAGGCCCTTCGGTCGAGCGGGAACTGGCGATTATCAAGGTTGTTGGCGAAGGCGACAAGCGGGTCGAGGCGCTGCGTTTGGCCGATATCTTCCGCGCCAATGTGGTCGACAGCACGTTAAACTCGTTCATTTTCGAGATCACGGGCGCTCCCGACAAGATCGATGCTTTTGCTGACCTCATGCGCCCGCTGGGGCTGGTCGAAATCGCGAGAACTGGCGTGGCCGCCCTATTGCGCGGCGACTGACAACTACAGGGTCCCGGCAGGGCATCCCCGGGACCTTTCGCTTTTCACGAAAAGTATCTACTTGATACTTGGCACAAAAAAGCCTGCAAATTAACCGTAAAGATCACCCCGAACAGACAAATACCTATTGCCTTTACCCAACGTCGGATTAGCATCTCAGATGCAACGCGGCGTGGGGAAACGTTGCTTTGGGGTCATCTTTACGATTTCGGTCACACATCCGGTCTGCCGATCTGCACCGCTGTTTTCACGACTGAAACCGCCGATGCAGGGGGAACCGATGCCAGAGGATACGCGCAGCCCGGACGAACTTCGCGCCATGTTCGGTGCAAACCTAAGACGCTTGGCACGAGACTACCCTTCGATTTCAGCATTGTGCCGCGAACTGGGCATCAACCGAACTCAATTCAACAGATATCTTGCGGGCGAGAGCTTTCCGCGCGCGGATGTTCTGGACCGGATGTGTCGCTTCTTTGATGTAGATGCCCGTATCGTTCTCACCCCGCTTGACGACATCCCGGATGCCAATACGCATCATGTGAACGCCACGCTGACGCAATTCCTCGGCTCGGGCGCCCAGGCCACCCACGACTGCACCTTTCCGCCAGGGTTTTATGCGGCGACGGACACCCGGACGTCCATCGTTTTGCACGCCAAACGGCTGCCACAATGCACGTTGATCCGCGGCTTCACACCGCGCACCGCCATGCCCGGCAGCCCATCCATGGCACGAGAGGTGCGCGGTATAGCGAGCTGTTCCGGCGACTATGTCTACATGCTGATTTCCGGTCGTAACGGCCAGAACAGCCGGGTCTATGTGGTCAGCAAGAAAGATACCCTCTGGCAAGGCACAAGCTACACGCGCCCGGACAAAGACGACGCGCGCCCTGTGACCCTGACCCGGCTGGGGCAGGATGCAACAGATGCGCTTGGTGCTGCGCGCAAGCTGATAAGGGCCCACAGGCCCGACGAACAGCGCTAGCTCGGATCATCCTCGCAGATCAGGCGATACAGGTGCCAGCTTGCATGGCCTAAAAGCGGCAGCACCAGCAGCAACCCCAAGAACCATGGCACCATCGCGACAAACGTCAGCACGGCGATGAAAATGCCCCACCCGATCATGACCGGAAAGTTGTCCCTCACGTAGGAGAAGCTCTCGATCATTGCCGTCACGAAATCCAGCTCGCGGTCCAGCAGCATCGGGATGGACAGCACGGTGATCATGTAGAGGATCGTGGCAAAGACCGCCCCGACGGCCGACCCTACCGCCAGCATCATCAACCCGTTTACCGTCAGATACACTTCGAGCGAAGAGGATACGTTCGTCAACGTCGACAGTCCCATGAACAGGGCAAAGATCATATGGCCCAGAAAGAACCAAAACAGAAACATCACCACGATGATCGCGCAGATTGAGGGCAACTGACGGCGGCTCTGTTGCATCACGACCCCGAATATCGCTTTAAAATCAAGATCCTCCCCGGCCTCCAGGCGACGCGACACCTCATACAGCCCGACCGCCGCAAACGGTCCGATCAGAGGGAACCCGATCGCGGCGAGGACCAGCCAATAGCTTGTTCCCGACTGGAGCGTCACCCAGGCGATCGCCCAGCCCGCCAGCACATAAAACCCCGCAAATATCAAGCCGAACAGCGGCGCCTTGCGGAGGTCAACCCACGCCCGCCGCATCGCCTGTTTCAGCATCCCACTGTCAACAGGGCGCATCTGAGGCGCTCCGAAAGGTCTTTCCATCTGTTTCTCCTCCCCGTCTGGCCCTATCTCATCGCGGGCCTTTTCTGCGGCCATGTCGTCGCCTCGTGATACGCCGCACCCAAGGACAGCAGCCGCGCATCCGACCCTTTGGGCCCAAATAGCTGAAAGCCCATTGGCAGGCCTTCCGCTCCGAACCCCGCAGGCGCAGCCAGACAGGGCAAACCAATCAGGCTGACCGGCACTGTCACCTGCATCCAGCGATGATAGGTATCCATCGCCCGCCCCATGATCTCACGCGGATACGGCGTCTCGATATCGAAGGGCCAGACCTGTGCGGCCGGCAGAACCAAAGCATCATAGTCCTGAAACAGCTCAGCCGCCCGCCGGAACCACTCCGACCGGGTAACGCTGGCCTCATGCACCTGCATCGCGGATAGCGTCAGGCCACGCTCCAACTCCCACTGCGCGCTATCCTTCAAGGCGTCTAATTTGCCCTGCAACGGCTGCAATCCCGCCGCCACCGCCCAGGACCGCAGAGTAACCCAACTGTCCCACATCTTTTCCGCATCGAAGGGCGGAGACACATCTTCGACCACTGCGCCTTGGTCTTCGAAAACGCGTAGGGCATCGTGGCAAAGGTCCAGAATGCCGTCCTCAAACGGAAATGCGCCGCCCCAATCTCCCAACCACCCAATCCGCGCCCCGCGCAGATCAGCGGCTTGAACGGGACTCACGTGCCCGGCATCCGAGACCAAAGGTGACCGGGGATCAGCGCCCGAGATCACGTCGAGCAATAGCCCCAAATCCTCAGGGCTGCGCGCCATCGGACCCAGGGTCGATAACTGATGTAAAAACCCATCTCCAACGGGTTCCGATGGCACCCGCCCCCAGCTGGGGCGAAATCCGTAAACGTTGTTCCACGCGGCCGGGTTGCGCAGGCTTCCCATCATGTCAGAGCCGTCGGCCAACGCGACCATCCCGGTCGCCAACGCAACCGCCGCGCCACCGGATGACCCTCCACATGTGCGCGCCCCATTATAGGGGTTCCGGGTCGCGCCATAGACCGGGTTGAACGTGTGCGAGCCAAGCCCAAACTCGGGCGTGTTGGTCTTGCCAATCAAGATGGCCCCCGCCGCGCGCATCCGCGCTGCAATAAGATCGTCCTGTTCGGGCACAAAATCGCGAAACAGCGGCGATCCCTGCGACGATACGATCCCGGCGACATTAACCAGATCCTTCACCGCAATCGGCAACCCGTGCAGTGGCCCCCGATTGGGACCCGCATCCAGTGCCGCCGCCTCGGCCATCAGATCATCCGCATCGCGCAACGCCACAATCGCGTTGACCTTACCATTCACGGCCTCGATCCGCTCCAGCGTCGCAGCCATTACTTCGACCGCCGAAACAGCACCAGATGACAGCTGATCGACCAGCGCCTTTGCGGAAAGCTGAGTGACATCCATCCGGGTTTCAATCGCCTCGATCTGTTTGGTTCAAATCCAGCCTAGCCGCGCACCCCGACCAATAAAACCCATTGTTTAAATACATCTTTTCCCGAATGGCCAAGCACCACCCGGATCCCCTTCATCTGGCTAAAAACATCTCGGGGGAGTCGCGGCTTGCCGCGGCGGGGGCAGCGCCCCCTGCCCAGACTTAGTCGCCCTGCGCCTCGGACCGGCTTTTGCCCGCCACGTTCAACGCCAAAGTCGCCGCCATGAACCCATCCAGATCACCGTCCAACACACCTTTGGTGTCCGAGGTCTCATGATTGGTCCGCAGATCCTTCACCATCTGATAAGGCTGCAAGACGTAAGACCGGATCTGGTTGCCCCAGCCCGCATCTCCCTTGGCTTCATGCGCCGCGTTGATATCGGCGTTCCGACGATCCAGCTCTTGCTGGTAGAGACGCGATTTCAGCGCCTTCATGGCGATATCGCGGTTCTGGTGCTGCGACTTCTCGGATGAGGTCACAACGATCCCGGTCGGGATGTGCGTGATCCGCACAGCCGAGTCCGTGGTGTTCACGTGCTGACCGCCCGCACCCGAGGACCGATAGGTATCAATCCGAATATCGGCCGGGTTCACTTCGATCTCGATATTGTCATCGACCACGGGGTAAACCCAGACCGAGCTGAACGAGGTATGCCGCTTGGCCGCCGAGTCATATGGCGAGATTCGTACCAGACGATGCACACCACTTTCCGATTTCAGCCAGCCATAGGCATTGTGGCCGGAGATCTTATAGGCCGCCGACTTGATCCCGGCTTCCTCGCCCGCGGTCTCTGATTGCAGCTCGACCGTATAGCCCTTCTTTTCCGCCCAACGCACATACATCCGCGCCAGCATCGAGGCCCAGTCACAGCTCTCGGTCCCGCCCGCGCCCGAGTTGATCTCGAGGAAAGTATCGTTGCTGTCAGCCTCGCCATCGAGCAGAGCCTCCAGCTCTTTCTTGGCGGCTTTGTCCTTCAGAGACTTGATCGAGGCTTCGGCGTCCTGAACGACCTCTTCATCCTCTTCCATCTCGCCCAGCTCGATAAGCTCGATATTGTCGCTGAGATCGGTTTTGATGGACTCGTAGGTCTCGATCGCGTCGACCAGCATCTGCCGTTCGCGCATCAGTTTCTGCGCGTTCTCGGGGCTGTCCCACAAGTTCGGATCCTCAACCCGCGCATTGAATTCCTCAAGCCGATGGGGCGCGGTTTCATAGTCCATACGCTGCGCCAGCAGCTCTAGCGACTTTTCGATTTCCGCCACGATATTCTGGGTTTCGGCGCGCATGGTCTTGCCCCAACTTGGTCAAACAGGACTGCGTGATAGCAAGAGCGGAAGGCCACCACAAGACGGGCCAGACGGGATTACACGTCTGGCCGCTAGAGATTTACAAAGCGATCAGTAAAGGCCGCCGGTGCTCAAATCCCCTTGCGAGGCTTTGGGGCCAACAGTGACGGTGCTACCGGTCGAGGTCTGGACCTGAACGCCTGCGCGTTGCGCCTCTTCGAACAGAGGAAGGTCCGATCCGATGGCAAAGCCGCCGTCGTAAATCCGATCAATGAACCCATCCACCCCATCCCGGAAGAACTCGGCCACGACGTATTCGCCGGATGCATCCGCAGGCAGGCGCGCACCGCTGAAACGGTCGATCTTGATGAAGTGACCACCTTCGGGCACCTCGAATGGACCACCGCCGTATTTCTCAACGGCTTTTTCCATGAAGCTCTGGAAAACCGGCCCGCACATGGTGCCACCATAAGCCCCCCGGCCCATCGGACGCGGGCGATCATAGCCGATATAACAACCGGCCACGATGTTCGAGGTGAAGCCGATGAACCACGCATCCTTGGATTCGTTGGTCGTTCCGGTCTTACCTGCGGTCGGTACCGGCAGGTTGACATAGCGCGACGCCGTCCCGCGATCCACAACGCCCTTCATCATCGAGGTCAGCTGATAGGCGGTGATCGCATCCATGACCTGAGAGCGATTTGTTTCAATGGTCGGCGACTCGTTTGGCTCCAACCAGGTCGAGTTGCAATCGAGGCACTGCCGATCGTCATGGCGATAGATCGTCTTGCCAAAGCGGTCCTGAATCCGGTCGACCAGAGTAGGCTCGACCCGCTCACCGCCATTGGCGAACATCGCGTAAGCTGCAACCATTTTATACAGCGTGGTTTCTTCGGACCCGAGCGAGTTGGCCAGAAACGCACCCATTCGGTCATAGACACCAAACCGTTCCGCATAGCCCGCGACGACGGGCATCGTGACTTCTTGCGCCAGACGGATGGTCATCAGGTTCCGCGACTGTTCGATCCCGGTGCGCAGTGGCGTCGGGCCGTAGAATTTGTTCGACGAGTTTTTGGGGCGCCACAGGCCCTGAGGGGTATTCACCTCAATCGGAGCGTCAACAACGATCGTCGCAGGGCTGTAGCCACTGTCGAGCGCGGCCGCGTAAACGAACGGCTTGAACGAGGAGCCCGGCTGACGCTGCGCCTGCGTGGCGCGGTTGAACACAGTGTCCTGATACGAGAACCCGCCCTGCATCGCCAGAACGCGGCCCGAGTTCACATCCATCGCGACAAAGCCGCCCTGCACTTCGGGCACCTGACGGGCGGACCATTGGCCCTCTTCCCCGGCCATGACTAGGATCACATCGCCGCGTTTGAAATTATCGAAGAAGTTGCCCTGCATCCATTTGATGTCAGAGCGTGGGATGGTACCGTCGGCGGGGCCATCCTCAATACCGACGGTCAATTGTTGCTCGGCCACATCCAGCACAACAGCCGGGTACCATTGGGTCGGCAAAACGACGTCACGGGGGATCTCCATCTGCGCCAGCGCATCGCGCCATTGACCCTCATCCGCCAGCTGTTCTTCGGCGATCACCTCGCCCGTGCCACGCCATCTGCCACGTGACAGGTCGTATTTCTGTAATGCCTCACGCAGCGCACGCGCGGCCTCGACCTGCATTTCCTCGTCAACCGAAGCGCGCACGGTGAAACCACCCGTAAAGAACTCACCCTCACCAAAATCCTCGCTCAGCTGGCGGCGGATTTCGTCGGTGAAATAGTCACGTGGCGGCAGTGCGGTGCGGAAGCTTTCAAAATCCCCGTTCTGGACTGAACGCAGAGGCATCTCGACCTCGGCTTCATAGGTCGCCTGATCAATGTAACCGTTCTGGTTCATCTCGCGCAGAACATAGTTGCGGCGAGCCAGCAGGCGTTCCTTTTGGCGGACCGGGTGGTAGTCCGACGGCGCCTTGGGCATCGCGGCCAGCATCGCGGCCTCATGCGGGGCCAGTTCCTGCAGGGTCTTGTTGAAATAGGTCTGCGCCGCAGCGGTCACACCATAGGAGTTCTGACCCAGAAAGATCTCGTTCATGTAAAGCTCGAGGATCTGTTCCTTGTCGAGCGTATCCTCAAGCCGGGTGGCGAGGATGATTTCCTTGATCTTGCGCTCGGCCCGACGGTCGCCCGACAGCAGGAAGTTCTTCATCACCTGCTGCGTGATGGTCGAGGCACCGCGAACAGTTTCACCTTTGGTGCGTACAGCTTCGACACCAGCAGCGATGATGCCGCGCGGGTCATAGCCCTGATGGGTGTAGAAATTCTTGTCTTCCGCAGAAATGAAGGCCTGTTTCACCAGGTCGGGGATTTCCTCGGACGGGGTGAACAGACGACGTTCCTGGGCGAATTCGTCGATCAACTGACCCTCGCCGGAATAGATCCGGCTGATCGTGGGCGGCTTGTACTGTGCCAGCGACTCGTGGCTGGGCAGGTCGCGGCCATACATCCAGAAGACCGCGCCGATCACCAGCGCAACCATGAAGATACCCAAAGTCACGAGGCTGAAAACTGCCCCGAAAATCGATAGAATGAACCGGATCACGTCACTGCCTTTTTTTCGCGCTGTCGCCTATATAGGGATGCCAAGCCCGAGGGTCAAAACCACAAGCGCATTCTAGCCGTTTTGCGTCGTCAGGTCACTGTCCAATCAGGGACCGTCTGATCACATCTTGCTGCCGCCAGTCCTCGAGCCCCTGATAAATCCCCAGCGCCATTTTGGCGCGCCATTCGGGATCTTTGATGTTTTTCAAGTCTCTGGGGCTGGAAAGAAACCCAAGTTCGACCAGAACGGACGGTATGTCTGCCGCCTTCAGCACCGAAAACGATGCGGTGCGCAGCGGTTTACGATTCATCGGCCCGCCCTGTTGCGCCATGCCATTGGCAATCGCGCCAGCAAGTGATGTGGTGCGGGGTTTGGTCTCCTGCCGCGCCATGTCCAGCAACACATCGGTGACCTGATCATCGGCGCCGTTCAGGTCGACCCCGGACAAAAGATCGCCCCGATCATGACGTTCGGCCAGTTTGACGCTGGCCACGTCCGAGGCATCCTCGGACAAGGTATAGACCGCCGCGCCGTGGGCCTGCCCGTCGGAGAGGGAATCGGCATGCAGCGAGATAAACACATCTGCGCTCGCCCTGTGCGCCAGAGCGATACGACGTTCCAGCGAGACGAACTGATCCTCGACCCGCGTCAGCACCACCTCGTAACCACCTGACCTTAATAGTAATTCACGTAGTTCACGCGCGAAGGTCAGCATCATGGTTTTCTCGTCAATGCCACCGAATTCAGCGCCCGGGTCGATACCGCCATGGCCGGGGTCCAGCATCACCCGCATGACCTGCGCCACATTGCGCGGGACCTCGGACGTGGTGACGGCGGGTTCTGGAAGATCCCAGCCGTGGTTCTGCGGCACGCCAGCGGACGCGTTGAACGAGTCAAAATCGGTACCGACCAATTGAAGGGTCAACAGCGCCGCGCCCGAGGCCTCATCCAACCGCAACTCGGCCGTATCCACCGCCATAGGCGCCCCCAGTTCCAGCACCATGCGGGACCATCCGGGGACATACGCCCCGAACTTCACGCCACTGATCCGGTCGGTTTGCAGAAATTCTTCGGCGTTGAGGCCGGTCCAGTCGACCTCCTGAAAGTCGAGAACCATGCGGTAGGGATCGCGCAGCGTGAAAATGCGGTAAGGCACCCCCTGACTGACGCCAAGGTCGACCTGAACCGCCGTGCGACCGGAATCGATGATGCGGCTTTGGTCCGGCTGCACGCGCGCCAACGCAGTGAAGTCCTGCGCCAATGCGGCACCGGACAGCGCCCAGATCAGCGCGATGCAATAGAAAATCCTGCTCATGGCCTCAAGTTTTCCCGAGATCGTTTGAGCGTGACCCTAGCGCATCCGCCCCCTCTTGTGAACGCTTTACACCGGCTGCAACGCGCCGCGTTCGGCCATGAAGCTGCGCAGACGCTCTAACCCGTCCTGAATATCGGCAGTGGCCCTTGCGTAGGAGAATCGCAGGGTCGTATGTCCGCGCTCAGGATCGAAGTCCAAACCGGGCGTGACGGCGACACCGGCCTTTTCCAGAATCTCGGCTGCAAAGGCGCGGCTGTCATCTGTCAGGTCAGAGACATCGGCATAGACGTAGAATGCCCCGTCAGGTGGCGCGATATTCGTGAAACCGGCTTTTGGCAGCCCTACGAGCATCAGCTCGCGGTTGCGGCGGTAAACATCGAGATTGGCCTGCAGCTCCTCATCGCAATCCATCGCGGCCAAGGCGGCGACTTGGCTGGCATGGGGCGCGCAAATGAACATGTTCTGGGCGATCCGCTCAACCACTCGGACCTGATCCTCGGGAACGACCATCCAACCGACGCGCCAACCGGTCATCGAGAAATATTTCGAGAACGAGTTGATCACATAGCACTCATCCGTCAGCTCCAGCGCAGTGACGGCTTTGGCCTCATATTCCAGCCCGTGGTAGATCTCGTCGCTGATGAAAGAGGCACCCTGCCCCTGCGCGGCGTCGATCAACGCGCCCATTGAGGCATGATCCAACATAGTGCCGGTCGGGTTGGCGGGGGACGCGACCATCAGGCCCTGAAGATCAAGTCCGGCAAAATCCGAAGGCACCGGTTGCAGCCGATTCTCGGGCAAGGTCGGCAGGTCGATGGGCACCAGCCCAAGCGCCTTGAGGATCTGACGGTAGGACGGATAGCCCGGCGCGCCGATCCCCACGCGATCCCCGCTGTCGAACAGCGCAGTAAAGGCCAGCAAGAACCCGCCGGAAGACCCCGGTGTCACCACCACCCGTTCGGGGTTCAGATCGACATTGTACCACTCGCCATACATCTGCGCGATCCGCTGGCGCAGAGCGGGCAGGCCAAGCGCGACGGTATAACCCAACGGGCCTTGCTCCATTGCCTTGGCGAGGGCTTCGGTCGCGCCTTTCGGGGCGCCGGTTCCGGGCTGGCCGACCTCCATATGAATGATGTGGCGTCCGGCCTCTTCGGCTTTGCGCGCGGCCTCCATCACGTCCATCACAATAAACGGATCGACCCCGGACCGGGTTGAGTTTCTCATGCCCATCTCCCATGTTGCAGCCATGGCTTTTGAACGCGTATCCCGGCTGGCGTCAATCCCGGCCCTGATACTTGCGGCCGTCCTTTGGCTGACGGCGGCAGCGCAGAGCCACGCCCAA
Source organism: Ruegeria sp. AG1 (assembly GCF_056541705.1). NCBI lineage: Bacteria > Pseudomonadati > Pseudomonadota > Alphaproteobacteria > Rhodobacterales > Roseobacteraceae > Ruegeria > Ruegeria sp. AG1. Next base: position 291,051 of record NZ_JBQFYU010000007.1, on the reverse strand, counting down.
AGCCTGATCCGCGATCCCGATATCGAGTTCGGCCTGCGCGAACTGGCCTTTCCAGTGCTGCGTGCCGCCGGGCTAAGTACCAATCAGGTGCGTATTCTGGTGGTCAACGACAACACCTTCAACGCCTTCGTGATCGACTACAACGCGATCTACCTGAATTACGGCCTGATCCTGTCGGTCGACAGCCCCGAGATGCTGCAAGCCGTCATCGCCCACGAGGCCGCCCATATCGCCAACGGTCATCTGGCACGCCGTCATCAAAACCTGCAGGACGCGCAGCGCAAGGCCAGCCTAGGCACGGCGCTTGCTCTGATCGCAGCCGCTGCGGGCGGAGGGGAAGCCGCTGCCGGGATTGCAGCCGGCACGCAAGGCGCGGCCCTTCGCGGCTTTCTGGGGCACACACGGGCCGAGGAAGCCTCGGCCGATCGCAGCGCGGCCAGCTATCTGCGGTGGGCTGGCATCTCACCCAAGGGGATGGTCGCGATCCACCGCAAATTCGCAGGTCAGGAGTTGCTGAGCACGGCCAATCAAGACCCCTATATGCGCTCGCACCCCTCCAGCCGGGACCGCTTGCGCGCGGCTGAGGCGTTTCTGGACGAGTTCGGCGATCAGACCCAACCCAATGAAACCGCCGACTATTGGTTTGCACGGGTGAAGGGCAAGCTCTCGGCCTTTCTGCGCTCTCCGAGTTGGACAATGCGCCGCGCGAAAGAGGAAACGGCGTACGATATCAGAATGATGCGCGAGGCGTCGGCCCATCACCAGAACCGCGATCTGGCCCGCGCGCGTGCAGCGATAGATGAAGCCTTGAAAATTCGGCCCGAGGATCCCTTCTACTATGAACTGAAAGGGCAAATCCTTCTGGAAAACAGGCAATTATCCGAGGCTGTTAATGCTTATGCCCAAGCGGTTGAAATGGCACCTCACGATGCGTTGATCCTTGCCGGGTACGGACGAGCGCTGCTGCTACAAGGCCAGACCAACACGGCGTTGGAGGCGCTGGAGAAAGCCCGCGCCCGCGACTATCGCAACGCGCGGCTGATGCGAGATTTGGGAGTGGCCTATTCCAAAGTGGGCAATAACGGGATGGCCTCGACCGTCACCGCAGAACGATACGCCTTGCAGGGCCGATTGGCTGATGCAGGCATTCACGCAAGACGGGCCATCGGGCAACTTCCCGAAGGCTCACCGGGTTGGCAAAGGGCACAAGATGTGTTGATTGCCTCGAAACGCGCAGAGAAAGCGAAAAGGAAACGCAAATGATCCTGAAACATGCAGCCCCCGCCCTTTTGGGGCTTTCCCTGATATCGACTTCGGCGCAGGCGCTGGACCTCAACGCGCTCAGCGACGCCGAAAAGGCCGAGTTCGGAGCGCAGGTGCGCGAGTATCTGCTGGAAAACCCCGAAGTGATCATCGAAGCGATCACCATTCTGGAGGAGCGCAACGCAGCGACCCAGGAGCAGGCCGACCGCGATCTGGTCGCCTCGAACGCGGATGAGCTGTTCAATGACGGCTATAGCTGGGTGGGTGGCAATCCGGATGGCGACATCACCCTGGTCGAGTTCATGGACTACCGTTGCGGCTATTGCCGCCGCGCCGTGCCCGAGGTGGCCAGCCTGTTGGCCGAAGACGGCAATATCCGTCTTGTGATCAAAGAGTTCCCGATTCTGGGCGATGCCTCGGTTCTGTCCTCGCGTTTTGCCGTGGCGACCAAACATGTCGCCGGGGATGACGCCTATAAACAGGTCCACGACGCCCTTATGGAATTCAGCGGAGAACCCAGCGAAGTGACCTTGCGCCGTATCTCAGACGGGCTTGGGCTGGATAGCGACGCCATCATCGCCGCGATGGACAGCAACCAGGTCACCGAAGAGATCACCCGCACCCGAGAGCTGGCACAACGCATGCAGATCACCGGCACGCCCTCTTTCGTTCTAGGCACCGAAATGCTGCGCGGCTTCCTACCAGCGGATCAGATGCAGCAGATCGCAGACGGCGTGCGAGCTGAACAAGGGTAAGTCTTTGGGGCGGCCCTGCCGCCCCATACGCACGGGCGCGATGTCCCGGGAAACACAAAAGATCTCAAAGCATTACTGCCGCAAAAGTCGGCTTTGAGCCCAAAGCACAAAAAACGTCACTTGGCGTCAGAACGGTGTGTCCCGTTCGTGTCCAACAGTACATCTGCTTCGGCAGCTGGAGCATTTTTCCCTAAGCCTTCATACATTCAAAATTAAAGATGTATTTCGCTGGACGTTTCGAACAGACTCGTGAATTAATAGTCTCAACAGCTTCGAAATGCTGAACAGTTTGTTAAATTGGGCGTGTGAAGGGGAACACAATGCTACGCAGAAACGTACTAACGACGCTTGCCTCGGTTTTGCTAGTCTCGGCTTGCGGAACTACACCGCCGTCCACGAATACTGCCGCAGGCGCGCCCGGACGAACCATTCCGCAACCGCAAGCGGGTCAAGGTCTGATCGTCTTTTTCCGACCGAGTAGTGCGGCAGGTAGTGCGCTCAGGCTGCCACTCACATTGAACGGGAATTCTGTTGGAAACCTAGCGAATGGATCGGTGATCACGCAGAACGTATCCCCTGGGCAATACACAATCGTGGCCACGGCGCCTTCCGTATCAGGCACTTCTCAAATCAACACAAACGTGGCTGCAGGGCAAACCGTGTTCATTAAGGGTGAAACCCTTTGGGGCTGGCCCGCTGGACGCGCAAGCGTGGCAATCGTTGGTGAGGAGCAAGCAAGACGCGAAATTGCAAGAATGTAGATCGCTTAGCCCAAGGCGTTTGCCCGCATTGTCAGGTTTTCCGGGGTAACGCTCTGTATCATTTGCTTTGTCCGCAGAGCGGTCCAATCGAACTCAGCGCGTTACGTTTGTATTCTGGTGACGCTACTCCGCCGCATCCAGTTCAGAGGCCTTTTTCTCGACCTCTTCCACGATATGATCGATCATCTGATCGTTCGACATCTTGTGGCTGGCCTTGCCCGCCAGATAGACCATGCCCGACCCTGCTCCGCCGCCAGTGAAGCCGACATCGGTCATCAGCGCCTCTCCCGGTCCGTTGACTACGCAACCGATGATCGACAGAGACATCGGCGTCTTGATGTGTTCCAGGCGGTGCTCCAGCGCCTCGACGGTTTTGATCACGTCAAATCCCTGACGCGCGCAGGACGGGCATGAGATGATGTTGACGCCGCGATGGCGTAGGCCCAGGGATTTCAGGATTTCAAAGCCAACCTTGACCTCTTCGACCGGGTCGGCAGACAGGCTGACGCGGATCGTATCTCCGATCCCCATCCACAGCAGGTTGCCTAGACCGATGGCGGATTTGATGGTGCCGCTGACCAACCCTCCGGCCTCGGTGATCCCAAGGTGTATCGGGGCATCGGTGGCCTCGGCAATGCCTTGGTAGGCCGCCGCCGATAGGAAGACGTCGCTGGCCTTCACGCTGATCTTGAATTCGTGGAAATCATTGTCCTGCAGAATGCGGATATGTTCCAACCCGCTCTCAACCATCGCCTCGGGACAGGGTTCGCCGTATTTCTCAAGCAGGTGCCGCTCTAACGAGCCTGCATTCACACCGATCCGAATCGAGCAATTGTGGTCCCTTGCGGCCTTGATGACCTCTTTCACGCGTTGTTCGTTGCCGATATTGCCCGGATTGATCCGCAGACAGGCCGCGCCGGCCTCTGCCGCTTCGATTCCACGACGATAGTGAAAATGAATGTCAGCCACGATGGGCACCGGGCTTTCGCGCACGATCTCTTTCAGCGCCTTGGCCGAGTCCTCATCCGGAACGGAAACCCGCACGATATCAGCTCCGGCCTCAGCCGCGGCCTGAACCTGCGCGACCGTTGCCGCCACATCAGTGGTCAGGGTGTTGGTCATGGTCTGAACAGCAATTGGAGCATCGCCGCCGACCGGCACGTTGCCGACCATGATCTGGCGGGATTTACGGCGGTAGATATCGCGCCAGGGACGTACGTGGTTGAGCGACATGAAGAGTGGTCCGCATCTGCTTAGGTTGCCTCATAGATAGTTCGGCAACCGGACTAGAGCAATGGCAAGACTATTCGGCAGGCTCGTCGGTTACTTGCGTCTGAAGCTCGGCAACCAATTGCTTGAGGGCACTGTTCTGTTCAGCCTCGAGATCGGCGACGGCATAGGTCTCAGCTACTGCGTCCTTGGACAGGACGACGCCTTTCGCAACGGTACCCGGTGCACCAACCGGACCGAAATGCTCACCATTCATCGAAAAGAACACCGAACCCGACGCCCCGGCCCGCAACAGAGGAGGTTCTTCGGTCAGCGGCACTTCGAACACGCTGCCCTGTTCTACCGTGCCGAGCGTACCTTCGAAGATCACGCTGCCATCGGCGGCCGTGACGCGCATCCACGCAGGGTTCACGGCGACAATCTTCAACGTCGTATCCAGCTGCTCGACCACCTGCGGCAAGGCCGGGCGTTCAACTGTGTGCAGTTCGGCCACCTGAACCTCGGGCAGTTCCGGCGGACGGAAAGTGCCGACGGTCCGTGGGTCAAGCGTGGAAATCGGAGCATCCCGCGCGACCATCACCGGAACATCCAGCGCTTGCGGGCGATAGAGGCGATCCAGTGCTTCGGTCGAAGCGGTCTCGACGGTTTCAGTGCTACGCGCCGCATCAAGGGGGTCGAGGTCCGACAGAACAACAGGTGCTTGCTCAACCGGGCTGACCTGCACCTGCTGGATCTTGTTCAGCACGGCCCAGCCGCCATAGCCAATACCGCCGATGACGGCCAGCAACACTAGGGACGAGCCAATCGCGCGCGGTTCAACCTGACTGACGAAGGATTCTTTGCCGGGGATATAAGGCGTGTTCGGAGACACAAACGGATCCCGCCCCATCGGGCCACGGGCCGGAAGATCTCCGGTCGGTTTGCGCACGACCGATGCCTCGGCGGACATGCCATGCGCGACCTCAAAGCCGCTTTCCTTGCAGAAGGCGGCGAAGGTCTCATCCGGGTTCATGCCCAGATACCGGGCGTAAGAACGCACATATCCGGCGATGAAGCCGGGTGTATCAAACGCGTCAGGATCGGCGTTTTCTATGGCAGCGATGTAGTTGGCTTTGATCCGCAGCTCGCGCTGAACATCCAGAAGGGATTTGCCCATGGTGGCGCGCTCGCCGCGCATCTGATCACCAAGCCGTACTTCGTAGTCGTCAAACCCCTTTGGTCTGACTTCTAAACCTTCTTCGGAATCGCGCTGTGATCTGCGCCCAATCATTCCTGCCGCCCCATTTTGCCCGTCGCGTGTTTCACGCTAATGGCGAATCGTCCCCATAACGATTCGTCCACTTATTTTGTTAGCGTAAGCTTAACACGCGGCAAACACGTTGCACACTTTAGCGTGAGGTTAACCGGCAAGTTCGGCGCGATTTAGCGCACAATGTGACCAAAGTTCGTCCATCGCCTGAACCAGACGGTTCATCTCACCTGGTCCATGGACCGGAGATGGGGTGAAGCGCAGGCGCTCTGTACCACGTGGAACCGTCGGGAAATTGATCGGTTGCACATAGATACCGTGATCGTCCAGCAACCGGTCGCTCAGGATTTTGGTATGGACCGGGTTTCCGACAATAACAGGTACGATATGGCTGCCATGGTCGATCAGCGGCAGGCCCAAGCCTTTCAGGCGTAGCTTCAGGATTTTGGCCTGTGTCTGATGCTGCTCGCGCAGTTCCGGTGTCACTTTCAGATGCGCGACCGAGGCCGCCGCACCAGCCGAAACAGCTGGCGGCAGAGAGGTGGTAAAGATGAACCCCGGCGCGTAGGAACGCACGGCGTCGCACATCTTTTCGCTGGCGGCGATATAGCCCCCCATCACGCCATAGGCTTTGGCCAGAGTGCCATTGATGATGTCAATGCGATGCGCCAGACGGTCACGCTCGGTCACACCACCGCCGCGCGGGCCGTACATGCCAACAGCATGGACCTCGTCGATATAGGTCAAAGCACCGAATTCATCGGCCAAATCGCAAATCTCTTCGATCGGGCCAAAGTCACCGTCCATGGAGTAGACCGACTCAAAGGCGATCAGCTTGGGGGCGTTGGGGTCGTCTGCCTCAAGCAGTTCGCGCAGGTGGGCGACGTCATTGTGGCGGAAGATGCGCTTGGCGCCGCCATTGCGCCGCACGCCTTCGATCATCGAGGCATGGTTCAGCGCGTCCGAATATATGATCAGACCGGGGAACAGTTTCGGCAAGGTCGAAAGCGTCGCGTCATTGGCGATATAGGCGCTGGTGAACAGCAGGGCGGACTCTTTGCCGTGCAGATCGGCCAACTCAGCCTCAAGACGCTTGTGATAAACAGTCGTGCCCGAGATGTTGCGCGTCCCGCCCGAGCCGGCACCGGCCGCATCGACGGCTTCATGCATTGCGTTCAGGACAACTGGGTGCTGGCCCATGCCAAGGTAGTCATTGCCGCACCACACAGTAATGTTCTGTTGCGTTCCATCGGGACGGGTCCGAACGGCATGCGGGAAGTGCCCGTTGCGGCGTTCGATATCGATAAAGGTCCGGTAACGTCCTTCGTCATGCAGCCTGGCAATCGCTGAATCGAGCTGAGCAGTATAGTCCAACGGACCCTCCTTGATCGCCTCGGGTAAACCCCTCACCCAAAGCCTGTATTCCGCCACCTTACAGGACATTGCCCCTAAAGCAGCTTTGTGTTCGCACGTTCGGCCAGTCTAAAGCCGTTCGTCAGAACCCAACTTTGATTTGCATCAAATATAAGCTTCACAGCCGCGCAGCAAGTAAACTTACGTCTAAAAGACGCGGGGAAACGACGCAGGTATAGAAGCTTAACTTCGGCCACTCACTACGGGGCTCGTGCTGCGCACTCTGCTCTGGACGGCAGCGCCAACACTGATAGGGTTCGCGCAAATCATTCCCAAGCAGGAGCCCTGTTATGTCGCTAGACGCCGTGCTGAGCCGGATCGACTCTGATCTGCAAACCTCGATCGAACGCCTGATGGAGCTGTTGCGCATCCAATCGATCTCAACCGATCCTGCCTACAAAGCGGATGTCGACAAGGCTGCCGACTGGCTGGTCTCAGACCTGCAGAGCATTGGGATTGCAGCAGAAAAGCGCGAAACACCCGGTCACCCGATGGTCGTGGGTCATGTAGGTGAGGGTAACGAAGGCCCGCATGTGCTGTTCTATGGGCACTACGATGTGCAACCCGTCGACCCTCTGAACCTGTGGAACCGCGATCCGTTCGACCCCGCGATTGAAGACACTGAAAATGGACCCGTCATCCGTGGCCGCGGATCATCCGACGACAAGGGCCAGCTTATGACCTTTGTCGAGGCCTGCCGTGCCTGGAAAGCTATCCACGGCACTCTGCCCTGCCACATCACCTTTTTCTTCGAAGGCGAAGAGGAATCAGGCTCGCCGTCGCTGGTGCCGTTCCTCGAAGCAAACAAAGACGAATTGCAGGCCGATCTGGCCCTGGTTTGCGACACCTCAATGGTGTCACGCGGAGTGCCTTCGATTGCCTCGCAATTGCGCGGCATGCTGAAGGATGAGTTCACCATCGTCGGCCCCCGCATCGACCTGCATTCCGGCCACTACGGCGGCCCCGGTCTGAACCCGCTGCGCGAATTGTCCAAGATCGTAGCCTCTTTCTATGACGACGAGACCGGACGGGTCGCTGTCGAAGGTTTCTACGAAGGTGTTCACGAGGTCCCGGCAGATCAGCTGCGCCAGTGGGAGAACTGCGGCTTCGACGAAGCCGAATACTTGAACTCGGTGGGATATAGCCAACCGCATGGCGAAAAAGGCTATTCCACGCTGGAACAGCAATGGGCACGCCCCACGCTTGAGGTCAACGGGCTTTGGGGAGGCTACAACGGCGCCGGATCAAAAACGGTGATCCCTTCGGAAGCTCACTGCAAAATCACCTGCCGCCTTGTCGGCGACATGGACCCCGACACCTTGCGCGACAAAATCCGCAAACATGTAGAAGAGCACCTGTCCCCGGATGCCAAAGTTGTCTGGGACAATGACCTCGAAGGGTCCCCAGCCTCGGTCATGAATCTGGATCGCCCTGAATTCGAAGCGGCCCGCGCTGCGCTGTCTAACGAATGGGGCCGCGAGGCCGTGTTCACCGGAATGGGCGGCTCGATCCCGGTCGTTGGGTATTTCGACACCGTTCTGGGACTGGATTCGATGCTGGTCGGCTACGCCAATGACGACGATGCCATCCACTCTCCGAACGAGAAATACGATGTCAAAAGCTTCCACAAGGGCATCCGCTCCTGGGCCCGCATTCTGGATGCTTTGAATTCATAGGAGTCTATTGCGAGGCTCTGCCTCGCGCTCCGGGATATTTTCGGCCAGATGAAGGACGGATCCCATGCTTCATCTGGCTATAAATATCCCGGGGGAGTCGCGGCTTGCCGCGGCGGGGGCAGCGCCCACTAACCCCTTACATATGGATCACGCGATCATACGCATCCAGAACGCTTTCATGCATCATTTCTGACAGTGTCGGATGCGGGAAGACGGTGTTCATCAGGTCTTCTTCCGTCGTCTCCAACTGACGACCTACAACGTAGCCCTGAATCATCTCGGTCACTTCCGCGCCGATCATATGCGCGCCCAGCAGCTCACCGGTCTTGGCGTCGAAGATCGTCTTGATCATGCCCTCAGGCTCTCCAAGCGCAATCGCCTTACCGTTCCCTATGAACGGGAAGCGGCCCACCTTGATGTCGTAGCCAAGCTCTTTAGCCTTGGCTTCGGTATAGCCAACCGAGGCCACCTGTGGGTGACAATAGGTGCAACCTGCAATGCTTTCGGGTTTGATCGGATGCGCGTGTTTGCCTGCGATCAGGTCGGCCACCATGACGCCTTCGTGGCTGGCTTTGTGAGCCAACCAGGGCGCGCCGGCGATATCGCCAATCGCATAGAGACCATCAACGCCGGTGCGGCAGAACTCATCCGTCACAACATGAGTACGGTCGATTTTCACGCCGAGTGCTTCCAGTCCCAGATTCTCGACATTGCCGACAATGCCAACGGCCGAGATTACCGTGTCGAACTCGTGCTTCTCGACCTTACCTTTGACCTCGATATGCGCGGTGACCTTGCCCTTGCCGCGATCAAGTTGCTTGACCATCGCTTTTTCCATGATGGTCATGCCTTGTTTGGTGAAGGCCTTTTTGGCGAAGGCGCTGATTTCCGCGTCTTCGACGGGCAGCACGCGGTCCATCACTTCGACCACGGTCGTATCCGCGCCCAGCGTGTTGTAGAAGCTGGCGAATTCGATCCCGATGGCGCCCGAGCCGATGACGAGCAGTTTCTTCGGCATCCGCGGTGGCTGCAGTGCGTGTTTATAGGTCCAGACCAGATCGCCATCCGCTTCCAGCCCTGGAAGCTCACGCGCACGTGCGCCGGTGGCGAGGACGATGTTTTTGGCGGTCAGCTCTTCGGTGCCCTTCTCGGTTTTCACCGAAACTTTACCCTTTGCGGTAATCGTCGCCTCGCCCATCACGACACTGACTTTGTTCTTCTTGAGCAAGTGGCCGATCCCACCCGACAACTGGCCAGCAACCCCACGTGAGCGTTTGACCACCGCGTCCAGATCGTAACCGAACTTGTCCGCCGTCAGACCAAAGTCCTTTGCGCGCTCCATCAGGTGGAAGACCTCCGAAGACCGCAGCATAGCCTTGGTGGGAATGCAGCCCCAATTCAGGCAGATGCCGCCCAGATGCTCTCGCTCGACCACGACGGTCTTGAGGCCCAGCTGTGCCGCGCGGATTGCGGCCACATAGCCGCCCGGACCAGCACCGATTACGATCAGATCAAAAGATTTTTCAGCCATGTGTCCCTCTCGGCCAAGGTCGGTTTGAAATTTAGTTTAGCATTAAACTATTTTTCACAGCGCATCAATATAGACATACCGCGACAAAAGCGACGTCGGTATGTTATGGTCGATACGTGCAGTTTTCAGCCTATACCCAAGCTTTTTCAAAGGCTAGAAAAGAACAGCCAGGGCCTCCGCCCGCCATATATTCACAAAGCATTCGAAAGACTTATCATGGCCAAGACCCTCAAAGACCTTCTCCTTGCACTTCTGAATGCGACGCTGATCCTTATCGCGCTTTGCCTGTTTTTGGGTTGGAAACTGGCTTCGACGGTGGAGGACGTCACCTCGGGGCTGTCGGAAAAGCTGCAAGTTGTCGCCCCGTTGCGGGACGAGGCGCAGGGTATTCGCGAACAACTTTCCGGACTGCGCAGCGATTTGGCCCGCATTCAAGAGGACGGTCTGGTGAGTAACACCGTCGTTTCTCTGCGAATGTCCAATACGCTAGACAAGCTGGAAACGATAGAAACCAAGCTGCAGACCGTTCAGACCCGGTTTGCAGAGTTGGCGGAATCACCTGACCAATTAATTGACCATGCAATTGAGACCTCGGCCGACGTGGCAGCCGACCGGATCATTGCTATCCGTGGATGCGGGCCCGAAAGTTAACCAGCTGCTTGCAACTCACGCACGGTAGAGCCATAGCCGCCCATGTCGACATAGGCGGTCTCATGCACGGTTGGTGTGCGTGAAAGGGCCTCATTCCGATAGGGGAATCGTCCGAATTTCCGGATTACTTCACGATGCGCGCGCGCGTGCAGCAGGTTGCTGGAATCCTCGCTGCTGAGGTTCTGGCAAATCAAACGCACACAGCGCTCCTGATCACACAGGTTCTCGGAATGCATCATCGGCAGATAAAAGAACTGCCGCGCGGGTTCGTCGATTTTCAGATCCCAGCCCTTGTCCACCGCGCATTTCGCAGCGGCCAGAGCCGCCCGATCCGACGAAAAAGCCCGTGCCTCGCCGCGGAACATGTTGCGCGGGAATTGGTCTGTTAAGATGATATAGGCCAGCGACCCGCTGGGATATGTGAGCCAGAGCGAAAACTTGCCCTCTGTCGCGGCTTCCCAAGTGGTCAGGAAACGGTCGCGGATCTGCTGATCCAGCGTGTCGTCCTGCATGTACCACCCCTTGGGGCCGACCTCATCCAACCAAAAACTCAATACGTCTTCAGGACCAACCATTGCCCTTAACTCCGTGTGTTGCCCTCCCCAGGGACGTAAGGTCATTTAAGGCTGTTTTACAGATTTGTGACAGTAAAATATTACTACATTTCGGACATATTTAGGCGTTAGCGGAAACATCTTGTGCGTCCTCCTCGGCCTCGGCGGCTTCGATAGCCACTTCCTGGGCCACCTCAAGCGCAACAGGGGATGCGGACGGGTACAGGGGCGACATGGTGCCGGTCTCGTCGACTGGGATCGCCGCGCGCTGCGTCATGCGATACATTGCGTAGCCAGCCATCGCGAACAGCAACGCCGCGATGAACAGGAAAAAGCCCGGAGGTCCAAAGATCCCGTCCCCCATCAACCAACCTGTAATCAGCGGGCCAGCAATCGCGCCCAAACCGTTGATGAAAAGCAAACCACCAGATGCAGCGGCCATGTCCTCACGATCCAGAAAATCGTTCGTATGGGCGATTAGCAGGGAATAGAGCGGGTTTGACATACCACCAATAAAGAAAGCGGTAACCAGAAGGATCGGGAAATTCACCCCGAAAAGCATGCCAGCTACGGCACTGGCACCGCCTATGGCTGCCGCCAGTAGGATCAGGAAACGCCGATCCATTCGGTCCGAGAACCATCCCAGCGGGTATTGCAGCACGATAGCGCCGATGTAGAAGGCGGCCACGAAGGTCGAAATCTCGATCAGGCTCAGCCCGGCGCGCGCGCCATAGACCGCCGCCATACCGAACTGTGCCGAAAACACGCCACCCAACAGGAACATACCGACACAGCCCAAGGGGGATTTGCCCATCAACTCGCGCAGGGTCATGGGTTTGGTGGTGTCGAATGCAGGGGTTGGAGAAATCGATAAAAGGATCGGCGCGAACGAGACGGAAACGAGGATCGACGCGATCACAAAAGTCTCATACCCTGCCGGATCGCCCAGCAGAACCAACCCCTGAGCCGAAATGATCCCCAGCATCTGCACAATCATATAGAGCGACAGTGCCTGCCCCCGGTTCTCATTACTGGCCGCGTTGTTGAGCCAGCTTTCAGCGGTCACGTACACGCCCGAGAAACAGAAGCCGATCACGGCACGCCCCAGGAACCACGCGATCGGGTCGGTCAGCATCGGATACATGATCATGACCGCGGAAATGAACGAGGCCAGGGCTGCGAAGACACGCACATGGCCGACCCTACGGATCATCTCGGGCGCGAGGCGCGATCCGCCTAGAAACCCCATGAAATAGGCCGACATCACAAAGGACATCTCGAGGGTCGAGAAACCTTCGATTTCACCGCGAACACCCAGAATCGTGCCTTGCAGGCCGTTGCCGACCATCAGCAGACCCATGCCGAGAAGAAGCGCCCAAGCGGTGGACAGAACCTGAATCATTTGGGCCTCCGGGATGTGCCAAGCTGAATTGCGAGTCGTTATGTGATCAAAACAAATGCAGATCGCGCCTGTCTACGACATTCCCTGTCTGACAGTGTCGCGGCTGAGGGTTTTAGGGGATCAGAAGGGATGAATCCCCATATGAGAAGAAGCGATATTTCTGTTCAATCGCATGGGCATAGACGGACCGCATACGCTCCTGCCCCATCAGAGCCGAAACCAGCATCAGCAGGGTCGACTTGGGCAGGTGGAAATTGGTCATCAGTGCGTCCGTCACGTGGAACTGAAAGCCCGGATAGATGAAGATGTCGGTTTCCCCTTCCCAAGGCGCGATCTGCCCACTGCGCGCGGCGCTTTCGATCAGGCGCAGTGCGGTGGTACCGACCGGGATCACCCGGCCCCCTGCCGCCATGGTGGCGCGGATCTCATCAGCAGCCTGCTGGCTGACCCGGCCCCACTCGGCATGCATCTTGTGGGTTGTCACGTCCTCCACCTTGACCGGCAGAAAGGTTCCCGCGCCCACATGCAGGGTCACGTGGCTGAATTCCACCCCACGCTCTGCCAGCGCAGCCATCAACGCATCATCGAAATGCAGCGACGCGGTTGGTGCGGCCACAGCGCCCGAGTTGCGCGCCCAGATGGTTTGGTAATCCGTCTTGTCCTGCTCGTCCGCTGGACGTTTGGCGGCGATGTAGGGTGGCAAGGGCATTGCACCGGCCTGTTCAAGGGCGGCGTCAAAATCCTCACCACTGAGGTTGAACTGCAGATAGGCCTGCCCGTCCTCTACCCGGTCCAGCGTCGCACTGAGATCGTCCGAGAATACGATCTCTTCGCCCGGCTTGACCTTTTTCAACGGCTTGATCAGCGCGGTCCAAGATCCATTCGCCTGAGGCTCCAGCAACGTCGCCTCGATCGCAGCGGAAACCAGCCCCTGCGCGCTGTCGCGGTGCCGCCGCCCGCTGAGCCTCGCCGGGATCACGCGCGTATCGTTCAACACAAGCCGATCGCCGGGGCGCAGCCAGTTGGGCAGATCGAACACATGGCTGTCCGAGATCGCCTCTCGCTCGGCCACCAGCAAACGCGCGGACGAGCGCGGGTTGGCGGGCCGGGTGGCAATCAGGTCTTCGGGCAGGTGGAAATCAAAATCGCTGAGTCTCATGGCCGCGCCATACAAGGCCGCAAGAGATTCGGCTATATCCCCTAGCGATCGCTTTTCGGGGCGCCGTAAGTACGCTTGGGTTCGTCAGGTTTGCGCGGTTGGGCATTCGGCCCATCTGAAACCGTAGGGGCCGGGGGACGCAGAAGGTTGCGCAGGAACAGCGGCGCAAGGCCCGATAGCGGGTTCACCGAGACCTTCGGGTCCGCCAATGGCCCCGTAAGAGAATAGTTGAACCCGATGACCCCCTCGCCCTTTTTGGTAAAGACGCTGCCGACCGCATTTAGAAGGTAGATCGGGGAAATGGCACCCCGCAGGTTCAGCGTCCCGGCCACCGTATTCACCGTTCCATCAAAAGACAGGCCCATGGACGGGCCGACCGCACTGCCGCTGAGAATCTTTACCTCGGTCGGGGTGATCCGCATCCGGCTGTCGATGGACGAGAAGAAAATGCCCTGGCCAGCCATCTCATCCAGCAACCCGACCAGACTGATTGCGTTCAGCAGCGCAGCCATCGCAGGCGCATCCTGAATACGGGTGCTGACGATACTAAGGATCACATCATAGCTGCCTGCGGCTGCGACCGGTTCCAACTGCACGTCCAACGTTCCGCCCCTTGCTTGTGTCAGCAAACCCGCCGAGCGCAAGACGGCGCCGGCATCGTTCGAGGTCAGCTCTACCGCGCTCCGCGCGCCCCGCGGGGTGAGGCGGCCTTGCATGGCAGCCCCACCGTTGACACGGGCGTTGAAGGTACCGTTGACCCCTCCGGTCGTTTGAAACGTGCCCTTGAAGCCGGTCAGCGCCACGCCCTCAGTGACTTGGAGGCGGTCAAGCGTTACGTCGAGATTTGGGCCAGCGCCCGACCCGCTGCCGCCACCCTCGGACCCGCCAAATGTGGCGCGGCCCAGGTTCAGCACCCCGCCAAGAACGCGAATGTCGGGTGCGGCGTTGCCCCGCCCGATCAGCTCGGCCGGAACAGCCAGCCAGTTGCCCAGATCGAAGGAACTGAAGGAAACACGGTCAAACTCTCCCTGCCGGAAGGTGATCGACGCCGCGGTCCGCAACCCCGCCGCCTGCAGGTTCAATGCATCAACCTTCAGCCCATCGCCCAGCGTTGCATCAGCAGTCAGCGTGCCGCTGGTCGACGCGGGTTTGCGCCATCCCAGCTCGGGAATGGCCAGCGTGACGCCCACCAGATCGGATGAGGCTGATAGTTGCGGCGGTGCGCCTGCACCGATACCGAGCGTAAAATCAGCCGTGCCAGACCCGCTTAGGAAGCTTTGCGGCAATCCGGCCTTTAATTCCGCCATCAGACGCTGGGACAGTTCGATTTGCCCCGTCACGGTGCTGCGCTGCGCCGTCTCGCCATCAATCGGCTGTTGCCATTTGGCCTGCACGGGCACATCGCCGAACAGGCCCTGCCCTTCGATTTGCACTGCAGTCTGGTCTCCGGACAACTCCAGCATCGGTGCGCTGACGGAAAATCCCGGTACCAGACGGTCGCTGCTCAGGTCTCCGAGCGTGCCTGCAAAGTGAAACTGCGTGTCCTGAAACTTGAGGCCCTTGATCAGCGGCAAGGACAACGTGCCCGTAAGCGCCAAATTTCCTTCGGCCATATCGACCGGCAGCCCTGCCTTGCCGAGCAGGCTAAGCGGCGGGCGATCCAGTAGGGATAGCGCGGCAGTAACACCCCCAGTCGCACTTATACGTGCAATACCCGGCGTATTTTTTTTGATTTCGGTATCGGGAATGATGAAGGACGTCCCCGATGCATCCACGGCCCCACCCTGATCGGCCATCACCACACCCTGCTGCGCGGTTGCGGTAAAGCGGTCGTCAATCAGACTGGCCTGCCCCTGCGCGCCTTCGACCGGAGGCAGGGTCTTGGCAAAACGGATGGTGGCATCCTCGAATCCGAAATCCAGATAGATGTCGGGTTTGTTGTCGGGTCGCAGACGCAGCGCGAAATCCATATCCGACAAGGCGCCCTTGGAAAGGTTTTTGGTCACCCACTCCCGCGGCTTCGGCGCCAGACGCTCGGGCCAATAATTTAGGACCTCTTCAGAGTCCATCTGGTTCAGATGCGCATCCAGATCGGCCGACCAGCCATCGGCCAGCCCGACCAGCAGACCCGAGGCCCGCACGCGGTGGCCGCCATCCTCAATCGTCATCTGACCTACGCGCAGCCGGAAAGGGGCGAATTTCATCTGAACGTCCAGATCGGCCCTTTTCAGGTTCAGCGGCTCGGGGAACAGGTTGGCCGGGTTGACGTTGATCCCCGTCAGGCTCCACTGCCCATCTAGACTGTCGAGCGTGCCGTTTTCCACCCCTTGCAGATAGGCTTTGCCTGCTGCCTGCACCGATCCCCAGGCGGAATCGATCGAGACCTCGTTGAAGTCCAGCTCCTGCCGGATGGGATCATAGGTGAAGTAGGTGCTCGCTGAGTCGAACGGGATGGCACGTGTCTCTGGATTCGGCTGCACCGCCCCGGCGCCTAGATTGAGCGTCGCGAAAACAGGGCCGAAAGCTCCTGAGCCATCGACACTGCCCCGCACCGCGCCCGAGATCGGCGTTTTCAAAACCTGCAACCACGCCAGCGCCGGGCTTTGGCCGTAGATGTCCTCGGCCGGGAGGTCGGTGATCGTCACGCCAAAACGTGCCTCGGGCGTTCCCAGGATGCTGGTATAGTTGGCTTCGATCTGGCTGGCGAAGTCGCGCCCGGACAAGACCGAGAACCCGGTCGCCAACCGCATGTCATCGTCATTGCGGGTGAGCTGAATATGGCCGCCGTCCAGAATCCAGGACCGCCCAAGCCGCAGATCGCGATAGTCCAGCGTGATCGCATCCAACTGCACCGAGGTCAGCGCAGACAGGACCGGAGACAGGAACACCTCATCCCCGGCCTCAATCAATTCGGCCAGGTTCGATGCGCTTTGCACGGGCGCGCTGCCAGTGCCCACTGTCAGGGTCAGCGCGCCATCCTCACCTCGGGTCAGGGCGATCTGCGCCCCGCTGAGTATGATCCGCTTGGGCCGCACATGACCGCGCAGCAAGGGCCGCATCGCCAGGCTGGCCCGCATATCCGACACTTGAGCGATCTGTTGTCCGGCCTGATCACTGATGGACACATCCGTCAGACGCAAACGGGGCCGCCAGCCTTCGTGAATGATAAAGCTGACATCGCCAAAACGGATCTGGAGACCGCCCAGATTTTCCTCCAACCGCGCCTCAACGTGACTGCGCAGCCAAGCCGGGGCGTGCATGCGCTGACCCAGCACCATGAACCCCGTGACCAAAGCCAGAACGACAAGCAAAACAACGCCGCGCAACGTCCAGATGCCCGCCGTCCGACGGCGCGAGCGGCGGCGTTTCGGTTGACCCCCCTCTTCGCTATTGTCCTGATCCTGCTGCACCAATTTGCGTTCCACGCCTTTCAACCCGTCCGCGTTGCCCTATGATATCGGGCAGCGTTTAAAAACCTTTAGCGGAGTTTCCAATGCCCGACGTTTCAGACATGGCCCCTGATTTCACCCTTCCCCGAGACGGCGGCGGTGAGGTATCCCTCGCGGATCTGCGCGGCAGTGCCGTCGTTTTATTCTTTTATCCCCGCGATGATACGCCGGGCTGCACCAAGGAATCCATCGGTTTCTCGGAGCAGCTTCAGGCCTTTGCCGATGCGGGCGCTCAGGTCTTTGGCATCTCGCGCGATAGCGTGGCCAAGCATGACAAGTTCGTCGCCAAACACGACCTGACTACGCCTTTGCTGTCGGATGAAAACTCGACCGTCTGCGAGGATTACGGCGTCTGGGTCGAAAAGAACATGTATGGCCGCAAATCCATGGGCATCGAACGCTCGACCTTCCTGATCGACGCCGAGGGCCGCATCGCGCAGGTCTGGCGCAAGGTCAAAGTGCCGGGCCACGTGGATGCAGTGCTTGAAGCCGTCAAGGCGATGTAGCCCCCCTCGACCCCGCGCGCCATCCGGTCTATCCCCAGCCTCAACAAGACAAGGCGGAGCGTACCAGTGCCCAAAACACTGACCCAGATGGCAAGCGAGGTTCTGACAACAGCGGACGGGCGGGAGAAAACCGCCCTGTCCAAACGCCATGCCGCCGCTTGGTTCGCATCGCGTAAGGGCGAAGGTGACGCGATTGAAATCGGCACCGCCACCCCGCCTTTGACCCCAGCACGCCCTGAAAAGCCCGAGCTGCTCTCACCCCGCGAAGTGCCAAAACGCAAACCGGGGTCCGAGGCCGGACGCATCGCGCTTTTGCACGCCGTTGCGCATATCGAGCTGAACGCGGTGGATTTGCATTGGGACATCATTGCTCGCTTTGGTCATGTACCCATGCCGATCGGCTTTTATGATGACTGGGTCAAATGCGCCGAAGAAGAATCGCGCCATTTTGAGATGGTCTGCGATTGTCTGGAACAGATGGGCAGCTTTTACGGCGCCCTGCCCGCCCATGCAGGCATGTGGCGCGCCGCCGAAGACACCGCCGAGGATCTGATGGGCCGCCTTGCGGTGGTTCCCATGGTGCTGGAGGCACGCGGGTTGGACGTCACACCCGGCATGATCGATATCTTTCGCAGGGCAAAGGCGGAACAGGCCATCGCTGCACTCGAGGTGATCTATGCGGAAGAGGTTGGCCACGTCGCCTATGGTTCCAAGTGGTTCCATTTTCTTTGTGGACGCGAAAACGCCGACCCCAAGGACGTCTTCCACCAATTGGTTCGGCGCTATTTCCACGGTGCCTTGAAACCGCCCTTTAACGAAGAAAAGCGCGCCGAGGCAGGATTGCCGCCGGACTTCTACTGGCCGCTAACAGAGGACATGCCCGCGCCGGGTCAGGTCTCAGACTGAGGTTAAAGGTTAATTTCGGCAGGTTTTCGCCGATCCGTAGGGGGAAAACTGCACCTTCGACGACAAATTGGTCAACAAACTTGCCCGAATGCTGAGACCCTATTAAGCATCCCGTCCAAGGGACGGCTATTGCACCACGACCGGTCCCGATCTTGGGGATGAGAGGTAAGACGCGTGAGAACACGTCTCGCAATTAAATTTCACTCGCTGCTCGAACGGCATTTCCCGGAACGCCGGGTTTTTCTGAAATCTGACAAAGACACACGGTACATCCGCCTCAGCTCGGAAACTCAGATCGCTGCGGTGACCGGTGTTGCAGTCATGGTTGGCTGGACCGCCGTCGCCACTGCGATTCTGCTGATGGACAGCATCGGATCTGGCAACTTCCGCGAACAAGCCAAACGCGATCAGGCCACCTATCAAGAACGTCTCAACATCCTGTCCGCTGAGCGTGACGCCCGCGCTCAGGAAGCCTTGGCCGCACAGGACCGGTTCAACGCTGCACTGGCGCAGGTCTCGGCGATGCAGTCCGAGCTTTTGGCCTCGGAAAACCGTCGGCGCGAGTTGGAAACCGGGATCGAGGTGATCCAGACCACCCTGCGCGCCACGATGAAACAACGCGAAGAGGCCCGTGGCGAACTGGCGAAGCTGCAACAAGATGCGGATACAACGGACGCCTATGTCGTGGCCGCCTCGGCCCCGGCGCAGATGGAATTCATGACAGACGCTCTGACCCGCACCGCGGAAGAGCGGGATCAGATCGCAGCCGACGCGCGTGATGCACTGGACCAGCGCGATGATCTGGAGCTGGAAATCCGACTGATGCAGGAACGCAGTGACGAGATTTTCCGCCAGTTGGAAGAGGCGATGGTGATCTCGGTCGAGCCTCTGGACAAGATGTTCCGCCAGGCGGGCATGCCCACGGACCGCATCATCGAAGAGGTGCGGCGCGGATATAGCGGTATAGGCGGTCCGCTGACCCCTTTGTCCCTGAGCACCCGCGGCGAAGAGAGTGACATCTCCGCCGACGAGGTGCGCGCAAACCAGCTTCTACAACAAATGGATCAGTTGAACCTGTATCGTTTGGCGGCCGAAAAAGCGCCCTTTGCGAACCCGGTTCATTCCGCTGTGCGGTTCACCAGCGGCTACGGCTCCCGCCGCGACCCCAAAACGGGCGGACGCCGGATGCATAACGGCGTCGATTTTGCAGGGCCCCAGGGCACCGATATCTTTGCAACCGCAGATGGCGTGGTCACCCATGCCGGTTGGCAATCCGGCTTTGGACGCCTTGTGAGGATCAAACACGCCTTCGGGATTGAGACACTTTACGCTCATAACACCAAGATCAACGTCAAGGTCGGCCAAAGGGTCTCGCGCGGGGATCATATTGCTGATATGGGTAGCACCGGACGGTCCACCGGCACGCATTTGCACTATGAGGTGCGCGTGAACGGAAAACCTGTAAACCCAATGACTTACATCAAGGCTGCGAGAAATGTTTTCTAAAAGCAAAATCAACGAGCCCGCATCCAAGGATTCTGAGGCGGCAAAACCTGCTGCTCCGGCGACTCCGGCGGCCCCTGCCCCTTCCGAACCCAAGGCCAGCACGGCGCCCAAGCCCAAACCGCCCGCGTCGGTCCTGTCTTCGGACCTGCACATCACCGGCAACATCAAGACAACCGGTGACATTCAGGTTGAAGGCACTGTCGAAGGCGACATCCGCGCGCATCTGTTGACCATCGGCGAAACCGCGACCATCAAAGGCGAAGTCACTGCAGACGACGTCGTGGTCAACGGCCGCATCGTGGGTCGCGTGCGTGGCCTGAAGGTCCGCCTGACCTCGACCGCACGGGTCGAAGGCGACATCATCCACAAGACCATCGCCATCGAAAGCGGCGCGCATTTCGAAGGCTCGGTTCAGCGTCAGGACGATCCCCTGAACCCTGGCCGCGGCGCAAAACCGGGTGCCAACCCGGCAGCGGAAGTCAAACAGTAAAGCAAATCCAACCCGGATTTTTGAAACGCCGCAGGTCATCCTGCGGCGTTTTAGATTCAATTGTGGGCCTTACTCTGAATCCAGTTCCAAGCTTGAACTGATACGGCTAAACTCTGCCTATGTGGATGTTTTTTGCTCTTGTCGCAGCCGTCGCAGGCGCGTTTCTGTATTGGTCCTGGTCCAAGAAAAAGGCGCGCGCAGCACTTCTGGCCGAGCCGCTCAGCGAAGACGACCGGCGCATCATCGCGGCACAGGTCCCCATCCTCCAACGTGTTCCCGCCGACCTGCGTGAGAAACTGGATGGCAAGATCAACTTGTTTTTAGAACAGGTGAGCTTTTACGGCTGCGACGGGCTGGAAGTCACCGATGAGATGCAATTGTCCATCGCCGCGCAAGCCTGCCTGCTCGTGGTGAACACCGACACTTGGTACGACAATCTGACGACCGTCCTGATATACCCCAACGCCTTCAAGTCTCGGCAGCAAAGACGCAGCGGCTATGTGATTACCGAGAAAGAGATCATCCGAACCGGCGAAAGCTGGGACCGTGGGCCAGTGATCCTGTCATGGGCGCATAGCAAACAGGGCGCGATGAATGACCATGACGGGCACAACGTGGTGTTCCACGAGTTTGCGCACCAGATAGACGACCTCTCGGGCGGTACCAACGGGGTTCCGGTTCTTGCAAAAGGACAGAGCTATGCCGAGTGGGAAAAGGTCTTCCTAACGGCCTATTCCGACCATGTCTTGGCAGTAGAGGCCGGGCAACGCACCGTCATCGACCCTTACGGCGCCGAAGGCCATGAGGAGTTTTTTGCCGTCTCGGTCGAGGTGTTTTTTGAGCGCCCTCACGCCCTGCAAAAGGCGGCACCTCATGTCTATGAACAGCTTGCCGCGCTGTTTAATCTCGATCCTGCGATATGGGGCGAAAGGCCTAACTGACGCGTAGGCCGTGAAAATTCCCCCAAACGCAAGTTTCACAAATCACGGTTTTTGAATTACTCTGGTTCTCATTGATTAATGGAGGACTATTCATGTCATCAAAACTCATGGCCGAATTCTTCGGCACGTTCTGGCTAGTTCTGGGAGGCTGCGGCAGCGCGGTTCTGGCGGCAGGGGTCGCTGATGTCGGCATAGGATGGCTTGGTGTATCCTTCGCCTTCGGCCTGACCGTTTTGACCATGGCTTATACGGTCGGCCATATCTCGGGCGGGCATTTCAACCCCGCGGTCAGCCTCGGCCTGATGATCGGAGGGCGTTTCCCCGCAAAAGACCTACTGCCTTATTGGGTCGCTCAGGTGCTGGGTGCAATTGCGGCAGCGGTGGTGCTGTATGTGATCGTCAGCGGCGCGCCGAGTTTTGAAGGTGTCGGTGGGTTTGCCTCAAACGGGTATGGCGAGGCGTCACCCGAAGGGTATTCCATGATGTCCGCGCTGGTGATCGAGATCGTGCTGACCGCGTTCTTCATCGTGATCATTCTGGGGGCCACCTCCAGCGGAGCGCCTGCGGGCTTTGCTCCGATCGCCATCGGTCTGGCCCTGACCCTGATCCACCTGATCTCAATCCCTGTCACCAACACGTCGGTTAACCCGGCACGGTCCACAGGCGTGGCCCTGTTTGCGGATGGCCCCGCCCTTGCACAGCTCTGGCTGTTCTGGGTCGCCCCGCTGATCGGGGGTGCCATCGGTGCATTGATCTGGAAAGCAATGGGCGACGACTGATCCAGGTCCCTAGCCCACAAGAGAACCCCGGCGCATGGCCTGCGCCGGGGTTTTTCGCTACTCGGTCACAGTGACCTTTTTCATCGCGTCGGGTTGGCCGACAACGGCGCCGTTCTGACCAGCACCGCGTTTGATCGCATCAACTACGTCCATCCCGTCCGTGACCTGACCGACAACGGTGTACTGGCCATCCAGAAACGGTCCCGGCTCGAACATGATGAAGAATTGCGAGTTCGCGCTGTTGGGGTTCTGAGACCGCGCCATGCCGACCACACCGCGATCAAAGGTGATGTCCGAGAACTCGGCCGGCAAGTCAGGACGGTCCGAGCCACCACGACCTGCATTGGCAGCGTTGAAGCTGCCCTTGGTCTGGTTGCCGAACTGAACGTCTCCGGTCTGGGCCATGAACCCATCGATCACTCGGTGGAAGACGACGCCGTCATACTCACCTGCGTTGGCGAGCGCGGTGATCTGTTCCACGTGCTTGGGTGCGACATCTTCAAACAGGTCAACGGTGATGGTGCCATTGGCTTCACCCTCAACCTCGATCTGCAGCCCGGTGGCCAGCGCGGGGCTGGCCAACAGGACAAAAGCGGCGGCGAGCTTATGCATCTGCCGCTACCTTGACGCTGATCATGCGGTCCGGGCTCGCAGGCGGCTCGCCCCGTACAATAGCATCTACATGCTCCATCCCGTCGATCACGCGGCCGTAAACCGTGTACTGACCGTTCAGGAAGTGGTTATCTTTGAAGTTGATGAAAAACTGCGAGTTTGCCGAATCCGGGTTCTGCGAGCGCGCAGCGCCCAGAGTTCCACGGTCATGCGGCAGTTTCGAGAATTCCGCCGGAACGTTCGGCAGAGACGACCCGCCTGTGCCCGCCATGCGGATGTTGAATCCGTCTTCCATGTCGCCGTGCTGGACGTCGCCGGTCTGGGCCATGAAGCCGTCAATCACACGGTGGAAGGCCACGTTGTCATACTCGCCCCCACGGGCCAGTTCCTTCATCCGGGCGCTGTGCAGAGGCGCCACGTCAGGCAGCAGCTCGATGACGACATTGCCGTCTTTCAGCTCGATGATGATTGTGTTTTCGGGATCCTTGATCTCGGCCATCTGGCCCTCCTGTCGTTTGTCTTGCGCAAATACCTATGCGCCAAGCGCCTGAATGCCAAGTGACGCATTGACCTGAGGGCAAAATGCAGGAAAAGAACCGCCCAAAGGGTATCAAAACACGAGGATTGCGCGATGGGCTGGAAAACACTGGACGATATGGACCTGAACGGCAAACGCGTGCTGGTGCGCGTGGATATCAACGTGCCGGTCGTTGACGATGTTGTGACCGACGCCACCCGTATTCAGCGTATTGTTCCCACGGTGCAGCACATCCTGGCATCTGGCGGCAAACCCATCCTGCTGGCCCATTTCGGCCGTCCCGGCGGTGAGCGACGTGAAAGCCTGTCGCTGAACCAACTTGTCCCGACCCTGGAGACTGCTTTTGGCGCGAAGGTCCTGTTCGCCGCCGATTGCGTGGGAACTGAGGCTGAACTGGCCGCCGACGCCCTGCAGCCCGGTGAGGTTCTGCTGCTGGAAAACACCCGCTTTCACGCAGCAGAAACCAAGAACGATCCCGATCTGGCCGCTGGCATGGCGCGTCTGGGCGATATCTACTGCAATGACGCGTTCTCGGCCGCGCACCGCGCCCACAGCTCGACCGAGGCGCTGGCCCGTTTGCTGCCCGCCTGCGCTGGTCGCCTGATGCAGGCCGAGCTTGAAGCGCTGGAGGGCGCTCTGGGCGCACCTAAACGCCCCGTGACAGCCGTTGTGGGTGGCGCGAAAGTGTCGACCAAGCTGGAGCTGTTGGGCAACCTGATCGACAAGGTCGACTATCTGGTCATCGGCGGCGGCATGGCAAACACGTTCCTTGTCGCCAAGGGCGTTGATGTCGGCAAATCGCTGGCAGAAACCGCGATGAAAGACACTGCCGCAGAGATTCTGGCCAAGGCCGAAACGTCCGGCTGCACCATCGTGCTGCCTGTTGATGTGGTGGTCGCCGAGAAATTCGAAGCAAACGCGCCGCATCAGGTGTTGCCCGCCGATCAGTGCCCCGCAGGCAGCATGATCCTGGACGCAGGCCCCGAAAGTGTCGCCGCCATCACCGAGATCTTCGGCAAAAGCCAGACCCTAATCTGGAACGGCCCGCTCGGCGCGTTCGAGTTGGAGCCGTTTGACGCCGCCACCAACGCCGCCGCCCTAAAAGCCGCTGCGCTGACACGCGCGGGTCAGTTGATCTCGGTCGCAGGTGGTGGGGATACCGTTGCCGCCCTGAATGCTTCGGGCGCGGCCAAGGACTTCTCGTATATCTCAACCGCAGGCGGAGCTTTCCTGGAATGGATGGAGGGCAAGACCCTACCCGGCGTCGCAGCGTTAGAACAGTGATCATCGCGGCGCGCGCAAAACCGGGCCGCGAGACAATCTGACTCAACCGCGAAATTTTTGCGAATCAGGGGATTCACATCCCGAATCACCTGTGACATAGTGCAATCAGAGGTCCAAAAAGGGCCCGTTATTGAGGCAGACTTCATACGGCGGTCAACAGAGTGTCCCGTTCCCATCGGCCCGGTTTGGGCGCAGTTTTTTTCTTTTCGGTGGCTTTTATGCTGGGTGTATATTTCACCTTTGCCGCCGTTCAAGGAGACTATGGCCTGTTTCGACGGGTTGAGATTTCGGCGGAACGGGACGCCCTGTCACGCGACCTCGCGGCGCTCAAAGCTGAGATCGCCGAGATGGAAAACCTCACCCGCCGTCTTTCGGACAATTACCTTGATCTCGACCTACTGGATCAACAGGCCCGATCCGTACTGGGCATGATCCGCGCGGATGAAATCGTCATCCGCTAACCCCTTCCTCCCCCTGCACGAATTGCGCAAAGCTACGCTGCGTCATATTTACGCTCGCCAGATCGCAAGAAATGCTCTAAAAGATAGTTTAACGCTAAACTATCTGTCCGAAAGGGGGAGATCGCCACAATGGCTGCGCGAAAGACCACAAAGAAACCAAACGTTTCTGCGGAAGAGCTGAAAACCTACTACCGCGAAATGCTGTTGATCCGTCGATTCGAAGAAAAGGCGGGGCAACTTTACGGTATGGGTCTGATTGGTGGTTTCTGCCACCTCTACATCGGACAGGAAGCGGTTGTTGTCGGCCTTGAGGCTGCTGCGAAGGAAGGCGACAAACGCATCACATCCTATCGCGACCACGGTCACATGCTGGCCTGCGGCATGGATCCGGGCGGCGTCATGGCCGAACTGACCGGGCGTGAGGGCGGCCTGTCCAAGGGCAAAGGCGGCTCGATGCACATGTTCTCGAAAGAGAAGCATTTCTATGGCGGCCACGGTATCGTTGGCGCTCAGGTCCCGCTAGGCGCGGGTCTGGCCTTCGCTGATAAGTACAAAGAGAACGGCGGCGTCACTTTCACCTATTTCGGTGATGGCGCGGCAAACCAGGGTCAGGTCTACGAGACCTTTAACATGGCGGCCCTTTGGGAACTGCCCGTGGTGTTTGTGATCGAGAACAACCAATATGCGATGGGCACCGCCCAGGCACGCTCGACCTCTTCGGCGGATATCTATCACCGTGGTCAGGCCTTCGGGATCCCGGGCGAAATGGTCAACGGCATGGATGTTCTGGCGGTCAAAGCCGCGGGCGAGAAAGCCGTCGCGCACTGTCGTGCAGGCAAAGGCCCCTACATCCTTGAGGTCAAGACCTACCGCTACCGTGGCCACTCGATGTCCGACCCGGCCAAGTACCGCACCCGCGAAGAGGTTCAGAAGGTCCGCGAGCAAAGCGATCCGATCGAACATGTGCGCGAGCTGCTGCTGACCGGCAAACACGCGACCGAAGATGACCTGAAGGCGATCGACAAAGAGATCAAAGAGGTCGTCAACCAGGCCGCCGAATTCTCGAAAGAAAGCCCCGAGCCTTCCGTCGAAGAGCTCTGGACAGATATCTACGCCTGAGAGGACGAATAAGACATGGCAACCGAAATTCTCATGCCCGCCCTTTCGCCCACGATGGAAGAGGGCACGCTGGCCAAATGGCTGGTCAAGGAAGGCGACACCGTATCTTCCGGCGACATCATGGCCGAGATCGAAACCGACAAGGCCACGATGGAGTTCGAGGCCGTTGACGAAGGCATCGTCGGCAAAATCCTGATCGAGGAAGGCACCGAGGGGGTCAAGGTCAACACCCCCATCGCGATCCTTGTGGAAGAAGGCGAAGACGCCTCCGCCCTGCCCGCGGCTGCCCCCGCAGCCGCAGCGGTGACCGAGGCCGCCCCTGCGGCGGTTGAGGCCCCCGCTCCCGCAGCGGCCACCCCGGTCGCTCCGGTTGTGGACCTCTCGCCCGATTGGCCAGCCGACGCGGAAATGAAAACCGAGACCGTCCGCGAAGCGCTTCGCGACGCGATGGCCGAAGAGATGCGCGGCGACGAAGACGTTTACCTGATGGGCGAAGAAGTCGCCGAGTATCAGGGCGCCTATAAAATCAGCCAAGGTCTGCTGGACGAATTCGGCCCCAAACGCGTGATTGACACCCCGATCACCGAGCATGGCTTTGCCGGTATCGCTGTTGGTTCAGCCTTCGGTGGCCTGAAACCCATCGTCGAGTTCATGACCTTCAATTTCGCCATGCAGGCGATCGACCAGATCATCAACTCCGCCGCCAAAACGCTCTATATGTCCGGTGGTCAGATGGGTTGTCCCATCGTGTTCCGTGGCCCCAACGGTGCTGCCGCCCGCGTGGCCGCGCAGCACTCGCAGGATTACGCCGCATGGTACATGCAGATCCCCGGCCTGAAAGTTGTGATGCCATACTCAGCCGCCGACGCAAAAGGCTTGCTGAAATCGGCGATCCGCGACCCGAACCCCGTGATCTTCCTGGAAAACGAAATCCTCTATGGACGCACATTCGACGTGCCGCAGGTGGATAGCCTGTCAATTCCTCTGGGCAAGGCCCGCATCTGGCGCGAAGGCTCGGATGTGACCATCGTCAGCTTCGGCATCGGCATGCAATATGCTCTCGAAGCCGCCGATAAACTGGCCGAAGAGGGCATCAGCGCGGAGGTCATCGACCTGCGCACCATCCGACCGATGGACACAGGTGCGATCATCAACTCGGTGATGAAGACCAACCGACTTGTGACAGTCGAAGAAGGTTGGCCGCAAGGCTCTGTCGGCAGCTACATCAGCTCGGTCGTGATGCAAGAAGCGTTCGACTATCTCGACGCGCCGGTCATCAACTGCACCGGCAAGGATGTTCCGATGCCTTATGCCGCGAACCTCGAAAAGCTGGCCCTGATCACCACGGATGAGGTGATCGCTGCCGTCAAACAGGTGACCTACCGGTAATGGAGATCAGGGGCCGCGATCCAGCAACCGAGTGCTACCGTGTCGAGATTGACATCGACAACCGCATCGTACGGGCGCTTGTGCCCGAGCGATTGGCGGCGGATATGCGGTTAATAGGCGCGCGCCCCTCGCACCAGACCGCCTATGTCTGGATGGCGGAGAACAAAGAAAAAATCGAGGCTGCGATTGCGACGCTCGCACGCGGCACCGGGCGCCCAAAGGCGCCCTTTGACCAAATTACTCTGATTGAGGAGCGCTGAAATGCCCACCGAAATCCTAATGCCCGCCCTGTCTCCGACAATGGAGGAAGGCACCCTTGCCAAATGGCTGGTCAAAGAGGGCGACACCGTCTCCTCCGGCGACCTGCTGGCCGAGATCGAAACCGACAAAGCCACGATGGAGTTCGAGGCAGTTGACGAAGGCACCATCGGCAAGATCCTGATCCCCGAAGGTTCCGAAGGGGTCAAGGTCAACACTGCCATCGCAGTCCTGCTGGAAGATGGCGAAAGCGCCGATGATATTGGCGCCGCACCGGCCGCGGCCCCAGCGGCTGCACCTGAAGCCGTCGCGAGCAACGAGGTCGCCGCGCCAGCGGCATTCGAGGCGGCCGCCCCCGCTCCGGCTGCACCGGCGAAAGCCGATGGCGGTCGTATCTTCGCCTCACCGCTGGCCCGTCGCATCGCGGCGCAAAAGGGCCTCGATCTGGCACAAATCACCGGCTCCGGCCCGCATGGTCGCATCGTCAAAGCGGATGTGAAAAACGCAACCGCAGCACCAGCAGCAGCAGCCGCTCCTGGGCCTGCCGCAGCAGCCACGCCCGCAGCGGCGGCACCGGCTGGCCCATCGGCAGATGCCGTGGCCAAGATGTACGAAACTCGCGACTACGAGGAAATCAAGCTCGACGGCATGCGCAAGACCATTGCCGCGCGCCTGTCCGAGGCCAAACAGACCATCCCGCATTTCTACCTGCGCCGCGATATCAAACTGGACGCGTTGCTCAAATTCCGCAGCCAGTTGAACAAGCAGCTGGAAAGCCGTGGCGTGAAGCTCAGCGTCAACGACTTCATCATCAAAGCCGTCGCAAACGCGCTGCAGCAGGTTCCCGAATGCAACGCAGTCTGGGCGGGCGACCGCGTGCTGCAGTTGAAACCGTCTGATGTGGCCGTTGCGGTTGCGATCGAAGGCGGTCTGTTCACTCCGGTCCTGCAGGATGCCGACACCAAGTCTTTGTCTGCTCTTTCGACCGAGATGAAGGACCTTGCCGGTCGCGCCCGGGAACGCAAGCTGGCCCCGCATGAATATCAGGGCGGCACGTTTGCAGTTTCGAACCTCGGCATGTTCGGCATCGACAATTTCGACGCCATCGTAAACCCACCGCATGCCGGTATTCTGGCGGTTGGCACCGGCCTGAAGAAACCGGTCGTAGGCGAAGACGGAGAGCTGACGGTTGCAACCGTGATGTCCGTCACGATGTCAGTGGATCACCGGGTCATCGACGGCGCGCTTGGGGCTCAGCTGCTGCAAGCCATCGTCGAGAACCTGGAAAATCCGATAGTTATGCTGGCCTGATCAATCCCTGCCCGCTGGGGTCCGACCTCGGCGGGCGCTCTCACGATCACGGCCACGATGTGAGCAAGCGTGATCGCCCCATAGGTTGCTTCCGCAACCGCACCCTCCCACCTTTAAACCAGACGGTTTCGAAAACCAAAGGTGGCCCATGCGCTTTTCTGATTTGACCAAAACTCTGCTTATCGTTGCAGCGACCGCGACTGCGGCGGACGCGGCATTCGCAAAACCCAACAGCTATCCGGGTGAGAACTCCAGGTTCAAATCCAGTGATCCTGCCGTGATCGCCCAGCAAAAAGCGGAGCGCCAGAAACGCATCGACGAGCGCAAGGCACGGCGGGAGCAAAGGCGGCATGAGCGGTTGAACCGAAAGAACAACCGCTCGAACTGAGGTTTACTGGTCTTTTCCCAGCATGTGATCCATCGAGATCGAGGGCTGATCGCACCCCGCCTCGCCCACTATTTTGGCCGGGATGCCGGCAACTGTCTTGCAGGCGGGAACCTCTTGTAGCACCACCGATCCGGCGGCGATCCGGCTGCAGTGGCCGACCTCAATGTTGCCAAGAACCTTGGCCCCGGCACCGATCAGAACTCCATCACCGATCTTTGGGTGGCGCTGCTCTTCTTCCTTGCCGGTCCCGCCCAACGTCACAGAATGCAGCATCGAAACATTGTCACCAACCACGGCCGTCTCACCAATCACGATGGAGTGGGCGTGGTCGATCATAATCCCTTTGCCGATCCTGGCGGCGGGGTGAATGTCGATACCGAAAATCTCAGACGAGCGCATCTGGAAGAAATAGGCCAGATCATGTCGACCCTTACGCCACAACCAGTGGGCCACGCGATAGGCCTGCATCGCCTGATAGCCCTTGAAATAGAGGATCGGCTGCAGCAGACGGTGGCAGGCCGGGTCGCGTTCGTAAACGGCCATCAGGTCCGCGCGCGCGGCCTCAATCAAGCTAGGATCGTCGGCATAGGCCTCGTCCACGATCTCACGCAGGACCATCATCGACATCTCGTTCGAACACAGCTTAGCCGCCACTCGGTACGACAATGCCCGCTCAAGGCTGCGGTGATGCAGAATACAAGCATGCACCAGTCCGCCCATCAGCGGCTCTTGCTCAACGGCGGTATGGGCCTCGGTCGTGATCCGGTTCCAGACCGGGTCGACGGGGGTCACGTGGCTGCGCTTTTCAAACATGGCTTTGATCCTTTGCTGCGCCTAGCATGCCATTTAGTGGCAAAAACGCCAAACGCAAACCCGTGATCTGTAACTTAACCAAAATGAATGTGTTCCGAGAGGGGGATTGCGCCTTTTGGCAGCTAAGGCACTCAGCTCAAAGCACGCCGGGCCTGATGCCGTATCAACTGGCGCAAAACCATCTCAAAGCACTGGCAATAGGTCGGATCGTCAAAGCCCGGTTCATCCGCCAGCACCCGAGTGCGGGCGGCTGTCATCAGGGATCCATTGCCATAGACGGGATGCATCCGCCCAGTGCGCTGGACATGGCGGTCGGCCAGTTCAGCCTCGGCCACCATCTTGATACAGAGTTTTCGGCGGCTGCGCTGCGGCACGGCCAACAAGGCACGCGCCGCAGCGCTGACGTCTCCGTGGAGGACGGGGCGCATAAGTCCTACGCGACCTGAATGCGCGCCGCTGGACCGGCGCCGTATATGGCCGAGATTTGCGCGATCTCGACCGCATACCCACCTGTCAAACCATCGGCGGACTTCGCGGCTGCGGTATAGGCCCAGCGCGGTTCGGCCACGATCTCTTCGCGGACTAAGGCACCGTTGGCCCGGACACGGATGAGATAGGACTGGCTTTCCTCGCCCAGTGGGACATCCAGCCCCGCCCAGTCATCCCCTTCGATCCGCGTACGCCTGATCCAACTGAACGCATCCTCCCCCGACGCGGCCTGCACAGACACATGCACCGGCGCATAGGGGCGCAGGCCATTCCCGTCGAAAGCCTCAACCAGATGCTCATAGGATGGGTCGTCATACCCACGTGAGGTCGGGCCGATCCGAAAATGCCGGGCCACGCGCCGTTCGCTTGGCAACAGGCTGGTTTGCGCCACACGTTCATCCAGCAGGACAAAGGTTGACCCTTCGGGCCAGACGTCGGGCATCAGGGCGTCCGTTCCTAGCTGACCGCGTAGACGGCCGGACAGGGCATAGACGCCCGGCTCTTGCAGTGCGGCGTCGGAGAACTGAAACACCTCCCAATTGCCCGGCGTTCCGTCACCGATGGCCGCCAAATTAGCCCCATTCAGCAAGGAGGTGCGCGGACGGGATTCCAGAATGCCGTCGATCAGCTTGACCCGCAGAGGCGCGCCCTCATCCCAGATCCCGGCTGAGGCGCGATGCAGCGGCGTTTCCGTAAAGCCCATCACCGCCTGGTCCGAAATGACATCGCGCAGCGCATAATCCTCATCCCTGGCCGAGGCATGAACGGCGACGCTACCGGGCCAAGGATCGGCCGAGACAGCGAGATTCGGCGCGTGCGGAGCCTCTGTCCCCGTTAGCAATGGCAGATCCATGAACACCGGCACGACGGGCACAGGGGCGACGAAGGGCCGGATCGCGACCGGATCGTCCTGCAACCCGTTGGCCGTGTAGACACCGCGTTCGATCCGCACCGCCTCGGCCAGTTGCAGGTCGGCTTTCTCCAGCCGGTCGATACGGTATAGCGCGCTACCGTCCTGTTCTGACAGGCGCACCACGTCTCCAGCCCCCAGATGCAACATAGACGGGGGCAAGGCAAACCGGGCGGTATCGCGGGACACGCGCGCCTCGCTGAGCCAGCGTTCGGCAGTCTGGCGGCCTTCCGCGCGGGTCATGGAAAGGGGCATCTCGTTAACCGCAACCGAATGGGTCTGCGCGTCGGGCAGCACGGCCTCTTCCGCGACCAGATCGTGATCGGCATCCGATTGAACAAAGCGCAGGCGAACACGTCCGGTCATCTCGGCCTCGGCCTCGCGGCGGTATTCCACGGTGCCGTCGAGATCGGAACTGACAGCCAGATGATCCGTGTCCAGCGTCACAGCGCCAAAGCCGTCACGTGTCTGGAACCGCAGGACACCGTCCCGTTCGATCGCGTCAAACCCATAGCGCAGCATCAACGGCTGCAACGCCGAACGCGCGTCCGAGACATCCTCGACCGCATAGCCCCGTACCACACCATAAAGCTGCGAGACATCAATATCCGTGACCCCTGCCCCGTGACAGATTTCGGTTACAACCGAGGCCAGCGTGCGCGCGCCGGATCGACCGTTCAGCCAATGCCCTCGGGCGTAGTTTTCGCCATCATCCCATTGGCTTCGCAGGTTTGGAAAGGTGGGATAGGGCCGCGCATCCCAGGCCCAAACATAGGCGTTGGAGAGGTCCAGCATCGGCCCGTCATAGATCGCGGATACCGGGTTGTTCTGCGGCTCGGACCAGTAGCCCAGCGTTGCCGTCAGATATTGCACCTGAATGAAGTCGTCCCTAAGGCCATTGGAATGCGGCGGCAGGCTCGATTCAGAGGATTTGGGGTCGAGAAACTTGTTCGGCTGATTGGTACCTTTGTCCACCGCCGCGCAGCCCAGTTCCGTGAACCAGATCGGCTTGGACCCTGGCACCCAGTCCGTCGGATCATTCTGGCGAACGCCGCCAATCCGTTCGTGATGCCAATTCGACCACCAGTTGCGCAGGTCCTTATAGCGCCAGATCCACGGCTCATTATGGGTGCTGTCTTCGATCGGAGTGCGAATCTGCGCTTCGGCCTCCTCGGGCGAGGCATAGTACCAGTCATAGCCTTCACCACCTTCGACATTGGCGCGCAGGTAGTCCAGATTGTAGATCGACCCGGCATCGGCATCCTGATGATCTTCGCCATCCCGCCAATCGGACAGAGGCATATAGTTGTCGATACCGACAAAGTCGATATTGTCATCCGCCCAAAGGGGGTCGAGGTGAAAGAACCTGTCTCCTGTGCCCGAGGGTTGATAGCCGAAATATTCGCTCCAATCCGCTGCGTAGCCGATCTTGGTATCCGGTCCCAAAATCTGCCGCACATCCGCAGCCAGTTGGCGCAGCTGTTCGACGGCAGGAAAGCCGTTTTCTCCGCGAATCTGGGTCAGGCCCCGCATTTCCGAACTGATACAGAAGGAACTTACGCCGCCTGCGATCTGGCAGAGGGTGGCATAATGCAGGATAAAGCGCCGCAGTCCCCATTCCTGCGGGCCTGAATAGGTTACCTGCCCCGCGCTGATGCGAAAATCGCTAACTTGAGCCGATCCGAAAAACGCGGCCACTTGCGCATCGGCGTCGGCTGTCTGGTCCGGCGACCCGTCGCGCCCCGGAGCCACGTCCAGCGTGATCCGTCCGCGCCAGGGCAGATGCGGCTGCTCTCCATCCGACCAGGGGTCGGGCAAGCCGTTCTGCTGCAACTGATCCATCAGGATGAACGGGTAGAACATCACATCCTTGCCGCCCTCCTTAAGATGCTGGATCGCCTGCACAACCGCGCCATCCGCCGGGGTGCCACCGTAAACGGGTCGGTCATCCTGATGCTGGACCACTTGGGCCGTATTGCGCCGCAGGCCCGACACGACCCAGGGCATACTCACGCCATCTATGTCATCGCGCACCACCTTGGGCGTGATCTGACAGTCTCCACAGCGCAGGTCATTCCCGAACCACGACACAATCAGGGAGGCCGCCTCGCAGCCCGGCAGCTCACGCGCCAGCGCTTTGGTCGAGGTGATCAAATCCGGCTCACCCGAGGCCGAGTTGACATTGGCCGCCCAACTGCGTCCGCGCCCTTGGGAATAGTTCACCTGAGTGCTGGCCAGTGCATATTCACCAGTGCCCGGCATCAGGGCCACGCCCTTGACGATCTGGCCCAGCGCGGACGCATGATCCGGCATCTCGGGCTGTGTAGGACGTACCACTTCGAACGAGAACTGAGGCACCCGGTTGCCAAAGGACGCCAGCTGGAAATCCTCGATCACCGCATAAGCCGTGCCTCGATAGGCTGGGACATTGCCGGTGCCTTCGACGGCCTCAATCAGGGGATCGGGGAGTTGATCCTGCGTCCCGTGATAGACACGGATGTTCAGGTTCGCGCGCTCCTGCTCCTCACCATCGGCCCAGACGCGGGTGACATCGGCGATCTCGCCCGCGCCGACCGCAATTGCCAGAGAGATCGAGTAGCTGTAGGTGGTTGTCGTCACCTTGGGCGGTTTCGGTGAGCCCTTGCCGCCCCCGCCCGAGGATTGCGTGCTTGTGGTTCGGCTCTCAAGAAAGTCGGAGGCCCAGATCACCTGACCACCCACGCGCATACGGCCAAAGACCGTGGCCACAGGGGCGCCTTCGGCTGTTTCGGTCAGGCGGAAACGGTCCATGCGGCCGGTCTCGACCACTTCGCTGCCGCTGCCCATGACCGATTGGCTCATCATGCGTTGATCGATCACGCGACCCAGCGTGGCTCCGACTGCCCGACCGACAATGGCAGTGGACAAACCGGCCACCGTGCCGCCGATCGAGCCGCCCAGCGCAGCCCCTGCTGCGGAAAGAAGAATAGTAGCCATCAGCGACCCTCCAACGGGAATTCAAAACAGGCGACCACCCGGCGGCGCCAGGGGTCGCTCAGGGCGTTTTCGACGACGCCATGTCCAGAGTAGGCATGGATGAAGCGCGGCACCTCGTCGATGCTGCTGACAATGCCCAGATGTTTTGCAACGCCGCTGTCCCGCATCCGGAACAGCAGCACATCTCCGGCGGCCGTTTCAGCTGAGGGCTTTTCGCTCAGGTGCCTGCGCGCAGCTGCCCACAAGCGTTCTTCACCCTGCGGTTCGGACCAGTCCATGCTGTAGACGGGAGTCGCCTCGGGTTCGTGCCCGATCACCTCGCGCCACACGCCGCGCAGCAGGCCTAGACAATCCGTCCCCGCCCCGCGAACCGAGGCCTGATGCACATAAGGCGTTCCCAGCCACGCGCGTGCGGTGTTCACGATCTCTTGCTTGCGTTTCGTCATCGTCTGCTACCGCCTGTATTCGCGTTGCCCTTCTTTGGCACGGCCATCACCCAGTCTTCGCCCGGAAGATCCGGAAAGCCCTGAAAGTTCATGAAATTGTTGAATTTTAGCCGACAGGTCTCCATCCGCTTGTCGCAGCCAGCGGTCAGGCGCACCCGGTCTCCAACGGCCAATCCACCACCGATGCTGGCCCACAGGGTGATCTCGCGCCCGTCTTCCGTCCGCCGGTCCTGCTTGATCGACCCCCATAGTCCATTCGCCGAGCCCGAGATCACATCCAACCGTCCCCGTTCAAACCAGGCTTCGTCGGAGGAGGTCCCGCCGAACAACCGAAGCGACGTGCCTCTGTCAAAACCGGAGACCTCAGCCTCGATCTGATAGCCGGGCTGGCTTACGGAAAATCGGCACGCGGAATCCCCCAACACGGCCGTGCAAGGCTTCTGGTAAATCCGCCCGAGAGGGCGGTTCAGCAGATCAGTCAGGCCGCGCAACTCTGCGTGAAAGGCTCCACCTGCCCGGCGCAGCTCACCAATCGAGCCGCGAAACTGCAGCACACGCTGCTCGGGCGCGGCCCAATTGACCAGCCAAGCGCGCACCTCGGCACCGTCGAAGCGGCCGGCCTCAATATCATCCTCGCGGACCGAGGCATCGGACAGCGCGCCCATCGCCTCGGAATTGTCAATTGACAGCCCGGTGGCCTGCTCGATGGCGGCTGCGGTCAGGCCGGTGCTGGCGCGAAAGGTCAGCCCGTCGAACCGCAGCTCCATGTCATGATCGGTGAAGCCAAAGACCTGACCATCCTTGCGGGTGATCGCCCAGCAGCGGCACACAGTGGTCAGACCGCTTTGCAGATGGGCCTGAAGTGCCTGAGTATCCCCGCTCATCAGACGCGCACCTCGACCACGGGAACATTCGGCACATCCCCGGCCTGAAAGCTGGCCACGCTGGTCTGAATCTTGTCGGTGTCGAACCGCACCGGCACGTCAAACTCGAACCCCGCCGTGATCTCGACCTCTTCGGGCGGAGGGACCACGAATGAGACCACCCCACGGGCCAGATCAACCTCATAGTCGACGCCTTCGCGCATGGCATCCTGATCCAGACCCAAACGCACCGTACCGAGGACGGGCTTGGTGATCGGTCGCACATAGCTGACCCCGCCCGAGCTATAGGTTTTCACCAGTTGAAACTCGGTACACTCTCCGTCGCCACGCGCGATGACCTGATCGCCGTGATCGACGTCAGCCGTAGCTGATCCCGACTTGTAGTCCGACCAGTCCTTCCAGCGGAACCCGTACATCTGGCCCTGACGTGCCTCGAAGAATGAGATCATCGTTTCGATGTCATCCAGCGAGCGCATCCCCAGCCCGGCATCATAGCGCCTGCGCGAATGCGCCCAGGGCGTGTTGCGTTCCTCGAACCCGTTGGCCAGTGTTACGATATCCGTACGCCGCTCGGGCCCGCCGACCGAGCCGAAGCTCAGGCTGGCGGGAAATCTCACCTCGTGGAAATTCATCTTCTGCTCCCCTTATCTGTTGCGATTGCCACGGCCCAAAGCGCGGCTCATCTGCGCCGCGATCTGGCCTTGCGACCGGCGGAATCCCTGCACATCGGGCGTGGAGATATTCATCACCACATTCACGGCACGCCCGCCGCCCTGCGTCCGGACGCCCAGCTTTCCGTCCGCGCCGCGCGCCAGAGGCATAATCGCCTCGGGCCCAGCCTCGCCCATCAGACCCGTGCCGCCCCGCATCGGAAACATCGTCGGGCTGCTGACTACGCCGCCATTTGCGAAAGGCATCACACGGCCCTGGGAAAAACTGCCACCATCCGCAAAAGGCAGAATGCCCTGCACCAGACTGCCAACCCCATTGGCCAGCATGCCGCCGAAATGATCCGTGACCGGCTTGATCGCCGCCGAATAGGCCGTACGGATCATCGAGTTCTTCAGCACATCCAGCGCATCCGACAGGTTCATCCCGTCCAGCACCACGCCGTCAAACGCCTTGCGCAAACCGCCGGACAGGCCCCGTTCCAGAGTGGCAACGTCCTTGCCTGTCTCTTCAAAGGCGGCCCTGACCCGCTGCAAGTGACCATCAAACGCCGCCGCCATGCTCGCCGCGTCGCCCAGCGCGTCGCCCAGCGACTCTCCCCGCTCCTGCAGGTCATCAAAACCTTCACGATCCGTCATCACGCTCTCCTTGTTCCTTGTCCGGATAGGCCGCCAGCAAACCGTCGAGGCCCTTCCGGTTCATCGCAGGCATCCCCGCGCCCTGCCCCAACATCAGCCGCAACTCGGCCGGGGTCAGACGCCAGAACTGATCCGGCGTCAGGCGCAGGCCGAGGATCCCGGCCTGCATCAGCGCGGGCCAGTCGAACCCGCTCACTGCTCCGGCACCATGAAGGCGCGGGCCAGCAACTCGGCTGCAGCTTTGGCCCCGGCCATCGGACCACCTGCAATTTCGGCATGCAGAAGGTCATCGCGGGTGACCGGCGCACCGCCGCCGCGCAACCCCGCGACCAACAGCGCCAGCACGTCACCGCTGGAATACCCGCTGCCCTCAAAGCGCTGCACCAATTCGACCAGAGATCCGGCCCTCAGTTCCTGTTCCAATTCCGCCAAAGCGCCCAACGTCAGCTTGAGCACCCGCTGCTCCCCATCGATGGTCAGCGCCACCTCGCCCGTCCACGGATTGGCCATCAGAGCGCCGTAAAGCTCAGCGCACCGGCGCTTGCCATGCTCATCTCATAGGTCGCCTCACCGTTATGCGAGCCCGCATATTCGATACTGCTGACCTGAAACGGGCCTTCGACGATACCGAAATCGGGAATGATCACCTGAAAACCGGGCGTCTCACCGTCAAAGAACAATTGCCGCGCACGCTCGTCGGTCCCTGCGTCCTTGAACACGCCCGAGCCCGAGATCGAAGCCGATTTGACCCCCGCCCCAGACAGCAGCTCACGCCAGCCCCCCTGGCTTTCCAGCGTTGTCACATCGACGCTTTCCGCGTTGAAACTGATCCGCGTGGCGCGCAGGCCCGCGATGGTTTCGAACAGGCCCGTGCCGTTCATATCCACTTTGACCAACAGGTCTTTTCCGTTCTGGGCAGCCATGTGCTCTCTCCGTTGATTGCTTAGTCGTCTTCCACGCGGGCGCGGAATCTCAGATCGATCTGGCGGATCGCGCCGCCCGTTCCCGTGCGTCGGGCGCTGGCCCGTTCGAACCACAGCCCCACCAGATGGCCCCGGTCCAAACTCAGCACCGCGCCTTCCAGCGCGTCGCAAACCGCGCCGGCCAGCGTTTTGGCCGCGCCAAAACCTGCTGCCTCGGACACCACCGAGACCGTGAAGCGATGCACAGCCCCTGCATTCGCGCGGTCAGAGGCCTCTCGCACCTCTTCCGGGCCTAAAGTCACGTAAGTCTGCGGCATGGTCCCCGCAGGCACCGCGTCATAGATCGCCCCGCCCGACAGCGTGCTGACCTGCGCATCGCCCGATAGCTGTTGAAACACCGCCGCCTGCAAAGCGGCTGAAACGCCATAGCTCATGCCGCCACCTCTTCATCTGCAAAACAGGTCAGGTACTGGCCGCGCGGGTCCCGCTCGGCCACAGCGCGGATCACGAACCGACGGGCACCTTCGCGGAACCGCTGGTCCGGAGCGGGCCGCATGCTCGAACCCTCGGGCGCCCCCCGTACAACGATCCGGTAGCCAACGCGCGAGACCGAAGCCCCACCGACCGCTCGTTCCGCCCCGCTACGCGCGGTCACCTCGGCCCAGAGCGAGCCCAAAGCGGCCCAGGTTTCAGTATAGCCCCCAGCGCCGTCAGCTGTGCGAACCGGCGCCTCCAGCTCCAGCTTGCGGTTCAATCGCGGCGCGTTCATTGCATCACCCCAGCGCCGAAGCGCACCGTGCGATAGCGTTGGATCAGGCTGGTCACACCGAAAGGCATACACCCTGCGCCCAAGGCCATTTCGTCGCGATATTCGTAGTAATGCGCCGCCAACAGCAGCACCGCCTGTCCCAGATCGGCAGGCAATCCGCCCCAATCTGCGGCCATGCCAGCTGTAAAGGCGATCTTTACCGATCCGCCGGTCTGGATTCTTGGCAAACAAGACCCCGCCGCCCGCACCCGAGGGCGCTGCGCATCCCTCTCCAACCGGTACGTCGCACTGTCCGCCACGGTCTCAGCGCCCAGCGCATCCGTCAGCGTCACAGCACCAACTGAAACCACCGGGGCCACCGGCAGAGTTTCGCTTTCGAGTTCGCGCCAGCCGTTCAGGCTCCACGAAAACTCGCGCTCGATCAGCACCTTGCCGGTGCGCGCCTCGATCGCTGCAATTGCTGCACGCAGAAAACCGGTCAGAACCTCATCCTGCGTATCACCCTCGGCGAACCCCGTGCCCAGCCGCAGATGCGCCTTGAACTGATCCACCGGCAGCACCGCATCCGCGATGGCGGTTTCTTCGATCAACATCATCCATTCACTCCGCAATCTCGGACCCCTCCGGGGCCGTATCCTTGAAAATGACGGGCACGCGCCGCCCCACGTTGCTCGGACGGAGGGGAGCAGCTAGACAACGCGGGGGATCTCACCCCGGCCCGCGCCCGCCGCCCGAAAGGCCAAAAGGCCCCTCGGTTTCAGCCCGCGTTAGGCGGTACCGAATTTCACCAGCTTGATCGCAGCAAAGTCGCTTACGTCGCCGCCAACGCGCTTGGTCGCGTAGAACAGAACATGCGGCTTGGCGCTGAACGGATCACGCAACACGCGCAGATCGGGACGTTCGGCAATGGTGTAACCTGCCTGGAAATCGCCAAAGGCAATCGAGAAACTGTCGGTCGCCGCATCCGGCATGTCCTCGGCGATCAGCACCGGATAGCCCATCAGACGCGCAGGCTCACCCGCGGCCAGACCATCGGACCACAAGAAGCGGCCATCGCTATCCTTCAGCTTGCGGATCAGACCGGCGGTTTTCGAGTTCATCACGAAGGTGCCGTTCACGCGGTACTGCGCGCCCAGCGCATAGACCACATCCACGATCGCGTCCGCATCGACGCCACCCGCCGTGCCGGTCGCAACGTAGCCCAGATTGCCCCAGGCCCAGACGTCATTGTCGACAGCC
Source organism: Ruegeria sp. AG1 (assembly GCF_056541705.1). Classification (NCBI taxonomy): domain Bacteria; kingdom Pseudomonadati; phylum Pseudomonadota; class Alphaproteobacteria; order Rhodobacterales; family Roseobacteraceae; genus Ruegeria; species Ruegeria sp. AG1. Next base: position 250,714 of record NZ_JBQFYU010000007.1, on the reverse strand, counting down.
GGGTGGTCCAGAATACCCTTGGGCTTGTCCGCCCCGTCACCACCGATAAACGCGGCCGCCTCGGCGCGGGCGAATTTGTCGGCGATACGGCCAGCCAGCCAACCCTCGACATCAAAGGCACTGTCATCCAGCAGACGTTGCGAAGCCTTGGGCAGCGCGCTCAGCTCGTGCAGCGGGATCGAGATGCGGTCGATGGACGGCGTCGCGGTCTCGGTCGTCGCCGAGGCCTCGTCGGCCCAACCCGCGCCCACATCGGTATGGTCGATCAAAACGTCGAACGAGTTCGCCTCAACATTCACCACCGACGCAATCGAACGGATCGAGGCGGTCGAATTCAGGACCGACTTGATCGTCTCGGCGGTCTGCGGATCAACCAGATAGCCGCCATCGCTGTTCACCGCGCTCGACAGAGATTTCGACTCCATCTCCAGCCCGCGCAACCCGTCATCCTCGCCCGAACGCAAATAGGCGTCGAAGGCCTTCTGGTGTGGTGCGCCGTCCTCAATCGAGGCCGCAAGATGCGGGCGCGCTACGATGGTTGATTTACGATCCAGCATGGTCAATCGCTCTTCTGTCTGTTGCAGTTGGGTTTTAACTTCAGCCTTGAGGCCCTTGAGTTCATTCACGAAGCCAGCCATCGCCTGCTTCACCTCCTGAACCAGGGGCGCACCCTCTCCGGTCAAGGCCGTGGTTTCGGTCTTGCTCATCAGCACTTCCTTTTTGGGTGGGATTGAGGCGCGCTAGGTCCGCGCCAGCTCCTGCCGGGCGTCGTCGAACACCTCGGCAATACTGCGCCAGGTGTTCTCGGCCTCAGGGTCCACGCCCTTTGCCACCACCCGCGCACTGGGCAACATCGGGAACGTCACCAAGGACACTTCCCACAGCTCCAGTTCGGTCAGGACCCGCTGGCCCTTGTCATTCTTCACGGCCCGCTTGGTGCGATAGCCAATCGAGAGGCCATCCATAGCGCCCGCCCGGATCAATTCCGCCGCCTCACGGCCCTTTTGCGTGGCTTCAAGCAGACGTCCTTTGACCCAAAGGCCTTGGTCATCTTCGCGCATCTCGTCCCACACACCGATGGGCTGCGCCGGATCGTGCTGCCACAGCATCTTGACCCGCTGCCCAGCCCTTGCCAGCCCTTCAAGCGAGCCGCGATATGCCCCACGTTGCACGACATCGCTTCCTTGATCGACCTGCCCGAACAGGCTGGCATAGCCTTCGATCACGGCATCGTCGGTGACGGACAACCCGTCTCCGAACCAGGAAAATTTATGCTCTAAATTCATGAACTTCTCCATGTAACTTATTGAACTTACGGCGTTACCACCAAGATGGATTGAAACGCCTGCGCCAGGATCACCGCGACTACGCCATAAACCGTCAGCCACAACCGCTTCTCCAGCCGCTCCATCATCTCTTCGATCTGATCCAGCCTTTGACACAGATGCGCGTGCTGGATCTCGGCCACCCGTTCATGCGCGGCCAGACGCAAGCCCGGCGCGCATTCGAACGGGGGATAGCCCTCAGACATCCGCACGCTCCGGCAGGCCCAGCAACGCACGCTTTTCCGCATCCGTCAGGAAATCGGCCCCATTGACCCGCGCCCATTGCGCATCGCGTTCCGCCGATAGCGCGGGCACCTGATCCAGATCGGGTTTCAGCATCAGATCCTCGCCGGTAAAGCCAACCAGCCACTCCGACACCGCCGCCGCCACCCGCGTCACCAGAGGCAGCACGGTCAGGCGATAGAACGCCCGGTTGGCCTCCTGATAGTTCGAATAGGTCGCGTCGCCTTGTATCCCCAGCAGCATCGGCGGGACCCCAAAGGCCAACGCGATCTCGCGGGCGGCGGCTTCCTTGGTCTTTTGAAACTCCATATCCGAGGGCGAAAACCCCATTGGCTTCCAGTCCAGCCCCCCTTCCAGAACCATCGGGCGGCCTGCATTGCGCGCCCCGCGATAGTTCTGCTCAATCTCATCGGACAAACGCCGGAACTGATCCTCGGCCATCACCCCATGGCCGTCGCCCTTCCACACCAGCGCACCAGAAGGCCGCGCCGCATTATCCAGCAGCGATTTTGACCAGCGAGACGCACTGTTATGCACATCAATCGCCATCGCCGCCGCCTGCATGGGCGAGAACCCGTAGTGATCATCCTGCGGGTGGAACGACTTGATATGACAGATATTTTCCGCTGCAAACCGGTGCTTCTTGCCGCCCACAGCGTAGTCATACGCCTTGGGCCAGCCATCCGCGCCCGGCACAACGCTCATCCGGTCAGACCGCAAGACATGCAGCTCCACCGGCAAGCCTTCCTCGGCCTGAACAGCCTCAACATAGGCATTGCCCGACAGCAGCAACTGCCCGAACAGAGCCTCCATCAACTCCGCCCGCCCCTGCGCCGCATTCGGACGGCGCATGAGGCTGAGGATCGGATGTACATCAAACCGCTGCGCCTGATCCTGCAGCACTAACGGCAACGCCGCCGCCGCCTCAGCAATCAGCTTGACGGATCGAAAACCCACCGGGTTCCCCGAAAACCCCGTACGTGTCAGCGACACCGCGTCCCGAGGGCTCCACGCCACGCGCCCGCCCGACTGCCATGCCACCACGGGGCCTGCGGCGCTCGCCTTCGCCTCGGGCGCTCCACGACGCAAGAAATCGAATACCATATATGCTCCTTTCTGCCGCCGCTGTGTCCGGCTTGTTGAAAGGAGTTATGACGGAAAGAAGTTTAAGCCTTGGGAATGGATCGTACGGGGGATGGGCAACACAAGCACCCATAATCATCTGTCGTCAGAGTAGTAGACAGAATTGTTGATGAGCTTGATACTCTATTGAGACAACCTTTGATACATTTGGATGACCATTTCAAATTTGCGAAGTTTCATGGATCGGGAAGGAACACAATATGTTCAACGAGGCAGTGAAAAATGGTGGCGTCGCGGTTGTTACCGGGGCAGCAAGTGGGGTCGGGCGCGCTGCGGCACTACGGTTTGCGCACGCGGGTTTGGGCGTCGTTCTGGCAGATCTACCCGGAGCACAACTTGACGCAACAGTTCAAGAAGCACGTCAATTGGCCTCCGCTAACGCACCTATTGAAGGCATACCGACTGATGTAACATCAGATGAAGAGGTAAACAGACTTGCCGATCGCGCATTTGAGATCGGTCCAATTGCTGCTTTGATGAACAACGCGGGGATTAGTCTGCCGACAACCGCTTGGTCAGAAAAGGAAAACTGGCAGCGGCTTTTGCAGGTGAATTTTTTCGGCGTTCTGCGAGGCGTGCAGGCCTTTATGCCTCGCATGATCGAAGCTAACCGCCCTGCTGTAGTCATAAATACCGGCTCGAAACAGGGCATTACAACACCGCCGGGTAACCCCGGCTATAATGTCACCAAAGCCGCGGTCAAAGTACTCAGCGAACAATTGGCTCATGAGTTGCGTGAAGCCGGAGCACCAATTACTGTTCACTTGTTTGTGCCAGGTTTTACATACACTGGTATGATTGCGTCTTTCCTCCCGGAAAAACCGCCCGCGGCGTGGACCAGTGAACAAACGGTTGATCACTTGTTCAGTCGAATGGCCAATGGTGATTTTTATATCCTTTGCCCGGACAATGATGTCGACGAGACACGCGACCGACGTCGAGCACAATGGGCTATTCAAGACATTACCGAAAACCGCCCTCCACTCTCTCGCTGGCACCCCGATTACGCAGAAGCATTTGCTAAATTCGAGAAAACTGGTGAGCAATAACTAAAGGCACCACGCCCGAGGCCGCCGATACGCCCCCGCGGGCCCCACCATCAACTCGTGCAGCGCCCTGTCCGGCGCGTCGAGCCGGTCGTGTGAGCCCTGCCCTGAATCCAAAATGGCCAATTGTAAGAATTGGCCGCTCGTTGAAGTTTGAACCAAATTCCTTTTCAGTCGCAGCCAAAGTCTTTTGAATTCATGCCAGAGGTGTTGTTTGCGTTGCATACGCCCCCACGTGCGCTTCGAATGCAAGAGGCCACCCGATGAATGAAAATGACCCTGTCCCGCCCGTCTACTACGATGCGCACGATATTTGGACAAACGAACCTACCGCTGCCGACAAACACGTCTACGAGGCGTTTGCCTCAGGTGTAGTCAATCTTGTGCAGGTGCTTGATGACTACAAAACAATGATGTCACCGGATGTCTATGCAAGGCTGTTTTCTTCGCTGTTGGCGTTGTCCCGATTGCTCGGTGAATATGAGGATAGTTGGAGCCAAGGGAAGCCGATGTCCTGAACCTGAGTGCTTCCAACAAGCGATCAGTCCGCTATGCAAAACCTGATTGATGGCAAGCACACTTCTTAGAGTTCACAAACTCCGCACCCTTGGCCGCTGATACGTTCCCGCAGGCCCCACAATCAACTCATGCAGCGCCCATACCAAAGCGTCGACGCGATCGGGCGAGCCTTGCCCCTCGAACCCGCGTGCAGTCATCTGGCACATCTGCTCCTCCAGCGCGTCCAGCCCGGCCACGTGGCTCACTCGTCCCTGTTCGTACAACGCCGCCACAGGCTCGGCCCGCGCGACCTTGCCGCGTGAGGCGCGAACAGCGCGGAACGGGACCAGAGGGTCCACCTGCCGCACGACCTCTTCCACCAGCTGCCCGCCCTGATTGACCTCGGCCACCAGCCGTTCGGCCCCGAATTCGTCCATCGCGTCAATCGCCGCCTGCGCCCAGCCCGTCGGGCCGACGCCCTGCACTGTGCGGTCGACCAGCACGTAGGCGCGCCACGCCTCGGGCAGGCCTTGTAGCTGCGCGCCCACGACCACGATTCCGCAGGCATCGGCGTTCGATCCCGCCGTCACCGCCGGATCCAATGCCACAACCACCCGGTCCAGCTCGGGCAGATGCGCGCAACGCGCCGCCTCCAGCATCGAACCCGTCCACAACGCCCCCTCGGCATCTGACAATAGCACCCCGTCCAACTCCTGCCGCCCCAGCCGTGTGCCTGCGTAGCGTGCGCGCACCTCCTCGAGGAAGGACGCGGCCAGATTGGCGCGGTTCGCCTCGGTCGGCGCATGGGTTTGAACGGTGGAGGGCGATGCCAGCAACTCTTTCAGAACCTTCACATTGCGCGGTGTTGTCGTCACACAGACCCGAGGCTGATCGCCCAAACGCAAAGCAAATTGCAGCATATCCCAGGTCTCCCCGGCCTTCTTCCATTTGGCCAACTCGTCCACCCAGGCCGCATCGAACTGAGGGCCGCGCAATCCCTCGGGATCATGCGCTGAGAACGCCTGCGCCTCGGCCCCGTTCGGCCAGATCAGCTTGCGCTCAGAGGCTTTCCACGTGGGCCGTCGGTCGGGCGGGGAACATTGCAAAATACCGCTATCGCCAAAGATCATCACATCGCGCACTTGATCAAAGGTCTCACCCACCAACGCCACACGAGACGCCGCGCCCTTGTCCAAAGGCTTGGCCCCTTCGGCCATCGAGCGCACCCATTCAGACCCTGCGCGCGTCTTACCAGCCCCGCGCCCGCCCATGATCACCCAAGACCGCCAGTCGCCATCGGGCGGTAACTGATGCGGCAGCGCCCAGAACTCGAAAAGGAAAGGGAGGGCACACAGCCCCCCCTCCCCGATCTCACTCAGAAATCTGTCCTGCACCGCAACAGGTGCGGAGGCGAGCCAGTCTGCACCCGACCTCAAACCGAGCCCGGTCAAGGTCGAGCGCATATCCCCCTTGGGCAATTCCGGCTTGTCTGAGATGTTGTTCGACAAAGCTTGTCTCCACTTTCTGGCAACTGCGGATCAGCCCCTCTAGCTGGCCGAGTTGCTTGCCTGTTCCGGCAAGGTCTGCATCCTCCCCGGCTCCGATCTGCTGGCGCAGTTCTTCCGCTGCATGGCGCAGATCTCGAATGGACCTCTCGAGCGACTGCAACAAGTCGGCCGTCTGGGAGATCCGCTCTTCCGGGGTAATCAAAGTCATGTTTGCCTGTGACCTCATGCGTGAGTTTTCTCCGCACGAGAGAAACGAAAAAACGGCCGCCGGGTCGCCCCGGGGCCGTTCCCCACTTCTTCTAGCATGGCACAACTTATACGAGAATGAGTGCGCTGTGTCAAGTTTGTGCGCAACGGGCCGCAACACCTAAGCCGTTCTGTTTATTAAACTTTTTATAACCCTCCGCGAGCGTTGTCCTGCGCGAACCACCTCTTCGAAAGAAAATACCCCCAAATACAGCCTGCATACCCATATTAAACACAGACTTATTCCTCAATTTCGTTTCCGGTTTTGAGAAAAAGAAGGATTTATATCCTCATTTGTGCTATTTTGACCATTATGCTCATCATTTTGTGAGCATGATTCAACCTAGAACGAAGTTGTTTATTTTTTGGAGTAGTTATGTCACGCCAACCCCATGGGCTTAGCCGATATGAAACGCTGGTAAAAGAATGCGCGGATACCCCACGCCCGCCGCTGCCGGATACGTTTGGACGAATTGGGCATCGTAATCCTCTCTCAGGTATCGCCCCAGGCGGTGAGCCCTTTGATACCGCTGACGTCCTCGCCGCGTTTGATGCAGCGGTTGACTCAATGAAAGATACCAATGACCCACAGGGGCATGACGTCGCCGCCGGTATGACCTTCTTCGGTCAATTCGTCGACCACGATGTAACGCTGGACGCAACCTCGGCCATTGGGACAGTTATTGATCCAGCTACCATTCGTAATATCCGCACCCCGACACTGGACCTCGATTGCGTTTACGGCGATGGCCCAGAAGCATCGCCGCACCTCTATCACCCGGACCATCACGGGTTCCTTCTTTTTGGCAACGCTGACAATCATCTCGATCTTGCCCGAACCAAGCAAGGCACGGCGCTGATTGGTGACCCTCGTAACGACGAAAACCAGATCGTTTCGCAATTGCAGGGCGCTTTCATTTGCTTGCACAACATCGTCATGACAGCTTTGGAAGCAGACAGTGGCATGGCGCGCAAAGCCTTGTCCGGCATTTCAGCGGCAGCCATGCATACCTTCAAGAAAAGCGAGGAGCCTTTCCAGGTTGCGCGCCGAATTTGTCGGCTGCACTATCAGTATCTCGTGGCCCATGATTTGCTTCAGGCATTCGTCGACGCCCACATTCTAAAACATGTGCGTGATCATCTCGAAGTTGGGACACTTCCGAAGCCTTTCAAAGATGACTCTCCGGTTATGCCGATAGAATTCTCCGGCGCTGCTTACCGCTTCGGGCACGCCACAGTGCAGTCCAAATACCGGCTCAATCATGGCAATCTGGATTTCGACCTGTTCAAGCTAGGACGGCCCGAGTTCTCCTTCCGACCGTCAGACCTGAACATTCACTTCGAGAAATTGTTCGACTATCCCGGTCAAACTGCAGGCACGCGTGCGCGACCCATTGGGCGCAAAATGGCGCAATCCATTTTCGCGCTCCCCTTCATCAGCGGCACGGCCGATATCGGCGGCGCCACAATGACCGAGGATCAGAACCGCAAACTTCCTTTGCGCAACCTGCTGCGCGACCGCCTCACGTTGGAGCTTGCCTCAGGTCAACAAATGGCGCGAAAGATGCATGTGCCCGAACTTGCGGCTCCGCCTGAGCTGTCAGACCACGGCGTCACCAAAACACCGCTGTGGTATTACTGTCTGCAAGAGGCCGAAGGTCATGGCGGTCGACTTGGGCCGGTGGGCGGCACGATCGTCGCGACGGTGTTGCTGCGGCTTCTGTATCTTGACCCGGAAAGCCTTGTCTGCTCGACCCATGACTTTAAGCCGTGGAAAGAACTTGGCGCAGATGACGACGGAACGTATTCGATGGGGCATATGCTGAAATTCGTTGAAGCCAATCGCGATAGCATCGCCCATGCGGGGGATCTTCGCACCTAAACTTGCCCTGCCCTGATCCGATAAGCCGGATCAGGGTTTTCCCAAGACCAAGGAACTATCACTGACAAGCCTTGACAATTCAGTTGCCACGCATCATGAGCATCTGACCAGCGCTGACGCGTGAGCCTCGGCGGGCACCATCTGCCCCACAGCGCCACAGATTTTTCCAGTTCCCCATCACGCAGGGTTCTTAACGCGACGACCAGATAGAGCAGGATTCGCCTGCCTGTCCCGAGGTCCCGCTTGACCCTATCGGTCGCGAATGCGGCCCATCACGACTTGCCCGTTGGCGAATGCTGCGGGCGGCAAAGGATAAATATTGTTCGACTTCGATATGCTGGGCCTTGCACCAGCGCTCAACGATGCACTGAAAAGTGCGAATTTCTCACAGCCCACGCCAATCCAGAACCAGGCGATCCCGCTGGCTCTAAACGGGCATGATATTCTGGGGCTGGCGCAGACCGGTACCGGCAAAACGCTGGCCTTTGGCCTGCCTTTGGTTGATCACCTGCTAAACCAACCCGGCAAACCTGCGCCCAAAACGGCCAAGGCTCTGATCCTCGCGCCAACGCGCGAGCTTGTGAACCAGATTGCCGACAGCCTGCGCGTTCTAACCGGCAAGACCAAATTGCGCGTGGCAACTGTTGTGGGTGGTCAGTCCATCAACAAACAGATCGCCTTTCTGGGCCGCGGCACAGATATTCTGGTGGCCACGCCAGGGCGTCTAATCGACCTGATGGAGCGGAAGGCCGTCGACCTTGGGTCGGTTCGCCACCTTGTTCTGGACGAAGCCGACCAGATGCTGGATCTTGGCTTCATCCACGCGCTGCGCAAAATCGCGCCTGCTCTAGGCACACCGCGTCAGACCATGCTGTTCTCGGCCACGATGCCGAAGCAGATGGAGGAGATCAGCCGCGCCTATCTCACCAATCCCCAGCGGGTGCAGGTCTCGCCTCCGGGTAAAGCGGCGGACAAGATCACGCAGTCGGTTCACTTCGTCACTAAACCCGAGAAGCCCGGCAAACTGCGTGAGATCCTGTCGCAGGACACCGACGCGCTGACCCTTGTCTTCTCGCGCACCAAACACGGGGCCGAGAAGCTGATGAAGGGGTTGGTCGCCGATGGCTACAACGCCGCCTCGATCCACGGCAACAAAAGCCAGGGACAGCGTGACCGCGCCATCAAGGCCTTCCGTGCCGGTGAAATCAACGTGCTGGTCGCAACAGATGTCGCCGCGCGTGGGATCGACATTCCCGGCGTCGCCTATGTGATCAACTACGACCTGCCTGAGGTGCCCGACAACTATGTCCACCGCATTGGCCGCACCGCGCGCGCCGGTCGCGAGGGTGAGGCAATTGCCTTCTGCTCGGCGGAAGAGGTCGACCTGCTGCGTCAAATCCAAAGACTGATGAAGATCGACATCCCGGTCGCCAGCGGCACACAGCCCGAACCTGTTGAAGCTGAACGCGGCGGGCGTCGCCAGAACAACCGGCGTTTCAAGCCGAGACCGGCGAACGGAGGTGCGAAACCCGGGCAAAACAAGCGCCGGCGCCCTCGTCGCAAACCCGCAGCCTGACCTAAAAAAACAGCGCCGAAAGCGGCGCTGTTTTTCGTTTTGGCTTAGTTGCCCGAGTTTCGTTCGGCCTCAATCTCGCGCCATTTCGCGACATTGCGGTTATGTTCCTGCAGCGTCTCGGCAAAGGCGTGGCCTCCGGTGCCATCCGCAACAAAGAACACGTAGTCCGTGTTGTCAGGCGCAACGGCTGCTTCGAGGCTCGCCAGACCGGGGTTGGCGATCGGGGTCGGTGGCAGCCCGTCGATCTGATAGGTGTTCCAAGGTGTTGGCCGGTTCAGCTCGCTGCGCCTTAGGCCACGTCCCAACGGTCCCTGCCCCTTGGTGACGCCGTAGATAACCGTCGGGTCGGTCTGCAGGCGCATGCCTTGATTCAGACGGTTCACAAAGACGCTGGCGACCTGGCCCCGCTCTCCGGGAACGCCCGTTTCTTTTTCGATGATCGAGGCAAGGATCAGCATTTCCTCAGGGCTTTCCAGCGGCAAACCCTCTTGGCGGTTTTCCCAGGCAGCATTGATCCGAAGCTGTTGTTTGTCCTGCATCGCTTTCAGGATGTCGTTGCGGTCCTGACCGGCAGCGACATCGTAGCTGTCTGGCGCAAGCGAGCCTTCGGCAGGAATCTCGGAAACCTCGCCGCTCAGCGCTTCAAAACCCTTCAAAGCCTCAACCACCTGCCATGAGGTCACGCCTTCTGCGAGTGAAACACGATAGCGCGTGTCTGCCTCTTGGCGCTTCTCCTGATAGGCCGCCGGTGTTTCTTCCTCGGCCATGTCGAACTCGGCGATTTCGTCGAATTCCAGCGTGGCTGGGTTCAACTCGCGCACGCGGGTCTGCGCGCGGGTCACGCCAATGCGGTATTCGATCTCTGAGCCGCAGGTGCTCGCGCCGCTGCTGGTGATCTCGTAGATGATCTGCTCCATCGACGCGCCTTCACGCACCAGAAAGCTGCCTGCTTTCAACTGCTGCGCCCGATCGGTGTAGTCGGCGGCCATGCGAAAGATCGTGGCGTTGGTGATCGCGCCCTGGTCCTCAAGCTCGCGGCTAACCCGTGTCATGTTCGAACCGCTTTCCACCCGCAGGCAGATCGCGGTTTCCAGCGGGCCTTCCGAATGATACTGGGTCTGGCCCCAAAGGATCAGACCGCCCACCAGAAACAGGCCGACCACCAGGATGGTCAGCGCGTTCGATGCAATGGCCCGCCACATTTAACTGGCCTTTCCGAAGATCACGCTGGCATTGGTGCCGCCGAACCCGAACGAGTTCGAAAGGGCCACGTTGATCTCACGCTCGCGCTTTTCGTTCGGAGCCAGATCAATCGGCGTTTCAACCGCCGGATTGTCGAGGTTGATGGTCGGAGGCGCCACCTGATCGCGGATCGCAAGGATCGAGAAGATCGCCTCAATCGCGCCCGCTGCCCCCAACAGGTGCCCTGTAGCGGATTTGGTTGAAGTCATGGTCGCATTCGCTGCGTGATCCCCCAGCAGACGCTCTACAGCACCCAGTTCGATCGTGTCCGCCATAGTCGAGGTTCCATGCGCGTTGATATAGTCCAGATCTTTCGGCTCCAGCCCAGCGCTGCGCAGCGCGGCTTTCATCGAACGCTCGGCCCCGTCGCCATCTTCCGACGGTGCGGTGATGTGATACGCGTCGCCCGACATTCCGTAGCCCAGAACCTCGGCATAGATCTTCGCGCCACGTGCTTTGGCGTGTTCGTATTCTTCCAGAATGACGATGCCTGCGCCTTCACCCATGACAAAACCATCGCGGTCAACGTCGTAGGGGCGGCTGGCTTTCTTCGGATCGTCTGCATACTTAGTCGACAACGCCTTACAGGCGTTGAAACCCGCGATGCCGATCTCGCAGATGCAGCCCTCGCCGCCACCGGCCACCATGACATCGGCGTCGCCTGCGCGGATGATGCGGCTGGCGTCCCCAATCGCATGGGCACCAGTCGAACACGCAGTCACGACCGAGTGGTTCGGCCCTTTAAACCCAAACCGGATCGACACCTGACCGGACGCCAGGTTGATCAGTGCGCCGGGAATAAAGAAGGGCGACACACGGCGCGGGCCTTTGTCACGGATTAAGTTAGCGGTATCCGCAATCGAGCCCAGCCCACCAATACCTGAGCCGATCAGAACGCCAGTGCGCAGGCGATCTTCCTCACCCTCAGGGGTCCAGCCTGCATCCTTGCACGCCATCTCCGCCGCAGCGATCGAGTACAGGATAAAGTCTTCGATCTTGCGTTGTTCTTTCGGAGGCATCCAGTCATCGGGGTTGAACGTTCCGTTTGTTCCGTCTCCACGCGGCACCTCGCAGGCATAGGTCGTAGTGACCCCGCTTGCCTCGGCATCGAAATGTGTGATTGGCCCTGCGCCGGACTCTCCGTCCAGCAGACGCGACCAGGTTTCCTCGACTCCGCTGGCCAAAGGAGTGACCAACCCCAGACCGGTTACGACGACTCTGCGCATGAAGTGCCTCTTGCCTGCTTACTGTTATGCGAACCGCTCATACCCCGGCCCGGGGTGCGGGGGCAAGGGCCACGCTCCATTCCCCGTCTGCATCTTGCGGTTTCAGCTTGATTTTGGGCGATCCTGCGCCTGCTAATCCCCCTCGCCCTACTGAAATCGCAGGGCGAGAGAGTTTCATTTTCGGTTCCGTTACTGGAACTGCGCCACTGGCTCATGCGCGCCAGCTGCTACGCCCAGAGCGTCGGAAAGATCGACTGTTTTCCGGAACAAAGCTCGGCCGACAATCGCGCCCGCAATGTTCGGGATGTAGGACAGGCGCGAGATATCGTCCGCAGTACGCACCACGCCGCTGGCAATGACCGGCGTGCGCGAATGCTGCGCCAGGCCGGAGATCAGGCCCAGCTGCGCCTCAACGTCTTCCATGTCACTGTCGATATCGGTCACAACGATGGCTGCAAAAGGCGTGCCATCGAAGGCATCAATGAACGCTTCGGGTGTGAACGCGCTTTGGCTACGCCAGCCGTCGGTCATGACAAACCCCTGCCATACATCGACCGCAAGAACGATCTGATCCGGGTAAAGCTTGGCCAGTTCCTTCACCAGATGGGGGTCCCGCGCCGCTAGCGTCCCGATCACAACGCGGCCCGCGCCCTTGTCGATCCAGTATTCGACCTGCTCACGCGTGCGCATACCCCCAGCCAATTGCACGGGGATCTCGGCCGACCGAATGATCTCTTCCACCAGTTCCGAGTTGGTATCACGGCCCTCTACAGCATCGAAATCTGTCAGATGCATCCACTCGGCCCCGGCCTCTGCCCAACCCCGCGCGGTTTCGACCGGGTTCACATGCCAGATCATCGCATCCTCCAGACGCCCTTTGTCCAAGGTGACGCAGCGACCGTTCTGAAGTTCCATTGTGGGGTAGATTCTCATGAGCTTTCTCCTCCGCCCAAGCGCCCTAAAGTCTCATAGTAACATACACCCTCACATCCGAGCCTGCTGCGACCAGGATCGGCATTGTTTGCGCTGTTTGCGGCATTGCTGTGTGTTGGCGGTATTACGCCCGCGCCGGGGGACCATTGCGGCGAAGAAGATGAACAGGGGTGCCGTCGTGCTCGGCCTCGCGCATCACGACATAGCCCAGCTTTTTCGCCAGCTTCTGCGACGAGGCGTTGGCTGCGTTTACCATCGCCACCAATCGGCCCGGCATGATCCGATCAAACCAATCATGGGCGGCCTGAGCGGCCTCATATCCGAGACCCAGCCCCTGAGCTTCGGGGGCCAGAACCCAACCGGCTTCGGGATAAGTGTCGAAATCCTCGCCCATTGCACGGTTTCCATAGAAGAAACCAGCCTGACCGATCAGCTTGCGATTCGATTGCTGCAGCACACCCCATTGCCCGAACCCGGCCATCTGCCAATGCCCTGCATTGCGCAGAAACGAGTCCCAGGCCTCACCGCGCGACCGCGGGGTGCCACCGATATGGCGCGTTACACACGGGTCGCGCCAGATCTCGGCGAACCGTTCAAAATCCTCAGGGCGCATCGCACAGAGTGTCAGACGCGCCGTATTTATCATCGGGGTGGATCTTATCATGTCCTGCCCACCTTGAATTGTGCCTCAGTGGAAACAGTGCGAATCGAAATCGCCTCGTGCAACCCTGAATTTAACGCAGGCACAAAAAAGCGGCGCCTCCGTTGCCCGGAAGCGCCGCTTTTCTATCAGTACGATACGCTTAGGACGCTTCGCTGATGAATTTGACGGCGTCGCCAAAGGTCTGGATGGTCTCGGCTGCGTCATCGGGAATCTCGATGCCGAACTCTTCTTCGAAGGCCATGACCAGTTCAACGGTGTCCAGGCTGTCTGCGCCCAGGTCGTCGATGAACGAAGCGTTTTCCGCTACTTTGTCTTCTTCAACACCCAGGTGTTCAACAACGATCTTCTTCACGCGATCTGCGACGTCGCTCATGTCTATTCCTCATTCTTTCTTCAGGGCGATCCGCCCGGTTCTGCCCTTGCCCGCTCGGGATGGACTTGTTTTGCCCGTTCCGGGCGGTTTGGCTCCCGGCTGTCCGGGAAAGTCGAGGGCCGACCAAAACGACCGGCCCCAGCATAGATGCGCCGCCTATAGCATAGTCAACGCGCAAGGCAAACGCTTTCGCATCGCCTTGGTTGCGGTCACAACATGGCCATGCCGCCGTTCACATGCAAGGTTGTTCCGGTCACGTATCCGGCCTCGGGGCTGGACAGGTACAGAACAGCGGCCGCGATTTCCTCAGGGTCGCCCATTCGACCAGCCGGAACTTTCAGCAACAAACCTTTTTTCTGCTCGTCCGTCAGCTTTTCCGTCATCGCCGTCGTGATAAAGCCAGGGGCCACTGCGTTCACCGTAATACCACGCGTTGCGACCTCATGCGCCAACGCTTTCGAGAACCCGATCATCCCCGCCTTGGAGGCCGCATAGTTCGCCTGCCCCGGATTGCCGATCGCAGCCACAACGGACGAGACATTCACGATCCGGCCCCAACGCGCCTTCATCATGCCGCGGATCACGCCTTTGCACAGCTTCATGGTCGAGGTCATGTTGACGTCAATCACGCTCTGCCATTCCTCGTCGGACATGCGCATGAACAAGTTGTCACGTGTGATACCCGCGTTGTTGACCAGGATATCGACCGAGCCCATCGCCTCGGCTGCCTGTTTTGGCAGGGCCTCGACGGCTTCGGAGTCGCTCAGGTTGCACGGCAGCACGTGGGCGCGTTCGCCCAGTTCGTCGGCCAGTTTCTGCAGCGGTTCAACCCGCGTGCCGGACAGACCGACCGAGGCACCCGCGCCGTGCAGAGCCCGCGCGATATCGCCTCCGATACCACCCGAAGCACCAGTGATCAGCGCGTTCTTACCTGTCAAATCAAACATTCTATTTCCCTCGTGAGGCGCCCCGAAGGCCGCGTTCTATGCTTACGATTCGGCCCGAACGGCCTTTTGAACATCCTCGGGCGTACCAACGGCCTTGCCTGCAATTGCCCGGTCAATTTTGCGGATCATACCCGACAGAGCCTTACCCGCGCCAATTTCCCATGTCTCGGTGACACCCTGCGCCGCCATGTATTGCACGCTTTCCCGCCAGCGGACCGATCCTGTGACCTGCTCGACCAGCAATTGGCGGATCAAATCGGGGGCTGTGACCGCCTCGGCCCGCACATTGGCGATCAGAGGAACGGCCGGTGCCTTGATCTCAACGGCGGCCAGTGCCTCGGCCATCACATCCGCAGCGGGTTGCATCAGCGCGCAATGGAACGGAGCGCTGACTGGCAGCATAACCGCACGCTTTGCGCCCTTTTCTTTGGCAATCTCAGCCGCGCGTTCCACGGCAGCTTTTGCGCCGGACACCACAACCTGAGTCGGGTCGTTGTCATTGGCCGCCTGACAAACCTCACCCTGCGCGGCCTCTTCAGCCACAGAGCGCACGGCATCAAGATCCAGCCCCAAGATCGCAGCCATCGCACCTTCGCCCACCGGCACGGCGCTTTGCATGGCTTGTCCACGGGTCCGCAACAGACGTGCGGTATCGGCCACCGACAACGCACCAGCTGCAGCAAGTGCGGAATACTCACCCAATGAATGCCCGGCCACAAAAGCGGCATCGGTGACCGAGACTCCTTCGGCCTCAAGCGAGCGCATCGCCGCCATCGAGGTCGCCATCAGCGCCGGTTGCGCGTTCTGCGTAAGGGTCAGATCGGCAATGTCGCCTTCCCAGATCAGCTGGCTCAGCTTTTCGCCAAGCGCGTCGTCCACCTCTTCAAAGATGGCCTGAGCTGCCGGGTATGCCTCGGCCAGAGCCTTGCCCATGCCGATGGTCTGGGCACCCTGCCCTGGGAAAACGAACGCGCGTGTCATTGCAACCTCTTGGATGACGTTAGGTTGCGGCGGGGTGTAAACCGTGTGAGGACGCGGCACAAGTAGGGCCTGCGCTCTGCATTCGGGCACCATATCTGTGCGCGGGTCGGGCTTGTGCCGAATCCGTCTGGCTTTAGGTTCAAGTCAGACAATCGAATCCGGAGCGTGCAAGAGATGCCCTCGACCAATACCTTTTCAAGCTATGGCAGCGTGACCAAAACCTTTCACTGGTTGACCGCTTTGCTGATCCTGACCGCCCTGCCCTTGGGCTGGTTTGCCAATGGTCTGGCGCATGCCATCTACGACCCGAACATCCCGACCAGCGAATCCGATATCGCGCGGGCCGCAACGCTGTTTTCCCTGCATAAAACGATCGGGGTCACCGTGTTCTTCGTGGCGCTGGCGCGTATCCTCTGGGCGCTGACCCAAACCAAACCCGGCCTGCTGAATGCGGACAACAAGCCCGAGGCTTTCGCCGCTGAGACCGTTCACTGGATGCTCTACGCTTCGCTTGTTCTGGTGCCCTTGACCGGCTGGATACACCACGCCGCGACCGAAGGCTTTGCATCCATTTGGTGGCCCTTCGGCCAAAACCTGCCCTTCGTGCCCAAATCCCTCTATTTGTCCGAGGTGACGGCAAACCTGCATTGGCTGTTCATCTGGGTTCTTGCCGGGTCGCTGGCGCTGCACATCGCGGGTGCGCTGAAACATCACGTCGTGGACAAGGACAGCACCCTGCGACGGATGCTGCCGGGACGAGCTGACGCGCCCGAACCTCCAACGCAACACCACTCACCCGTACCTGCATTTGCAGCCTTGGCCATCTGGGGTGCCGTTCTGGTCGGCGGCTGGTCCATCGGAGTGTTCGAGGATCACGCAAAAGGCGCCGTGGATGCGGCCGAGCTTGGCGATGTGCAATCCGACTGGAACGTCGAAGAAGGCACCCTTGCGATCACAATCTCGCAGTTGGGCAGCCCCGTCACTGGCAGCTTCGGCGAGTGGACGGCCGCAATCGCGTTTGAAGAACCCGCCCAACCGGGCCCTGCGGGATCGGTGGATGTGACCATCGCCATCGCGTCGCTCAGCCTCGGGACAGTCACGGACCAAGCCATGGGCGCTGATTTCTTCGACAGCGCGCAATTCCCAACGGCCCAGTTCAAAGCTGACCTGTTCAAGACAGATACAGGCTACGAGGCCCGAGGCCCCCTGACTATCCGAGACAAATCGGTGGACGTCATACTGCCCTTCTCCCTGCTACTCGAGGACGACACGGCAAGCATGTCCGGCACATTAGAACTGAACCGCATGGCGTTCGATGTGGGCACATCCCAACCGACCGAGGAGTCTCTGGGCTTCAACGTTACGGTCTCCGTTGACCTGACGGCGAAACGTTCTGAATAAAAAAGAAACCGCCGGGGGTTTTGGCCCCCGGCGGTTGTGATCCAAGGGATCCGCGCAGATTTACTCGGCTTTCTGAGCCTCGACAGAAATCTGCACCTGAACTTCATCGCTGACGAAGGGCGCGAACTGACCCAGGTCGAACTCGCTGCGCACCAGCGTCGTTGTGGCGTCGAAGCCGGCCCAAGGCTTGTTTGCCATCGGGTGGTTGTCAGCCTTGTTCAGCTTGGCATCCAGAACGACCGATTTGGTAACGCCGTTCATGGTCAGGTCACCGGTGATGTTTGCGGTGTTTTCGCCAGTCACTTCGATCGAGGTCGAGGTGAACGTAATCAGGTCCCCTTCGGCGGCGCCAAAGAAATCCTCGGTCATGAAGTGATCTTCACGCGGCTTCCAGCCTGTGAACATCTCTAAAACCGGCATAGAGACCGAAACGCTCGACGCGGCGGGGTCTTCCTGATCGAACATGATCTCGCCTTCAAAGCCCGAGAACATGCCGTAAGTGGTCGAGAAACCAAGGTGATCGTAGCTGAAAAGCACCTGGCTATGGCTAGAGTCCAGAACGTATTTTTCGGCGCTGGCGAAAGCAGTGGTTGCCGTAAGGGCAAGCGCGGCAGCAAGGAGGGTGGATTTCATGACTGTCTCCGGGTTTGTGGACTATACGCAAACATAGTGCGTTTGCTCGGAAACAAAAATGTGCTGCCTAAGGGCAGCACACAAGTCTTTTTGATTCACAATTTCTGTGCTTGGTTGAACAGAATAAATCTCAGGCGAAAATTGTTACACTTTGGCTAAGCTGACCCTTCAGCGCTCGGCTGACATCCGCCGATTGCAGAGGCAGTTTCATCAGCAGGCTGCCGTCGACATCGAACAACTGTACCTCGTCATCCTCGAACTTTGCGCCACCCAGGCTGTCATAACTACGACGCAGAACGGTCTGAGGGCGTCCGTTTTCATTCTTCTGCAGCACGCGCACCTCGCGGCGGATCGGATCAAAATAGGCATCCGGGCGGCTATCCATCACTTCGATCGTCAACAGGCTTACGCCAACGATCAGAAACACCATCGAGGCCACCATTTTGATCGGCCAAACCTCGGCCCCCAACATCGAACCGGGCATCAGCCACATCGAAAAGGCGGAAACGATCAGGAAGGCTCCGACGGCGCGCGCCAGAACCAGCCGCGCTTGCCAGTTCGCTTTGAACGTGATCATGACCGGAACGGAGTGCTCAAAGCTCGTACCCGTCGCTTTATTGTCGAGCGTATTTGTCTGAATCGCGGTCATAACATCCATACCCTTATTAAGGTTACCTTCGTAAGTCTGTGCTATCCGGTTATTTCCGGGTTGCTTATCAACTTCGGGGCGAAAAGCGTCAGGAATTGGGCGCAGCAGTGGAAATTGGGCGACTTCACAGAGGCATATGTGGCAGGGCTTGCCCCGCCCGCTCAAACGTGTATACGAGGCCATCCTTCGCAGGAGATATGAATCGCGCAGCCTCTCGTGGCAGGGTCGCGAAGGACCAGATGGCCCCGCCTTTGAAATGCGCCTTGATATAAACAGGAGTGCACATGCCACTGTATGAGCATGTAATGATCGCGCGTCAGGATCTGTCCAACGCGCAGGCAGAAAGCCTTGTCGAACATTTCGGCACCGTTCTGGCTGACAACGGCGGCAACGTCGTCGAAAGCGAGTACTGGGGCGTCAAGACGATGGCTTACAAGATCAATAAGAACCGCAAAGGCCACTACGCCTTCTTGAAAACCGATGCCCCCTCGGGTGCGGTTCAGGAAATGGAACGCCTGATGCGCCTGCATGACGACGTTATGCGCGTTCTGACCATCAAGGTCGACGAGCATGCCGAGGGCCCCTCGGTCCAGATGCAGAAGCGCGATGAGCGCGAAGGCCGCCGCGAGCGCCGCTGATCAACGCCTGACGAAAGGACATAAACCATGGCCGCAAAACCATTTTTCCGCCGCCGCAAGGTCTGCCCGTTCTCGGGTGAGAACGCGCCGAAAATCGACTACAAAGACACCCGTCTGCTGCAGCGCTACATCTCTGAGCGTGGCAAGATTGTACCTTCGCGCATCACCGCCGTTTCGGCGAAAAAGCAGCGTGAACTGGCCCGTGCTATCAAGCGCGCCCGCTTCCTCGCCCTGCTGCCCTACGCTGTGAAGTAAGGAGAGACTGATATGCAAGTTATCCTTCTGGAACGCGTTGCGAAACTGGGTCAAATGGGCGACGTCGTTGACGTTAAGCCCGGCTACGCCCGCAACTTCCTGCTGCCCCAAGGCAAAGCCCTGAGCGCGTCGAACGCCAACATCGCGTCGTTCGAAGCCCAGAAAGCACAGCTGGAAGCGCGCAACCTGGAAACCAAGAAAGAAGCTGAAGCGCTGGCTGAAAAGCTGGACGGTCAGCAGTTCATCGTGATTCGCTCGGCATCGGATGCTGGTGCTCTGTACGGTTCGGTCACGCCTCGTGACGCCGCAGACGCTGCGACCGAAGCAGGCTTCACCGTCGACAAGAAACAAGTCGTTCTGGTCGCTCCGATCAAAGAACTGGGCCTGCACGCAGTTGCAGTTCGCCTGCACCCCGAGGTTGAAGTCGAGATCAAGATGAACGTTGCTCGTTCGGAAGAAGAAGCCGAGCTGCAGGCATCGGGCAAATCGATTCAGGAACTGGCTGCTGAAGAAGAAGCCGCTGCTGAATTCGAAATCGCCGAACTGTTTGACGACATCGGCTCGGCCGCGTCGGAAGACGAAGATCTGGCGCCCGAGGCCGCTCCGACGGACGAAGACGAAGCCAAAGCCTGATCTGGCTGACGCAACAAGATTGAAGGGCTGCGCCACTCGCGCGGCCCTTTTTCGTATCGGAACCAGCAAAATTCAGCCAAATTTTAAAGCTAAGGTTGCGACAAGACCCGTGATCCATATGATCGCCGCCTGAAGTTCGGAGTAGTTTGATGGCCCTATTCTCACGTCGCAGCATTATCGCTTTCCTTGCGCTGTCTGCCCTCGCCGCGTGCAGCGGTGTCGATGTTTCACGCGGTGACCCTGATCCCTTCGATCCGCCACTCTACCCCAACGAAACGCCCGAGCTGAGGGCCTCTATCAACAAATGGGCCGATCACTACGAACTCCCCCGAGAGCTGGTCCACAAACTTGCAATACGCGAAAGCACGCACAGGCCATGGGCTGTAAACCGGCCGTATTACGGGCTTTTGCAGATCCTGCCCGCTACCGCACGTTCGATGGGATACAAGGGAAATGCCCAAGGTTTGCTGGACGCAGACACAAATCTTGAATACGCAGGCAAGTACTTGAAGGGTGCTTGGATGCTGGCAGACGGAGATCAAAAACGCGCGATTTTCCTTTACGCCAAAGGGTTTTACCCCGAAGCAAAGGCCCGCGGCATGCTTGTCGAAACAGGGCTACGACCCGCGCCCTAGGCCCTGAGCGCTGTTAGCAGTTTGGGCAAAATAGTGACAAAAATGCTCTATAGCCTGAAACAACACGCCAAAAGCTTAGACATTTCCTGCATTGACTTGTCATGTTTTGAATTATGTGATGTCCTGATTGCCGTGAGGTAAGTTGGGTTCCACTCTAGGTAAATTGCAAGTCCGGCCACACCACCGGATTTCAAGATAAGCCGCAGGTCGTAGGCGAAAGATGGAGATCGTTGATCTGAGCACTCTGCCGGACTCGGAAACTCGGTACACCGAGTTTCTGAAGCAGGTGTGCGAAAAACACGATATGGATCACGCCGCCTACGCTGGGATGAACCCCGCTGCGGGCAAAGTTGCTGGCTTCGTTACCTACGATGATGCCTGGAACGAGCACTATCAAAAGCAGGGTCTGGTCATGATTGACCCGACACTTCACATGGCAAAGCGCAGCATCGCCCCCGTTGATTGGAGCCGCTTAGAACGCAGCCCTGACTTCCAACGCGTTTTCCGCGACGCACATGATTTTGGTTTGTCTAATCAAGGCGTTACAATACCGGTTCGCGGCCCTTACGGGGATATCGGGTTCCTGAGCGCGACGCGGGATTGCTCCAAAGAAGAATGGCGCAAGCTGTATACCCATGTGATCAGCGATCTGCAGTCCATGGCCGTGCATATCCATGACAACGTGGTGACCTCGGATGAGCTGACAGGTGCGCTTTATCACCCGAACCTCTCGACCCGCGAGGCCGAGATCCTGCAATGGGTCGCGGCAGGGAAATCTCAGCAGGATATCGGCGACATTCTGTCGATCTCGCACCGCACGGTTGAGGTTCATCTGCGCTCCAGCCGCGAAAAACTCAGCGCTTTGACGACGCCTCAGGCCGTTGGGCGGGCGATCGCGATCGGGCTTATCACCCCGGGATAAACACAAAAATCACACAATTCGGTCAAAATACGGGAAACCCCCAATAGAAATCTCCCTTCAAACGAGTAACGATCGGTTTACCGAACAACCACTCGAAGGGGGAAACCATGATCATCGTAGTAGATGGGCTGAACAGACACCAATTCAGCGACGTCCTTGACGAAATGTTTGAACTGCGCGCGCGCGTTTTCGGCGAGCGCTTGGGCTGGGACGTCAAAATCGAAGACGGCAAGGAAATCGATGAATTCGATCATCTTGATCCTGCATACGTAATCGGACTCGACGACGGGGGGAATGTCGTCGCAGCCGTGCGTGCCCTGCAGACCACCGGACCGCACATGTTGTCGGACGTATTCTCGGCCATCCTTGACGGCGAACCTCCGATCCGCAGCGCGACAATGTGGGAATCCACCCGCTTCTGCGTCGACACCCAACGGCTGAATCGCGGCAAAGATAAGAACTCGGTATCTTACGCAACCTGTGAGCTTATGATCGGTTCGCTGGAATATGCGAAGAACGCCGGTATTCAGGACATCATAACTGTGATTGACCCAATCATGGATCGGGTGCTGAAACGGTCGAACTGTGCGCCCTATGACTATGTGGGTAAAACCGTGCCGATGGGCAAAGTCTCGGCCCTTGCCGCCCTTCTGGATTGCACCGATGAACGTATCGACGCCATTCGGGACTTTGCAGGCATCAAAACCGATGTCTTCCTGGAAGAAGACAAGGCGCTCGAGCTGTTCAACAGCAAGAAGCTGGTTGATCAGAACCCTGCAAATCGCGACCACAAACCGCTCACAGAGCTTGAGAAATACTTTGTGGAGCAGATGAACGCAGCGCGGACCGAGGCCGAACGGCAAGATGTTCTGAGGCTCATCGAGACGCTCTCCAACACCTTCACGCCAGAGCAGAAGACCGCTCTGCTACATACCCCCCGTGCTTTTGCTCATGAGGCCTGACCCCCTCACCTCATAGTACAAAGCCACCCTAGCGGAGTCGCCCTGATCAGGCGGCTCCGCTTCTATTTCGGCGCCCCGAAAGGGGGGAAGAGGATTATTCCTCTTCCAGTGCCTCAACGGCTTTTTGCAGGTCGTCTTTGCTGACTTCTTTGTCAGAGACCTGAGCCAGTTCGAACACGTAGTCGACGACCTTGTCTTCGAAAATCGGCGCGCGCAGCTGCTGCTGCATCTGTGCGTTCTGCTGAACGAACTCAAAGAACTGACGCTCTTGTCCAGGGTACTGACGCGCCTGGTTCATGATCGCTTGAGTCATCTCGGCGTCGGTGACTTCAACCTCGGCCTTCTGACCCAGCTCTGCCAGCAGCAGACCCAGACGCACGCGGCGTTCAGCCAGTTTGTTGTGCTCATCCGAAGGCTCGATCTCGCCGTGGTCGTGGCCTTCCACATCCGGGTTTTCCTCGTGGAACAGCTGGTGTGCGATTTGCTTGGCTTCGGCTTCAACCAGTGACGGAGGCAAATCGAACGACACTTTGGTGTCCAGCGCGTCCAGCAGGCCACGCTTCATGACAGCGCGCGCAGCACCGGCATATTCAGCTTCCAGACGCTCAGAGATCTGGCCCTTCAGAGCTTCCAGATCCTCGGCACCGAATTTGGTTGCCAGCTCGTCGTTGATCTCGGCTGCAACCGGCTCTTTCACTTCCTTGACAGTGCAGGTGAAGACAGCGTCTTTACCGGCCAGATGCTCGGCACCGTATTCCTCGGGGAAGGTAACGTTGACGTCTTTTTCTTCCTCGGCTTTCACGCCAACCAGTTGCTCTTCGAAACCGGGGATGAAGCTGTTGGAGCCCAGAACCAGCGGGTAGTCCTCGGCCGAGCCACCTTCGAATTCTTCGCCATCAACCTTGCCGACAAAGTCGAACACGATCTGGTCGCCGTCCTTGGCTTTCGAACCCTTGCGGCGCGCTTTGAAGTCCTGCGCGGTTTCGGCCAGGTTGTTCAGCGCTTCTTCAACGGCTGCGTCGTCTGCTTTGACGACCAGCTTTTCCAACTCAACCGATTTCAGGTCGACTTCCGGGATTTCAGGCAGCGCCTCATAGGACATCGCGACCTCGACATCGTCGCCTTCTTTCCAATCCTCGTTGGTCATCTTGACCTCGGGCTGCAGCGCAGGGCGGTCGCCGCTGTCTTCAAAGTGCTTGTTCATCGCACCGTCGATGGTTTCCTGCATGGCTTCGCCCAGCAGACGCTGGCCAAACTGCTTTTTCAGCAGCGCCATCGGCACCTTGCCTTTGCGGAAACCCTTCATTTCGACCTCGGGCTGCGCTTCGGTCAGTTTCTCGTTGACCTTGTCGTCCAGCTCGGCTGCGGTCACAACGATGTTGTAGCCGCGTTTCAGACCTTCGTTCAGCGTCTCGGTAACCTGCATTATGGTAGTCCCCATAGGATTCGGGGCGCGCAAAACGGCGCGCCGGGCAAATTTGACGCCTTCTATTTGCCCAGCCGCCCACGTGCAAGGGGGCAATGCCCGGATCACCCCGGTTTTACCGTCTTCAACAGCAAAAAAACGCCCCAGCTGGAACCGGAGCGTTTTGTGAAACATCTATCGCTGATCAGAACTGCCAGCGCGCGCCCAAGACCCAGGCTTCGTTCTTGTCGAACGACGTCCCATCTTCGAAATCGTGGTTGCGGTATTTCAGGTAGGCATCCGTGTTGATCGAGTCGATCCGCTGCACAACAGCGATACCCCATGCTTTGGTGTCCGACCCATCATTGTTGAAGTCTGACCCATCGTAGTAGTCGATGCCCACACCGGTTTTACCCCAGGCCACCCAGTCGCCCTCGTAGGCAATTTTTGCGTACCAGAAGCTTGGATCCGATGCGCCACTTGCGGTGTCGTCCCGCGACCCTGCAGCAGCGGTAAAGCTGAACCCGCTGGGCAGCAGAACCGAGGCAGACCCTATGGTATCCTTGCGCTCACCCGAAACATTGTCGAAATCTCGCACGGCATAGGCCACGCTGGCAGCAAACTCGACGCCACCGGCAAAGGTGTTGTTATACGCGATCGCAAAGTCGTAATACGTGTCATCGTCGCTGCTGGAGAGCGCGTTTTCACCATAGGCGACAGCTGCACTGAACCCGTTGAAGTCAGGCGTATCGTAGCGCACGCGCGTCCGGCGGCCACCGTCAAAGTTGCTGCTGGAGTCACCGACCGTAATGTCGCTGAGTACCCCATCGGTTCCGCGATAGAAGAAGCCCGAGTTTTCATCGTTGGTGAACGAATAGAGCGCCGTTCCAACATAAGACAAGTCCGTCTCAGCCGCCCCGTCCGAAGCCATGCTGCCCTGCCCCGCCGAGAACTTGCCGTAGCCGCCCTTCAGCGCGAAATCCACGTGACGGATATCTTCCCGCGTCCAACCGCTGAAATCCGTACCCAACTGGTTCCATTCGCTCGAGTTTGGCAGTCCTAGTCCGGTTTCGAGCCGAAACGTAAACTCGTTGTCGCCGTAGGGCTGCATAAGGCGCAAGCCGACACGGCTGTTGGACAGGTCGTTGTCCAGCAAACGTGTCTCGGTGTCTTGTCCGTCGTCAACTGAGATCAGCGCCGGGTTGAACTGTCCGTAGAGCTCTACATATCCGCCGCTATTGTTTTCGTATTTCAGCTCAGCCGCAGCTGGAATGGCCGTGGTCGCCGCCAAAAGCGCCGCAACAGACGAGGTTTTCAGGTTAAGGGTCATGTCACTCACCTTGAAATAGTTTGTTATTTGGTCTTGCTCACATGCTCACCACACCGAGCCGTTCCAATGGGGCGCGCCCTACGCCGAAAGAAGGTGACGAATCCGCAACAGAATACCTTGGCGCAATCAAGATAAGTTGTTTTAATTCAATCATCTAACTGCCTTCCCGCAAAAACAACGGGCTGCCCCCAAGAAAAATCCGATAGCTTCTCATGAGCGCAGCAAATAGCCGCTATGCGCACAGGGAAATTCCTGTAACGAACGCGCGATCAGATGTGATTTTCGCATCCCGATCGCGCAAGACGCACTTACATATTCATACACTTATAAACATCAGGCAAGACCTCAGGCAGGTCTTCAGCGATTAATCCAGGACCGAACCGACGCGCGCATTCCACGTGAAGCCACGCCGCCGTCTCCGCCGCGCCCATCGCGTCGAACCCCCGAGCCAATAATCCGGTGATGAAACCGGCTAACACATCCCCGGACCCGGCCGTCGCCAGCCAAGGGGCCGCGCGCTCATACTGCGCCGAATGAACCGAACACCGCCCGTCCGGGGCGGCGATCACTGTATCTGGCCC
Organism: Ruegeria sp. AG1; assembly: GCF_056541705.1. Classification (NCBI taxonomy): domain Bacteria; kingdom Pseudomonadati; phylum Pseudomonadota; class Alphaproteobacteria; order Rhodobacterales; family Roseobacteraceae; genus Ruegeria; species Ruegeria sp. AG1. The sequence goes on along the minus strand of NZ_JBQFYU010000007.1, from coordinate 224,837 downwards.
TTTGAACAGCACCACACAGCCCGCACGCTTTGCAGCCTCACGCGTTGCATCCACCTTAGAAAAGGCAGGACCACGGGTCGGTGGGGCGGAGAGCTTCTCGGCAATATCAGGAAACAGCCGCGCAAACTCGCCGCCGTGAGGCGTCAGAACACAAGCCACATGTAGCTGAGCGAACAAGGCCGAAGGGTCTTCGGAAAATGCCGTTAGCGCGTCCGCGTCCAACACCGTCGCGCGCTTCGCCGCGAGGGCAACAGGTAGCAGATCCGCCGCCCGCTCAACACCCATTCCAGGACCAAGACACACAGCGTTAAGTCGATGATCCGTCAGAATGTCGCGCAAGTCGTCGCCCCCCTCGACCCGCATCATCATCAAGGCCGTGATCTGAGAGGCCACCTCCATCTGCGCCGAGGGCGGCACACCCAATGTCACCAACCCTGCCCCAATCCGTAACGCCCCCCGCCCAGACAGTCGCGCGGCTCCAGTTTTTCCAAACCCACCCGTCAGAATCAAAGCATGCCCATGCGCGTATTTGTGGCCCGGTACACCTTTCCCTAGCTCCTCGCCAGACGGCTGCCGAACCGCCGTCACCACCTCGGACGCGCTCGGCTCACCCTTAAGCCCGATATCCTTGACGACCAGCTTCCCGCAATAGGACGCCCCATCCTCCAGCACATGCCCAAGTTTGCGCGAATGAAACGTGACCGTCAGGGCCGAGCGGGCACAGCGCCGGCCATGTGCCGGAAACGCACCCCCCAAAACCTTTCCTGAGTCTGAACAAAGCCCCGAGGGCAGATCAATCGCGACGGTCCGTGGTGGCACGATATCTGTACCGCGCCCCTTCCGCCGCAAAGCCCAGGCATCTGCTGCATCATCATGCGCCCAAAGGTGTTCCCAAAGCGCAGCATCGTCGATTGGCCGCGCCAACCCTGTCCCAAACAGCGCATCAATCGACACATCCGGATGGCGCAAGTCCTCATCCCCCAAATCCGCAGCCGCGCGTGTTGGTCCACCCCACCGCTCATAATTCGTCCGCGCGTCCTCAGGCAGTTTTGACGGGTCGCCAAACAAGACCACCTCAACCGCCCACCCCCGTTGTCGAAGCAGCCGCGCGACCACAAACCCGTCGCCCCCATTGTTCCCAGGCCCGCACAGCACCATGGCTCGCAAGGGATCCCCTTCATCTGGCCTAAAATATCCCGGGGAGCTCGAGGGGCTGGCCCCTCGATCCCTCAGCTCTGGCCATTCGTCGAAGATCGCGTCCACAACGCCCTGACCCGCGCGCTCCATCAGCTCCAGCCCGGTCACCTCGCCCGAGTCGATGGCCGCCCGTTCCAGCGCACCCATCTGCGCAGCCGTCAGCAAATCAACCATCTCAAATCCTCACGCGATTCAATTTCGATTACTTTTTGTGCAAACCGATCAAAATTTGACCATGCGCCTTTTTTCAATGCACCAGATCACGCCGAAGCGCGCAATCGGATTGCTGCATCCCTTTAGACGTGATCACTGCACCTCAGACAACCATGCAAGGTGAGCCGGAATGAAAAAGATCGAAGCGATCATCAAGCCGTTCAAACTGGACGAAGTGAAAGAGGCACTGCAGGACGTTGGTGTCCAGGGTCTCAGCGTGATCGAAGTCAAAGGCTTTGGCCGCCAGAAAGGTCACACCGAGCTGTATCGCGGCGCGGAATATGTCGTCGACTTTCTGCCCAAAGTAAAAGTTGAGGTCGTTTTGGACGACGATCAGGTTGACGCCGCGATCGAAGCCATCGTCTCGGCCGCGAAAACCGACAAGATCGGTGACGGCAAGATCTTTGTCTCGCCTGTCGAGCAAGCCATTCGCATTCGTACCGGCGAGACCGGTTCGGAAGCCCTGTAACACACCCATCTTCAACTCAGAGGAAACAAGAGAATGAGCAAGGACGCAGTTCTTCAGCTGATCAAGGAAGAAGGCGCAGAGTACGTCGACATCCGGTTCACCGACCCGCGCGGCAAACTTCAGCACGTAACCATCATGGCCGACCAGGTCGATGAAGACTTCCTGGAAGAAGGCTTCATGTTCGACGGTTCGTCAATTGCGGGCTGGAAGTCGATCGAAGCGTCGGACATGAAACTGATGCCTGACACCGAAAGCGCTTATGTCGACCCGTTCTATGCGGAAAAGACCATCTGCTTACACTGCTCGATTGTTGAGCCCGACACCGGCGAAGCCTATGAGCGTGACCCGCGCGGCACCGCTCAGAAAGCTGAAGCTTACCTGAAATCCTCGGGCATCGGTGATGTAGCCTACATGGGCCCAGAAGCCGAATTCTTCCTGTTCGATGACGTCCGTTTCTCGAACAGTATCAACAAGGTATCCTACGAAGTTGATGCAACCGACGCGTCGTGGAACACCGACACCGAGTACGAGATGGGCAACATGGGCCATCGTCCGGGCGTCAAGGGCGGTTACTTCCCTGTGAACCCCGTTGACGAAGCGCAAGACCTGCGCTCGGAAATGCTGTCGACCATGAAGCGTCTGGGCATGAAAGTGGACAAGCACCACCACGAGGTTGCGTCCTGTCAGCACGAGCTGGGCCTGATCTTTGACAGCCTGACTAAGCAAGCCGACGAGCTGCAGAAGTATAAATACGTCATCCACAACGTTGCACACGCCTACGGCAAATCGGCCACCTTCATGCCGAAGCCAATCGCTGGTGACAACGGCACCGGCATGCACGTGAACATGTCGATCTGGAAAGACGGCAAGCCTCTGTTCGCTGGCGACAAATACGCCGACCTGTCAGACGAAGCACTGTACTTCATTGGCGGTGTTTTGAAGCACGCGAAAACCCTGAACGCCTTCACCAACCCGTCGACCAACAGCTACAAGCGTCTGATCCCGGGCTTCGAAGCACCTGTTCTGCGCGCCTACTCGGCTCGTAACCGTTCGGGTTGTGTCCGTATTCCGTGGACCGAAAGCCCGAAAGCCAAGCGCGTCGAGGCTCGCTTCCCTGACCCAGCTGCGAACCCCTACCTGGCGTTTGCTGCACTGCTTATGGCTGGTCTGGACGGCATCAAGAACAAGATCGATCCGGGCGAAGCCATGGACAAGAACCTGTACGATCTGCCTGCTGAAGAACTGGCCGACATCCCGACCGTTTGCGGCTCGCTGCGTGAGGCTCTGGAAGCTCTGGCATCCGATCACGACTTCCTGCTGCAGGGCGACGTGTTCACCAAAGACCAGATCGACGGCTACATCGCACTGAAGATGGAAGAGGTCGAAACCTACGAGCACACACCGCACCCGGTAGAATACGGCATGTACTACAGCTGCTAAGCCGGTTGCAGACCTACCATTCCAAGGGCGTCCATTCGGGCGCCCTTGTCTCATCTGGTGTGATCTTTCAAACTGACAGTCAAAACAGGTTGGGAGAGAGCGCATGTCACCCGATGACCCGTTCGCGCAATTCACCGAATATGTGACCTCGGCGGAACAGCTGGAACGCATCACCGGCGCGCCATTGCCTCAGATCATCGCAAAGGAACTGTCGACTCTGGATCAGATGTGCCGGGACTTCATCGACAGGTCCACCTTCTGCCTGATCGCATCAGCCAACCCGGACGGTTATCTCGATATCTCGCCGCGTGGCGACCCAGAAGGGTTCGTGCATGTCATCTCGGACCAGATGCTCGCCATCCCCGATCGCCCCGGCAACAAGCGCGTCGATACCTTTCACAACGTTCTGAAGGACCCACGCGTTAGTGTGATCTTCTTCGTCCCCGGCAAGATGGAGACGCTGCGCCTTCGCGGTACGGCGCGTATCTGTGCCGATGAAACGCTCTTGAGGACCATGGCCATCAAAGGCAAAGCGCCCAAGTTGGCGCTACTGGTCCATGTCGAAACCGCTTTTGCCCACTGCCCTAAATGCGTCATCCGCTCCAACCTCTGGCAGCCGGAGAACTGGCCTGACTCCTCGGATCTGCCGAACATGAACGCGATGATGGTCAAACACGCCAAGATCGACAGAACGCCTGATGAATGGTTCGAAGACCTCAAGCAAGCTGGCGAGTTGGACCTGTATTAAACCCTTTGCGAAGCAAGGGCTGGCGTTTAGCCTTAATGCATATTGTATGAGGGAATTGACCTGATGTTGCGCATTCTAACCCTGACGCTCGCCCTGTCTGCACCGACGCTTGGTCTCGCGGCCCCCTGTGGGAACACCAGTGCCGGGTTCGAGGCCTGGAAAGCTGATTTTGCCAAGCAGGCCAAGAAATCCGGGGTAAAGAAGAAGGGTCTGCAAGCCCTAGCACAGACGCAATATGCGACCGGAACCATTGCCGCGGATCGCAACCAGAAAAGCTTCAAATACTCGCTGGATAAATTCATGCGCGTGCGCGGGGCCGATACCATCGTTGCGCAGGGACGCAAACGTAAGGCAAGAAACCCGGAATTCTATGCCGCGTTGGAACGCCAATATGGAGTTCCAGCAGGGGTTCTGATTGCCATTCACGGTATGGAAACCGGCTTTGGGGGTTTTATGGGCGACAGTCAGGTTGTGTCAGCAATAACCACTCTGGCCTATGATTGTCGCCGATCCGAGTTCTTCATTCCTCACGCAATTGGGGCACTGAAGCTGGTCGATCAAGGCAGTATTACCATGGCGACAAAAGGGGCAAAACATGGCGAGTTGGGCCATACTCAGTTTCTACCCGGAAACGCGCTGACCTATGGTGTCGATGCCACTGGGGACCGGCGTGTCGACTTCTACAACATGACGGACGCGCTGGCCTCAACCGCCAATTTCCTGCGCAAGAAAGGCTGGAAACCCGGTCGCGGCTACCAGCCGGGGCAACCCAATTTCAAGGTTATCCAGCAGTGGAACGCCGCCTCGGTCTACCAGCAATCTATCGCGATAATGGCCGCCCGAATCGATGGATAGCCTGGCCGCGATCCCGCCGCGCACCCCTCACAGTTCAGCCACAATATCGCCATAGTTGCACGGAAAAAGCCTCAATCGCTTGGTTTCCAAAGCGTAGTCAATCCATCTGAATTTCGATTTTTTTGTAATTTCGTCAAATTCTGCCCTACATCGCGCTTTAGAATGATGCCCAAGACGGTTTGCGACAAAGGAATGCGCAGTGACCAAAAAGCACAGCTATCATGGCGGCTTGCAGTTTGCAGGCGACACCGACGGCGCGGTCGAGCGTTTCGGAACAATTGTCGCTGCGACCTTAGAAGACTACGGCCACCTCGTTGAGCGCAAGGCCCTGCTAAGCAACACAGAGGCCAGTATCGTCTGCAGCCAGTATCTCGTTCGTTTGACGCTCGAGACCGAGGAGCTGCAGCCCGACGACCGGCATGAGCGCCTGGATCGTGCCGCCGGCCTGAAGACCTTGGTTAGGCCGTCTGCGTCGCGTCCTCGCAACCGTTTGGTTATCAACATCTCCCCAGTGTCCCCCTTGCTGGATGATTCCGAAATCTCGGAGCTGATGCTGGTCGTTATCCTGTATCGCATGGTCGACATCTGCTCATCCCAACGGGTGGAGTGGCTGTCGCCTCACACGGTTCTGACCGTCGAGCAATTCATGAGCGCCTTTGATACGCTCGCGCCGACCAAACCCAGAAATCGCAAACAGATCTTTCAGTCGGTCAGCGGACAGTTTGCAGGTTTGAACTTTCCAGAACCCGAAGAGTCCGAGATTGCCAAACCTACCCCCCGCCCCATCCAACTGACCGATGAGCAATTGCTGAGCATCGCCTTTCGCACCGAAGATGACCCGGTGGCGCAGGCAACGCCTGATCCGCAAGAGGACACTTCCGATCGTCCCAGCGACGCCCTACGGCTGAGCAGCTGGTGCCTGACGGGGGTCGTCGCCAGCATGTCCGCTCCGATTGCTGTGTCGATGGCCGCGGTCAACCTGATCCGAGGTGAGGATTTCCGCCTGAACACTCAGGTTCTGGTCTTTACCTTTGCCATCGTGGCGCTGAACGCCAGCAATGCATTTGCCGATGTCGCCACCGCGCTCGGCATGTAACCCAACTACCGAAGACCCTCCTTGGAGGCCCCGCCATCAGGCGGGGTTTTCCATTTCTGGCACCTGGTTTGCGGCCAGAACGTATGTATGGATCGAAAACACCACTGCCCGCGTTTCCGGCAGGCGCAGAAGGGTCTGACGTTCGCTACGCAAATATGGGGCGCGACCATGATCGCGGATTTCACGCCGATCGCTGGCACTACGGGGCTGGTGCAGCTCGGGGTCGTCGTACCAGAGGGCATTGAACCGCCAGAGCGGTCGCCCCGGTTGTATCCCGTCAAACAGGCGCTGCACACGACGAGCGATATTGTCATCATAGCTGTCCACGGGCACATGAATTCCAACCAACGGCCGCATGAACTTTTCACGCAAGAGCCAACTGGCCGGAAAGCACAGGATCGCACCGGTCAGAACATGCTCATTCCCGTGTTTCTGGAGGATGCAGAAGTCCTCTTGCACTAGATTGCACAGCGTATCCAACGGGTTTGCAAAATCAATCGGCACACGAACGCCATCCAAGCGCAACGCGCAGTCCGTCGCCTTTGGGTAGGTTTGACGCAGAACAAGCTGTAACAACTCCTGCGCGGCTGGCTCCGCCTCGGGGCACAGGGCCAGAACATCGTCCCGCTGGTTTTTTAACAGGGCTGCACGGTGCGCCATCTGCGCGGCGAAGGCATCGTCCTGGTGCAACCATTCCGCCATATCGGTGGGCTGAATGCCTGGCAAGGCACGGGTTTGGCTAGGGTCGTATGGGATACTGGACTGTAAAATGGCAACCATGCCATCCACTTATCATTAGCCTGACCGACTGTCGGCAAAAAAGCGACCAAGAATCCGTCGTATTCTTCTGGGACACCCCAGACAGAAGTTTGATACCTCTCGGGTGAACCAGCAGAGGCCAGTCATGAACCAGCACTACCGCGACACGCGTAAAATCGATCCTACCCGAGGCGCAACGCTCGGTGATGGTACGCCGAATGACAATGACCGAATCGAAATCGGGCCCACCCAACTTGCCTTTGAGGAATGGGCCGCAGCCGGACTGACCCTGCCCAACCTCGAGCGTATGCGGGAACATCGCTGGAAACGTCTGACTAAAGCGATCGTGGATCGTGGTTATGGCGGTCTGCTGATTTTTGACCCGCTCAACATCCGCTATGCAACCGACAGCACGAACATGCAGCTGTGGAACACGCACAACCCATTCCGCGCCGTTCTGCTGTGCGCTGACGGGTATATGGTGATCTGGGACTACAAGAACTCACCCTTCCTGTCCGAATTCAACCCGCTGGTGCGCGAACAGCGCTCGGGCGCGGATCTGTTCTATTTCGACCGGGGCGACAAAGTGGATGTCGCGGCGGATGTGTTCTCGAACGAGGTGCGGATCCTGATCGAGGAACATAGCGGCGGCAACAAACGTCTGGCCGTAGACAAGATCATGCTGCATGGTCTGCGCGCACTTGAGGCGCAGGGTTTCGAGGTAATGGAAGGCGAAGAGCTGACCGAGAAGACCCGCGCCATCAAAGGCCCGGATGAGATTCTGGCCATGCGCTGCGCCAGCCACGCCTGTGAAACAGCCGTGGCCGAGATGGAGAAATTCGCCCGCGCAAATGTTGGGGATGGCAAGACTTCGGAAGATGACATCTGGGCGGTTTTGCACGCCGAGAACATCCGTCGCGGTGGCGAGTGGATTGAAACCCGCCTGCTGGCCTCGGGCCAGCGCACCAATCCGTGGTTCCAGGAGTGCGGCCCACGCATCACCCAACAGAACGAGATCATCGCCTTTGATACCGATCTGGTCGGCTCTTACGGGATCTGCATCGACATCTCACGCACTTGGTGGATCGGGGACCAGAAGCCGCGCCCGGACATGATTTACGCCATGCAGCACGCGCATGAGCATATCGTGACCAACATGGAGATGCTGAAACCCGGCGTCATGATCCCTGAGCTTACCGCAAATGCGCACAAGCTGGATGACAAGTTCCAGGCCCAGAAATACGGCTGCCTGATGCATGGCGTCGGTCTGTGCGATGAATGGCCTTTGGTTGCCTATCCCGACAAAGCGGTCGAGGGTGCCTATGACTACGCGCTCGAACCTGGCATGGTCCTGTGCGTCGAGGCCGCTGTTGGTGAGGTCGGCGGGGACTTTTCGATCAAGCTGGAGGATCAGGTTCTGATCACCGAAGACGGTTATGAGAACCTGACCAAATACCCGTTTGATGCCCAATTGATGGGGCTGGAATAAGCACTCAGTCCGGCCAGGTCGAGCGCCGGACATTCCCGTGCCAATCCTCGGATGGAAGGGCGGCTTCGACACTGGTCGGGGTCGCCCTTTCCCAATTCTGGCCCAGTGAAAAGCCCAATACAGCGCTGAGCGCGATGAGGATCAGCAGATCAGCGCGGAGGTTATGCTGGCGTGGGGCGCATGCTGTATGTGTCATCTCGGTCTCCTTGTCTTGCTTGGTGTGACAACTGCAAGATGGGGGGAAGAGATCAATTATGAAAACGAATATTTGATGTGTGTATCATCACATTTCGTGAATACCGAAATATTCACTGGTTTTTGCTCACCTTCCCGTGACGCTTCCTACAATGGGGTTGAGACATCCGGCACAACTGCACACTATTGATCCCATACCGAAATCCAAGGAACTGCCATGCCCACCGAACGCATCACTTTTGCCGGTCACGACGGCGGTCGTCTGGCTGCGCGACTCGACCTGCCGGAAGGACCCGTCCTGGCGACCGCTCTGTTTGCGCATTGCTTCACCTGCTCAAAGGACATTCCTGCCGCGCGTCGGATCTCGGCCCGTTTGGCGGCAATGGGCATTGCCGTTTTGCGTTTTGATTTCACAGGGCTGGGCCATTCCGAGGGCGAGTTCGCAAACACAACCTTCACCTCGAATGTCGAAGACCTGATCGCGGCCGCGCACTACCTTGCCGGCCGAGACATGGCCCCTACGCTGCTGATCGGGCATTCCCTCGGGGGCGCCGCGGTTCTGCGCGCGCGGGCAGGCATTCCTTCGGTCAAGGCGGTGGTAACGCTTGGTGCGCCAGCCGATCCGGGACACGTCTCGCACCATTTCGAACAGGCCCTGCCCGAGATCGAACAAGAGGGCAGCGCCGAGGTTTCTCTGGGCGGTCGCCCCTTCCGCATCGGCAAGGCCTTTGTCGATGATATTTCGGAGGCTGCGCTGACCCCCTCGGTTGCCGACCTCAAGGCCGCGCTCTTGATCCTGCACGCGCCGCGGGATGAGACGGTGAGCATCGACAATGCCAGCACGCTCTTCATGGCGGCCAAACATCCCAAAAGCTTCGTGACGCTCGACGATGCCGATCACCTGATCACGCGGGCCAAAGACGCCGAATATGCCGCTGACGTTATTTCAGCATGGGTTTCGCGCTATATCGAACTCCGCCCACCTGCCCCGCCACCGGGCGCGCCTGAGGGTGTTGTCCGAGTGACCGAGGCCGATCCCAATGGCTTCCTGCAGGATATCCAGGCCGGACCGCGCCATCACGTCGTCGCGGATGAGCCCGTATCATACGGCGGCACGGATCGCGGTATGTCGCCCTACGGCTTTGTCTCGTCGGGGCTTGGGGCTTGCACGTCAATGACGATCCGCATGTATGCGCGGCGCAAGAAGTGGCCGCTGACCAGTGTGTCGGTCGACGTTTGTCACAACAAAGTCCACGCGCAGGATGCGGGGCTGAACGGCGATGCCAAGGTCGATCTGTTCCGCCGCAAGATTCGGCTTGAGGGGCCTCTGGATCAGGCCCAGCGCGACCGTCTTCTGGAAATCGCCGACAAATGCCCGGTGCATCGCACGTTGGAGGGTTCGGCACATATCACGACCGAACTCCTCCCCTGAGCCTGACGATTCTCAGCCCCGACGAGGCGCGGGCCGATGGATCGGAGGCCGTGCTGCTGGCGGCCGCGCAACCGGAGGCCGTGGGCGCGCCGGAGGCTTCGCGATCGGCGGCGTCGGACGTGCCGGAGGTCTATTGACCGGCGGTCGATCCGGCCTGTCCGGACGGTCGATATCGATATCCACATCCACGTCGTGGTAATAATCGTTCCACAGCATCGAGTCGTAGAAGGGATCATAACCATATCCGACGCCTACCCCCACGCTGACGCCATCACAGGCCGCCAGAGTCAGGCTTGAAATCCCCAGACCCAACACTAGAACGGATCGCTTCATCAGTTTACGTGTCATCTGAGCCCCCTATTGCAAAGACCGGAACGACGCGAACACGGCGTTCAGATCATCCACATAGGCAGGATCGGCCCCGTTCCGCAGGATCGTCACGGCAATCGCAACGCGCCCACGGGGCAGATCAATAATGGTGGCAGTGAAACTCACCCCTCCGTCTCGCGTGCCGGTGCCCCGGATCACCTTGGCAGGCAGTCCTGCAATCCGAATGTCGCTGGTGCTGGTAACCGTGGGATCATTCACCAGAAACTTGTCGATATCATCCAGATACCGCAACCCGTCCTGAATGCTGTTAACTCCTGCCGGCGAGACAAAGCCCATCCAGACCGAGTCATCCGTGACCGGCTTGAACCCCATCACACGCGCCACAGCGCGGGGGTCGCCCAGCTCCGTGTCTTCAATGTCGCGTGGTCCGCCTGTGCGCAGCACCCAGAAATCCGGCACCGCAAAGCTGAAGAGCGCACGCCCGGCGTCGGTATAAGTCACCGGGGTATCTGCGGCAGCTGGCACAGCCGCCCCGACCCAAAGGGCCGCGCAGGCCGCCAGAGCCGTCTTTAAACGAATACGCATATCTCAATTGCCTAATTATTTCACTGATCGCAGATTGGCCCGTCGCGGCTGGTCTTGTCCAGCACCCCCTTGCCTGGAAAAGAAAAAACCCGCGCCTCGGATCTCGGGGCGCGGGTTAGAATTTCAGCAGGCTCAGGCGCTTAGCTGCGCGCCTCTCCGACCAGTTTCCAAACGGCGGGGATCAGCAGTGCCGCCAGACCCAGCTTGATGGCGTCGCCCAGCAGGAACGGTGTCAGGCCCCATTCCAGGATCGGCTTGTCCCAACCGTAGAGCTGACCCAGCCACAGCAGGCCCGGTACGTAGATCAGAACGTTGGCCAGCAGTAGCGCCAGTGCCAGTTTGGTAACCGAGCGGTCCCAGCCGCGCGCGGCCAGAGCGCCCAGCAGAACGGTCGCCATAAGGTAGCCGACCAGATAGCCGCCGGTGCCGCCCATCATGTAGGTCAGACCGAACTTCTCGGCCGAGGAACCTGCGAACACGTCAAAGCCCAGCGCGCCAACCAACAGGTAGCCAAGCATGGTGATCAGACCCAAACGTGCGCCATAGGCGGTGCCGATGGTCAAGACAGCAAAAGTGCCCATTGTGATAGGAACAGGCCACATCGGCACTTTGATTTTCGCAGCAACCGCCAGGGCCACGATGCCCAGAACGACCAGTACAACCTGCTTTACAAGCAGCGCCGTACCTTCACGCGGGCCAAACGCATTGGCCAGAACGTTTACATTCATCTTAACTTCTCCCAATTCGGACCAAGATTTCTGCACCAGCAATGCCTTGTCAGCGCTCAAACTGCAACATGATTACGCTACCGCAGCATAGTCTGTGGTCATTTCGTAGGATTTTCGCGGCCCATTCACCGTCCATTGCACCGACCAGCGGGGCCAGTCGTGGAAATCATAGACCGCATCGTAACTGTCAGGCGCACAATCATGGTGGTCCGAGGCGTTTTGGTCGCCCAGCGTCAAGGCATGGAAAAACCGCCCGTCGTCAAAATGGATCAACACGCGATCTCCACCGTCGTGCCAAAAATACTTGCGGGTCCCTTTCATCGAAGGCTGTCCGGGGATGTCGAGCGTCACCTCTTCAGTGTAGATCAGCCCGTCCTCGGATCGCTGCAGCAGGGCCTCTCCCTCTGCCTGCACGACCTGCCCGGCCCGAGCATCGCGGATTATGCGCGTCAGGCGCCAGCGCCCTTCGAAATCGGACAATGTTGTCGGTAAGGTCGTCATTTCCACTATCCCGGCCAGATCGCCGCAATCAGGCACTCATGCCTTGTTCCCATACGCCTGCGGCGTTAAACCCCGCCGCAACGCTCTCTGCCAAATCACAATAAGGTCCTGCTGCCAATGATTCCTCGTTATTCCCGCCCCGAGATGGTTGCCATCTGGTCGCCCGAAACCAAGTTCCGCATCTGGTACGAGATCGAGGCGCATGCCTGCGAAGCCATGGCTGATCTGGGCGTGATCCCGCGTGAAAACGCCGACGCGGTGTGGAAAGCCAAGGACGTGGAATTCGACGTGGCCCGCATTGATGAAATCGAAGCTGTCACCAAGCACGACGTCATCGCATTCCTGACGCACTTGGCCGAGCATGTGGGCAGCGAAGAGGCCCGCTTTGTGCATCAGGGCATGACCAGCTCAGACGTTCTGGATACATGCTTCAACGTACAGCTGACCCGCGCCGCCGATATTCTGATCGCAGACCTTGAAAGCCTGTTGACCGCTCTGAAGCGCCGCGCCATCGAACACAAAGACACAGTTCGCATCGGCCGCAGCCACGGCATCCACGCCGAGCCGACAACGATGGGCCTGACCTTTGCCCGCTTCTATGCCGAGATGGACCGCAACCTGTCCCGTATGCGCGACGCGCGTGCCGAAATCGCCACCGGCGCGATAAGTGGCGCGGTAGGCACCTTCGCCAATATCGACCCCCGCGTTGAAGAGCATGTTTGCGACCAGTTGGGTCTGGTGCCCGAGCCGATCAGCACTCAGGTCATCCCGCGCGACCGTCACGCGGCCTTCTTTGCGACGCTCGGCGTCATCGCCAGCAGCATCGAGAACATCGCCATCGAAATCCGTCACATGCAGCGGACCGAGGTTCTTGAGGCCGAAGAGTTCTTCTCGAAAGGCCAAAAGGGCTCCTCGGCGATGCCGCACAAGCGCAACCCGGTTCTGACCGAAAACCTGACCGGTCTCGCCCGTCTGGTCCGTATGGCCGTCGTACCCGCGATGGAGAACGTGGCCCTGTGGCACGAGCGTGATATCTCGCACTCGTCGGTCGAGCGGAATATTGGCCCCGACACCACCGTCACTCTGGATTTCGCGCTGTCGCGTCTGACCAGCGTGGTCGACAAGCTTGTCGTGTATCCGGAAAACATGCTGGCCAACATGAATAAGTTCCGAGGTCTGGTCATGAGCCAGCGCGTTTTGCTGGCCCTGACCCAGGCCGGTGTCAGCCGCGAAGATGCCTACCGCCTGGTGCAGCGCAACGCGATGAAGGTTTGGGAAGAAGGCAAGGACTTCAAAACCGAGCTGCTGGGCGATGCCGAGGTGACCGCTGCCCTCAGTGTGGAAGAGATCGAAGAGAAATTCGATCTGGGCTACCACACCAAGCATGTCGACACGATTTTCGAGCGTGTCTTCGGCGAATAAACCATCCTAGAAAAGCGCCCGGCCCCCATCGACCGGGCGCTTTTTGCATCATAACGCACTTCGTGATCAAAAATTCTGTCTGCTTTGTGAATAAATCGAAAAGCTCCGGTGTTAGCTTTTTTGAAGATCACACTATGATTTCAATGAGCAGACCTGACCACGGAGTTAAAACTATGCGCATTCTTCTTGCATCCGCGATTGCACTGACCTCTTTCGCCTTTTCCCCCATCGCAGCCCACGCGGCCGGTGGCGGCGGTGCCAATCCCCCCAAGCCCACCAACACGACCAAGAAATGCCTGTTTGGCCGGGTCTGGAGCGAAGACCGCGGGCGCTGCGTCAAACCGAGCGCGACGAATTTCACCGATGAGGACCTCTATGAGGCCGTGCGTGAGCTGGCATATGATGGTCAGTTGGAAAACGCCCAGAACATCCTGCGCGTCATGAGCGATCAAAATGATGACCGCGTTCTGACCTACTGGGGCTTCACGCACCGCAAGATGGGCAACATTGAGCTAGCAAACGCCTATTACGAGCAGGCCATCGCAACAAATCCCGATAACCTTCTGGCGCGCAGCTATATGGCTCAGGGCTTTGTTTCCGAAGGGAAAACTGATCTGGCCATCGCCCAATGGCGCGAAATCAAGGCCCGTGGCGGCGAAGGCACTTGGGCCGAGGCGTCTCTGCGCGAGGCCATCAAGACCGGGCTGACCTATAACTACTGAGGTTCAGCCTTTCTTTACCTGATTCCCGCTAATCTGCCTGCGGAACGGAACTTTGGCACCGCAGGCAGATGCAGGACATGAATACTTTGGTTCAGGTGGCACCGGGGGCTCAGCCCTCGGGCGCAGGTCAGGCGGACGACGCGCCTCGCGTCGTCCCACGCACACTCAGCAATCGTCAAAAGGCCGCTATCGTGGTGCGTCTGTTGCTGAATGAAGGGGCGGACATTCCATTAGAGGAACTGCCTGACGATTTACAGGAAACTCTCACGCATCAACTGGGTCAGATGGGGCTTGTGGACCGTGTGACGCTGGATGCCGTGGCGCAGGAATTTGGCGATGCGCTGGATAGCGTGGGCCTGTCCTTCCCCCATGGCCTCGCCAGTGCGCTGGATGCGGTAAACGGCAAGATTGCCCCCGCCACCGCAGCGAGATTGCGCAAGATCGCCGGCGTGCGTCAGATTGGTGATCCGTGGCAAAGACTGCGAGAAATTTCGGCCGAGGATCTGGCCCAGATGGCGCAGGCAGAAAGCACTGAGGTGGCCGCCGTGATGCTGTCCAAACTCGACACGGCCAAGGCAGCGCAATTGCTAGGGCACCTGCCCGGCCCAATCGCGCGACGCATCACCTATGCGATCTCCAAAACAGCCAATGTGACGCCCGAAGCGGTGGAACGGATCGGCTGGTCGCTGGCTGCTCAACTGGATCAACGCCCGTCGCAGGCGTTTTCCGATGGCCCAGGCGCGCGTGTGGGGGCGATCCTGAACCAATCGGCGGCCTCGACCCGAGATGGTTTGCTGACGGCCCTGAACGAAGAGGACGCTGAATTCGCGGATATCGTGCGTCAATCCATCTTCACCTTCGCGCATATCCCGGCCCGTATCGCCACGCGCGATGTGCCCACCATTCTGCGCGGAGTCGAACAGGCCAGCCTTGTCACCGCGTTGACCGGCGCCGCCGCCGATGATGACAAGGCCTCGGTCGAGTTTATCCTCTCCAACATATCTTCTCGTATGGCGGACAATCTTCGCGAAGAAATGGCTGAGCGAGGGCGAGTGAAACAGTCCGAGGCCGAAGAAGCGATGACCAAGATCGTAGGTGCAATCCGCACCTTGGTGGAAGATGGCGCGCTGACATTGGTCGAGCCGGAAGAAGACGAAGACTGACCTCAACCGGCTGAGTGCTTGAGCTTGCCGAGCCGGGCCTGTATGTCTGACCTAGCAAAACGCAACACGCCGTGAGACACCTCCATGCCTGTCGAAAAGTCAGAGCTCAGCCGGTTTGAGCTTGGGAAATACTATGTCGCCAGTCTGTTCCTGAAAGGCGTGATCGGTGGCATGCGGCTGCTGCCCTATGGAACCCGCATCGCGGCAATGGGGACCTTGGTGCGCGGATTGGCCCCGCTGGTGGGGTTTCGCAAACGGGTCCGAGCCAACCTGAAGCTCACCTGCCCTGAGCTTTCAGATCGTGACATTAACCGTATATCGGCTGAGGTCTCGGACAATGCAGGCCGGGCCATGATGGAACATTTCTCGCCCGAAGGGTTCACGGCGCGCCAACGCAAGGCCAAGACATCAGGCCCCGGTGTGGCCGCTTTTGATGCCGCTGCCGCCGAGGGGCGACCGGTTATGATCATCGCAGCGCATTTCGGGCACTACTTGGCAGCGCGAATCGCGCTGCAGGCCCGCAGCGGGCGCCCAATAGGTTGCCTATTCCGTCGCATGGCCAACCCGTATTTCAACGAGGCCTATGTCGAAGCCTTCTACAAAACCGGCTCACCTATGTTCGAACAAGGCCGGCGTGGGATGGTTGAGATGGTGCGCTCCCTCAAAGGCGGTGAAATGATTGCTATAGTCTCGGACCTGCACGTTCATGGCGGCGAGGAGTTAATGTTCTTTGGCAAACCCGCCGTCACATCCCTGCTGAATGCCGAACTTGCGATGAAGTTCAATGCGGTCATGATCCCTTGCTACGCAGTACGCCAACCAAATGGTCTGGATTTCGAGATCGTGTTACACGACCCGGTGCCACATTCCGACCCCAGAACCATGACGCAGCATATCAACGACGATCTGGAACAAATGGTGCGCCAGCATATGGGCCAATGGTTCTGGATTCACCGCCGCTGGAAGGCATGGAACGGGCTGGGTGTTCAGCCCGAGGATATGCCCTGATCACTTCACATGCGCGGCCGCAATAATTGGCCCGTGACCTGCCCGCTGCACCAGAACAACCGCTGGCAGGTCCGAATCCAACTGTGCTGCAAACGCCTGCTCATTGACGCCGTACCAGCGCCCGGCCATCTGCCAGCTTTCCACCACATTGGCATAATCGAGGTCATGGCCCGCGAGCTCTCCACGCCGGATAGAGGCATGGCGCAGCGGCGTGTACTGAACGATCCGCACGTCGTAGGTATCCCCAGCTGGCAAGTCGATCGGCGTTACGCGCACCGTCACCTCTTGCCCCGAACGTTCGGCTTCGACTTCGGCTGTCGGCGCAGCGATGAGATGTGCCTTGATCAGCCGATCCAATTCCTGCGCCTTCGCGCCAACCACGTCGTGCTGCCCGTTGATCACCATCTGAGGTGTGTAGATCATCGACCGGCCACCATTGCGGGCATAGGCCCGTTGCCGCGACGTATGATCCGCAATGGCGTATTCGTCCTTCCAGCCGATGTAGTCCCAGTAGTCCACATGCAGCGCCAGCCCGATCACGTCATCGCGCTTGATTAGCTCGTGCAAAAGCCGATCCGCCGGCGGGCAGGACGAACACCCTTGCGAGGTGAACAGCTCGATCACAACCGGATCCTCTTGCGCCGATACTGAAAAGGCGGCACAGGCGGATAGAATGGTGGCTGCTAGGGCGGACTTGAACATGAGTTCCCTCGGCTTGAAAATTATGCAAAACGGATAAACGTTTTGCTCTTCAAGCTCCAATCAAGGTTTCTTGAGACGAGGCGACCTCCTGCCCTTGAATTTGCATACCACAGTATACACTTTCGATTTGTCACTAACTGACGCTTGAACCCCGGACAAACGTGATCAAGATAAACCGCAGCGAATCCCATTTTCCAAGTTATTTGAGAGGGAGGCCACAGGATGCCTATCAAAACCGGACAGGATACCGCCAATACACGCCGCAGCCTGAGCGTGAATGGCAAAACCATTTCCTATTACTCCATCCCCGCCGCTCAGGAGGCCGGTCTGGGAGATTTCTCCAAGCTGCCCGCCGCGTTGAAAGTGGTGCTGGAAAATATGCTTCGGTTCGAAGATGACGGATTCTCTGTCTCTGTCGACGACATCAAGGCTTTTGCGGAATGGGGCGAAAACGGGGGCAAGAACCCGCGTGAGATCGCCTATCGCCCTGCCCGCGTGCTGATGCAGGATTTCACCGGTGTGCCTGCCGTGGTTGATCTGGCGGCGATGCGCGATGGGATCAAAGCTTTGGGCGGAGATGCGCAAAAAATCAATCCGCTAAACCCGGTGGATCTGGTCATCGACCACTCGGTCATGATTGACGAGTTCGGCAACCCTCGTGCGTTCCAGATGAATGTGGACCGCGAATACGAGCGCAATATGGAGCGCTACCAGTTCCTGAAATGGGGTCAGAACGCCTTCAACAACTTCCGCGTCGTTCCGCCTGGCACCGGCATCTGCCATCAGGTGAACCTAGAATATTTGGCCCAAACCGTTTGGACGGATACTGATCAGAACGGCGAAGAGGTCGCCTATCCCGACACCCTTGTCGGTACAGACAGCCACACCACCATGGTCAACGGCATGGCCGTTCTGGGATGGGGCGTCGGCGGGATTGAGGCAGAGGCAGCGATGCTCGGCCAGCCGATCTCGATGTTGATCCCCGAGGTTGTAGGCTTTGAACTGACCGGTGCGATGGTCGAAGGCACTACTGGTACGGACCTTGTGCTGAAAGTTGTCGAGATGCTGCGCGAAAAGGGCGTGGTCGGGAAATTCGTCGAATTCTACGGCGAAGGTCTGGACCGCCTGCCGCTGGCCGACCGCGCGACCATTGCCAACATGGCCCCGGAATATGGCGCAACCTGCGGCTTCTTCCCGATCGACGGCGAAACCCTGCGCTACATGCGCAACACGGGCCGTGATGAAGATCGTCTGGCGCTGGTCGAAGCCTATGCCAAGGAAAACGGGTTCTGGCGTGATGAGACCTACGCGCCGATCTACACCGACACCCTGACGCTGGACATGGGCACCATCGTGCCTGCGATCTCGGGCCCGAAACGCCCGCAGGACTATGTCGCGCTGACCGATGCCAAGGCGGCCTTTCTGAACGAGATGGAGAAGACCTTCAAACGCCCGATGGGCAAACAGGTCGAGGTCAAGGGCGAGAACTACGGTATGGAATCGGGCAAGGTTGTGATCGCCTCGATCACCTCCTGCACCAACACCTCGAACCCCTATGTGATGATCGGAGCGGGTCTTGTAGCCCGCAAGGCCGCCGCGCTGGGTCTGGACCGCAAGCCATGGGTAAAGACCTCGCTTGCGCCGGGATCGCAGGTGGTTTCCGCCTATCTTGAGGCGGCGGGTCTGCAAGACGATCTAGACAAGATCGGGTTCAACCTTGTGGGCTATGGCTGCACCACCTGTATCGGTAACTCTGGCCCGATTCAGCGAGAAATCAGCGAGGCGATTTCCGAAGGCGATCTGGTCGCCACCTCGGTTCTCTCGGGCAACCGCAACTTCGAAGGTCGGATCTCACCGGATGTGCGCGCCAACTATCTGGCCTCGCCGCCTCTGGTCGTTGTGTACGCGCTGGCAGGCACCATGGATATCGACCTGACCTCCGAACCCATCGGTCAGGGTCGGGACGGTAATGACGTCTTCATGAAGGACATCTGGCCCAGCCAGAGCGAAATCGCGGAATTGGTCGAAGCAACCGTCACCCGCGAGGCGTTCCAGTCCAAATATGCCGACGTTTTCAAAGGGGATGAGAAATGGCGTGAGGTCGAGGTTCCACAACAGGAAACCTATGACTGGCCACCGACCTCGACCTATATCCAGAACCCGCCCTATTTTCAGGGCATGGGGGCCGAGCCGGGCACGATCTCAAACATCGAAGGGGCCAAGGTACTGGCGATCCTGGGCGATATGGTCACGACCGACCATATCTCACCCGCCGGATCGTTTGCCACGACCTCGCCCGCCGGTCAGTATCTGATCGAACGTCAGGTGCAGCCGCGTGAGTTCAACTCCTACGGCTCGCGCCGGGGCAACCATGAGGTCATGATGCGCGGCACCTTCGCCAATATCCGCATCAAGAACGAGATACTGGATGGCGTCGAAGGTGGCTACACCAAAGGGCCGGATGGCGAACAGACCTCGATCTACGACGCGTCGATGGCGTATCAGGCGAATGGCACCCCTCTGGTTGTTTTCGGGGGTGAACAATATGGCGCGGGCTCTTCCCGTGACTGGGCCGCGAAGGGGACTGCTCTGCTGGGCATCAAAGCCGTGATTGCAGAGAGTTTTGAGCGCATCCACCGTTCAAACCTGGTGGGAATGGGCGTGATTCCGTTTGAATTCACCGGTGGAGACACGCGCAAAACGCTTGGTCTGAAAGGGGATGAAACGGTCTCGATCCACGGTCTGGACACGATTGAGCCGCTGCAGGAGGTGCCCTGTACCATCACCTATGGCGACGGGACCGAGAAGACCATCACCTTGAAATGCCGCATAGATACAGCCCCTGAGATCGAATACATTGAGAATGGCGGTGTTCTGCACTATGTGCTGCGCAATCTCGCGAAAGCGGGTTGACGCGGTGTTGATCCACAGACTGAAAAGGACGCCGACCGGCGTCCTTTTTTTTTTGCGAGGCTCTGCCTCGCGCTCCGAGGTATTTTTGAACAGAAGAAGTTGATTGTATCCTGAGTGGACCATCAACCGTGTGCGGGAGGTAGGTATGGAGAAAGTGGCCTTGGTAACGGGTGGCGCGCGGGGTATCGGGCGCGCCATCGTGGAAGACCTACAGAGCGATCATCGTGTTGCTTTCACATGGCTGTCTACCAAGCCCGATCCGATGCTGGAAGAGGAAGGTTTGCAGCCGATACGGTCCGATCTGACGCAGGACGGGCAGCCTGAAGCGGTTATACGCCACGTTGTTGAACGTTTCGGGCGGCTGGACGTGATCGTGAACAATGCAGGTTTGGTCAGATCCACTCCGAAAGAGGTTTTTGACCGGGGAGATCATCGCGCAATTGTCGATTTGAACTTGTTGGTGCCGGCCGCGTTGCTGGCGGCTGCTCTGCCCCATTTGAAACCGGGTGCGGCGATTGTCAGCATTTCCTCGATGAACGCCGTTTTGCCACCGAAAGACGCAGTGATTTACGGGGCAAGCAAGGCAGCCCTGAACCTGTGGACACGCGGGATGGCAAAGGAACTTGGTCCCCAAGGCATTCGGGTCAATGCGGTGGCGCCGGGGGCGATCAACATCCCCGAAGACCCGCGCCCCGAAGACTTGACCGCCTTGTTCGTAGAGAACACGGCCATGGGGCGGATTGGGAGGCCCGAGGATATCGCGAAGGCCGTGCGGTTCTTGGCGTCAGACGACGCCGCATTCATCACGGGTGAAACCTTGGCTGTGACCGGTGGCTACAGGCTCTAACCGCCAGCCGCTTTTTCAAGGGCCGGGCGGATCGTGCTTTCGATCACACGCTGGGTGATCGGCCCGGCGAAACGCAGGACCACGGTGCCCTCCCCGTCGATCACATAGGTTTCGGGAACGCCGTAAAGCCCCCAGTCCAGCGCCATGCGGCCCTGTTCATCTCGACCGATGCCGGTATAGGGATCGCCCAATTCAGTCAGGAAGCCTTCGGCATTGTCCAACTTGTCTTTGTAGTTGACGCCGTAGACCGGGATGCCTTCGTTCGACAGCGCCTCAAGGTTTGGATGCTCTGCGCGACAGGGGGCGCACCAGCTGGCCCAATAGTTGACCAGCTTGACCTGTCCGTCCCGCAGGGTCGCGTCGTCGAAAGGCGTTTTGCCCGGAAACTCGGTCAGGACGACCGGAGGGGCGGGTTGCCCTTCGCGGGCGGATGGCAGGGCGTTGGGGTCGTCTCGGAACATGCCGATACCGGCCAGAACGGCAAAAGCACCAAAGATCAGCGGTGGCGCGACCATCAAAGGCGAAATCTTAGCCATTGCGCGACATCCTTTGTTCGATTTTCTCCATCTCGGCCCGCACTTTGCGTCCCCGGATCACGCTGAGGATGACCAGCGCCACAAGCAGCAGGATCGAAGCCGCATAAGAAGACAAGACAGCGTCCGCGTATTTTCCAAGATCAGGCATCATGCGCCCACCCTTTCGCGAGCCAGCAACGCTTTGACCCGACGCGCACGGATTTCGGTGCCGGTGCGATACAGAACCAATGCGATGAACAGCAGAACGAAGCCAATGATGCAGGTAAGCAATGGATAGAAGAACACGTTGCTGACTTTCTCTTCAGTATCCGTGCCCGTGACCGCTCCGGCCCGCATGACCGAGGCACCCTGGTGCAGCCCCTGGTTCCAGAAATTCACCGCATAACGGCTGAGTATTGCGAAGACCGACCCCACAAGACACAGGACCGAGGTCAGGTCTGCGGCGGTGTCCGGGTCCTCGATTGCTTCCCACAGGGCGACGTAGCCGAGATAGAACAGGAACAGGATAAGGAACGAGGTCAGGCGCGGATCCCAGGCCCACCAGGTGCCCCACATCGGCTGGCCCCAAATCGCTCCGGTCGCCAATGCGATCAGGGTCATCACGATGCCCACAGGTGCGGCGGCGCGCGCTGCCAGGGCGCTGACGTGATGGCGGCGCACCAACCAGACCAGCGACGTCACCAGCATCATCAGCCAGCAATTGATCGCCATCAGGGCCGATGGGACGTGCAGGTAGATGATCTTGACTGTCGATCCTTGTCGGAAGTCATCAGGCGTGAAGAAGAAGCCCCAGATCAGCCCAACCGCGATGCAAACCGCGGAGGTGATCCAGAAAAAGGGCAAGACACGCTCGCTGGTGGCAAGAAACTTGCGCGGGTTGGCATATTCCCAGAGGGCGTTGGCTTTGGCTGCGATAGACATGGCCGTTATTTAGTCTGACTCGGGTTCATTCTCAATTGACCTTGCTCAAAGTTGTGGCGCTTCACCGCAGATTGATGCGCAGGACCGCTGCGCTGGCGAATGGAAGCAGAGCGATCGTGGCCATCGTGATCCCCGCCAGCATCAGAAGTGGGGTTTGGGTCTCCATCCCGGCGGCACCCCGGCGGGCGACTTCTGCGCCGAAGATCAGGGTTGGGACGTATAGCGGTAGAACCAGCAGTGACAACAGCAGGCCACCGCGTTTCAGGCCGACGGTCAGGGCTGCGCCGAATGTGCCGATGACGCTCATGGCGGGCGTGCCGAGCAGGAGCGAGATCACCAGCCAGAAGAACCCCGGCGTGGGAAGGTTCAGCAAGACGCCCAGAAACGGTGCCGCCAGAACCAAAGGCAAACCGGTCGTGATCCAATGCGCCAACGCTTTGATCGAGACCACAGCCTCAAGCGGCAGGGGCGCGGTGGCCAGAAGGTCCAGCGAGCCGTCCTCCCAATCCAGGGCCAGAAGGCGGTCGAGGGACAGCAGACAGGCGAGTAAAGCACCCAGCCACAGAATTCCCGGCGCAATGGTCGAGAGCAGCGACGATTGTGGGCCGACAGCAAAAGGCACCAGGACCGTGACGATCAGGAAGAAGGCAAGGCCGAGACCAAAGCCTCCGCCTGCACGGAAGGCCAGCTTCAGGTCGCGCAGCAACAGGGCGATCACAGGAAACCTCCATCAAAGTCATCGATGGGTTGCCGTTTGGCTTTGTAGGGGCCGACGTCCAGAACCTCTCCGTCGAGGCCGAGGTCGATATGGGTTGCAATCAGGGCCGAGCCGCCCTGCCCCAGATGCCCGCGCACAGCGTCAGCGAACATCTGAACGGCGTTTTTGTCGAGTGAGACGGTTGGTTCGTCCAGCATCCAGATCGGCCGCCCCGTGACCAGCATCCGTGCAAGGCCCAGCCTGCGCTTTTGCCCGGCCGACAAGTTGCCCGCATGGCGGTCGGACAGGTCATTCAGCGCAAAGGCGTCTAGTGCTGGCTGGATGTCATGGGTCCCAAAGACGGACGCCCAGAAGGCAAGATTTTCGACAACCGTCAGGGTTGGCTTCAAACCATCGGAATGCGAGGCGTAGGCGATCTGGTCCTCGGCACCTTCGATCTTTCCCGCCAAAGCAGGCTGTAGCCCTGCCAGAGTGCGGAGCAGCGTTGTTTTTCCTATTCCGTTCGGCCCACGCAAAATGAGCGCCTGACCGGGGGTGAGTTTGAAGCTCACCCCCTCGAGCACGGGCACGCCACCACGGGTGATGGTCAGATCGAAAACGGTTAGAGTCATGAGACTCGCTTATCCGATTGGGGACGCAGGCAAAAGGTTGGATTTGACGCAGGGAGCTAGGGCAGTGCGCTTGGATGTGTTCGGATGCGAGGGGCCAGCCCCTCGCGCTCCCCGAGATATTTTGGGCCAGATGAAGGGGATCCCGTCAGACGGGGATCAGAGCGAGCGCAATGCGGCGACCTTCGGATAGCAGGACGTTGTAGGTACGGCAGGCGGCGGGGGAGTTCATGATCTCGACTCCGATCCCCGCAGATTCGAGAGTTTGGCGCAGCTCGGGTGGGATGTGGGCAAGCTCTGCTCCGGTTCCTATGAAAAGGACGTCAACGACCTCGGACAGTTCGCGCAGTGGCTCGTCGTCTGAGTATCCGCCCCACGCCTGCGTTCCCGTCGGGCCGGTCAGTACGGCGCCTTGGTGAACGCGCCCTCCGATCCGGAAAAAGCCAGGGCCGTATCCATCGACCGGTTCGGCGTTGGTGTAGTTGATCTCATTCAATCGCATGCGCTGTGTTTACCCCCAAAGCGGCAGGCCGGACAAGGCCGCCAGCGCAATCGCCAGATAGGCGGCCGCGCGGTAGAGGCGTTCTCGGTCTGGTCGGAAAAGCCACCCGCCCAGCCAATTGCCCAGCAGGTTGGGTAGCGCCAGAAGCAGTCCCAGCCCAGCAGCGGCAAGGGTGACCTGCGCCATGCCGGTCAGGTAGCCGAGCAGCAGGAAGTCGAACCCGAACAGAAACAGCAGGATCGTCGCGCGAATGACTTCCACAGGTAGTGGGCGCGACATGTAGAACAGGATGACGGCCGGACCAGGGAGCCCGGCGACACCGCCAAGAAACCCGGCGGCTCCGCCGATACCCGTGACCATCACGCGGCTGACATGACCGTGATAGCGCAGGCCGAGGATCAGAATGGCCAGCATCGCAAGGGCCAGACCACTGACCGCATAGCGGAAAACCTCGGGCGCGACCTGCGTCAACACCCATAGCCCCAGCGGAAGGACCAGTGCACAGCCCAGCAGTAGGCGCATCAGATCGCCCTTGTTCACAGCACTCCATGCCCGGCGTAGGTTCGGCAGGGGGCCAAAGATATCCATGATTGTCAGGCCGATCAGCGCTCCGAACGGGCCGAGATATGGGGTGGCTATGGGCAGGAACACCAAAGCAGTGCCAAACCCCGAGAAGCCGCGAACGACGCCCCCAAGAAAGGCTGCAAATAAAACTACGGCCAGACCCTGTGGGGACTGGCCGAAGAACTCAGGCATCTACGTTGGCAAACTGGTTGCCCGCATTGTTGGACGGCTTGGACCAGTCACGCTTGACGCCCAGCCACAGCAGGATGGTCGAGGCCACGAAGACCGACGAATAGGTCCCCACGATCACACCCCAGATCATCGCGAAGACAAAGCCTCGGATCACGTCCCCGCCAAGCACATAGAGCGAGATCAGCGCCAGAAGGGTCGTGACCGACGTCATCACCGTTCGGCTGAGGGTTTCGTTGATCGAGATGTTGAGCACCTCTTTGAGGTCTTTTTTCTTGTACTTCCGCAGGTTCTCACGCACGCGGTCAAACACGACCACAGTGTCGTTCAGTGAGTATCCCACGATGGTCAGAAGCGCCGCGATGATGGCCAAATCGAAGCGGATTTGAAGCTCCGAGAAGATGCCGATTGTCAGGATCACGTCATGCACAAGCGCCGCGACCGCGCCAAGAGCGAACTGCCATTCGAACCGCAGCCAGATATAGACGAGCACCGCTCCGATGGCCAAAACGATGGCGATCACGGCTGTCTGGATCAACTCGCCCGAGACTTTGGGGCCAACCGACTCCACCGACACGAATTGGATATTGGGGATCACGGTCTGCAGCGCGCCCTCAACAGCTGTGATGGTCGAGGCTTCGACCGCTTCGGCATCTGCCTGTGCCTGAATGCGGATCATCGCGACGTTGTCTTCTGGCCCGAAGGTCGGGTCAAAAATCTCGGTGATTGAGACGTCGCCCAGTTCGAGAGGTGCAATTGCGTCGCGATAGACACCCACGTCAATCGGCTGGGTGCTTTCGGTACGGATCGTCGTGCCGCCCCGGAAATCGATACCGAAGTTGAGGCCCTGCAACATGAATGAGGCGAAGGCCACAACCATCATGAGGGCGGAAATGCCCAGCCAGAGTTTCCAGCGGCTGAAGAAATCGAACGAGGTGCTTTGGGGTACGAGTTTCAGTCTCATGATCAAACCTCGATCGTTTTCGGACGGCGGCGTTCGAACCACATGACGACCATCAGGCGCGTCACGAAGATCGCAGTGAAGACCGAGGTCAGGATACCCAGGCCCAGAGTGATGGCGAATCCGCGCACAGGGCCGCTGCCCATGGCAAACAGGATCACCGCCGTGATGAAGGTGGTCACGTTGGCATCCGCGATGGCCGAAAGGGCTTTTTCATAGCCCAACTCAATCGCACGCGCGGGGCCTTTGGCGGATTTCAGTTCCTCTCGGATACGTTCGAAAATCAGCACGTTAGCGTCCACGGCCATACCGACAGTCAGAACAATACCCGCGATACCCGGCAGGGTCAGCGTCGCGCCGATCAGCGACAGCAGACCGAACAAGAGGCCCACGTTGATGATCAAGGCAATGTTGGCGAAGAGGCCAAACAAACCATAGCTGAGCGCCATGAACACCAGCACCGCGGCGAAGGCTACCATAGTGGCGACTTTACCGGCGTCGATGCTGTCCTGACCCAATTCAGGGCCGATGGTACGTTCTTCGAGGAACTCCAGCTCGGCAGGCAAGGCCCCTGCCCGTAGCAGGATGGCAAGGTTGGTGCTTTCCTCGACCGTGAAATTGCCGGTGATGATGCCAGAACCACCGGGAATGTGGCTTTGGATCACAGGGGCCGAGATCACCTCATCATCCAGCACGATCGCGAAAGGTGCGCCGATATTTTCCAGCGTATAGTCACCGAATTTCCGCGCGCCTGATGTGTTGAACCGGAAACTGACGGCGGGACGTCCGTTCTGATCAAACGAGGGCTGCGCATCAACCAGTTCCTCCCCAGTCACGACAGGAGAGGATTCAAGCGTGTAGTACACACCGCTTTCGTCAATCGACGGCACCACTTCTTCACCGATACCTGCAGTGGCATCCGGGTCCGTGCCACGGCCAACAACGGGGTTGAAGGTCAACTGCGCCGTGGTGCCGATGATCTCTTTCAGCTCACCTGCACTTCCGATCCCGGGAACCTGAATCAGGATACGGTCTGCACCTTGGCGCTGAATGGTGGGTTCACGCGTACCAACCTCGTCAATCCGGCGGCGCACGATCTCAAGCGATTGACGCACGGTGCGATCGTCCGAGGCCAGCTTCTCCGCCTCGGAGAGCTGCACAACGATTGTGTCGCCATTGGCAAAAGCTTCGATATCGGTCGCACCGACACCTGTCAGCGTCTGAACCTGACGGGCCAGACCACGAACGGTTTCGAGCGCACGAGACATCCCCTCGGGCTGGCTGATGCGGACGCGAATCTGATCGGGGTCCGAGTCCTGACGACGGATCGTACCAACGGTGGAACGCTCATCCCGCAGGGCGTCGCGGATTTCGGGCC
Source organism: Ruegeria sp. AG1 (assembly GCF_056541705.1). Lineage (NCBI taxonomy): Bacteria > Pseudomonadati > Pseudomonadota > Alphaproteobacteria > Rhodobacterales > Roseobacteraceae > Ruegeria > Ruegeria sp. AG1. The sequence continues at coordinate 197,646 of NZ_JBQFYU010000007.1, read as the reverse complement.
ACATCGCCTCCATGCGGGATTCGTAGACATCTTCGACCTTGACCTCGGCCAGCAGATGCGCACCGCCCCGCAGATCGAGGCCCAGATTGACCAGGGAGGACGGCAGCCAGTTCGGCCACTGCGCCGCCTCGGCCTGATTTTCGGGCGTATCCGCGCCAAGCTCAATCGCGGCTTTGGCGTCGTTGGATTGTTCGACCCGCGTGTAGAACGCATTCGGCAGAGCCAAGAGCAGGCCGGTCACACAGACCAGCCAGATCAGAACCCGCTTCCAGGTATCAATTTGCAGCATAACCCTGCCTTTTCAAGGAATTGTAAGGCGAAGTTACTTCGCAGGTTCGGTCTTGTTCAGAACCTGAGCGATGGTTGACTTGACCACACGAACCTTAACGCCCTCGGCGATCTCGACCTCGATCTCGTTGTCGCCTTCCTTGACCTTCGACACCTTGCCGATCAGACCACCCTGTGTGACGACCTGATCGCCACGGCGCACGGCTTCGACCATGGCCTGGTGTTCTTTCATCTTCTTTTGCTGCGGACGGATCAGCAGGAAATACATGATCGCGAAGATCAGGATCAGCGGGAGAAACTGGGCGATTGCGCCACCTTCCATGGGATATTCCTTTTTCTTTGACTTGCGGCACCGTTCCGCAAATTTGGCGGGAACCTATGCGCTGATATGCGTGTTTGCAAGCAATGGCGGCAGCGTGACCCACCTGAACGCACACCTGCCACCATAAGAACCGTCAAAACGTTGCAGATATGTCCTAGGAACACTGTTCAAACCGGGTATAGTTCCAAACAAGGGGGACACATGGCACGGCAATTCAAACCCTTCCATTTGCTACGTTATTTGCTGACTGCAATGGCGACAGCCCTTTGGCTAAGCCAACCTGTCGAGGCACAAGAGTCACCGACGGATGCACCTGCACCAGAAGCTGCAGAATCAGAAACTTTTATGGCCCCAGTTATAATAGACGGGGACGTTCTGTTTCAGGTTCGAGGCTCAAGCGCACTACCCGCCCCCGAGCGTGCCGAAGAAGTTCAAGACAAGATCATAGAAATCGCCGAAGCGTCGGACGCGTCTGAGGTCACGATCAGCTTTGAGGAAACCGAGTTCGGCACCTGGGTTCTGGTTGATGGTGAGCGGGTTTCGATCGTCACCGAAGCCGATGCAGAATTGGACCAGATGGAACTCAGCGTTGTCAGCGTTCTGCACGGCAATGCGATCAAACAGGCTATCGAGGCCTACCGTTTGAATCGAACAGAACAGGCGCGGGTTTCAGGCGCTATCGAAGCCGCGGCTTGGACCTTGGGCTTCGTTGTCTTTGTCGTTGTCATCTTTTGGCTTCACCGCAGAATCCGGCGGCGGACACTGAGATTCGTGAAGCGCTACCTGAAGGACGTGGAAACCGCTACGGCCAAGAGCGTTCAAGCCGAGGCCATTGCAGCCTTGGTGCGTTACGGTCTGAATTTCGCTCTGCTGGTGATTTTCTTCCTGGGTTTCTACTACTACCTGTCTTTTGTCCTACTGGCCTTTGCCGAAACCCGGTATTTCGCGCAATTGCTGCTGACCTATCTGACCGAGCCGGTCCTTCTGATCTTCCAAGGCATCCTCAGCTATATCCCGAACATGATCATGCTTGGCCTGATCGCCTGGGTAACTTTGTATATTATCAAGGGCATGCGGGTCTTCTTCGACGCAGTCGAGGCGGGATCGTTCGATATGGGCGATTTTGAGAAGCATTGGGTCAACCCCACCTTCAACATCGCCCGAGTGGTCGTAATCCTGATCGCGCTGGTCTTTGCCGTACCCTACATTCCAGGCTCGGATTCGGCGGCGTTTCAGGGCCTGACCATTCTGGTCGGTGCGATGCTGTCGCTGGGTGCAAACTCGGTCGTGTCGAACATGCTGGCCGGGCTATTCGTGATCTATCGCCGCTCGACCTCGATCGGGGACCGTATTCAGATTGGGGATCACATTGGCGATGTGGTGCAGATCAAGCTGATGGAAACACATCTGAAATCCATCAAGAACGAGCTGATCTCGATCCCCAACGCGCAGCTGATGAATTCGGACGTGGTGAATTTTTCGAAGAAAACAGATGGCAGCGGGTTGTTGCTGCACACAACCGTTGGCATCGGCTATGAAGAACCACCTGAAAAGATCGAGGCGATGTTGATCGAGGCCGCCAATCGCACCAAGGGGATCAAGGCCAAGCCCGAACCCTTTGTCCTGTGGACCGCGCTGGCCGACTACGCGATCAACTATCAGATCAACGGATACACGACCCGGGGCAGCATTATTCCCAAGATCCGGTCAGATCTGCATCGCAACATTGTGGCCGTATTCAACGAGAATAACGTGCAGATCATGACCCCCTCATACATCGCGGATCCGCCCGAACCAAAGATCCCGCCCGGGGAATGGGACGGACATCTGGCTCATCACGATGAGGAGCCGGACAGTTAGGCGCAGTTTGGTTAACCAGCGCTACACCCTCCGAGATATATGGTGCATAAGCAGTCGCAGTGATTCACTGCATTCAAGGATCTGAACTATGCACGACATCCGCGCCATTCGCGAAAACCCAGCCGCTTTCGACGCCGCTCTTGCGCGCCGTGGGGACGCGCCGGTGTCGTCAGACCTGCTGCGGCTGGACGAGAGCCGCCGCGCCAAGATTCTGGCCGCAGAAACCGCTCAGGCCGAACAAAACAAAGCTTCGAAAGAGGTCGGCGCGGCCAAAGCCCGCGGTGATGAGGCCGAATTTGAGCGTCTGCGCGCGCTGGTCGCTGATAAGAAGGCCGAAATCGCCCGGATGCAGACCGAGGCCAAGGATCTGGACGCTCTGCTGGCGGACCAACTGATCCGTATTGCCAACCTGCCCGCCGAAGATGTGCCCGAAGGCGCTGATGAGAACGACAATGTCGAGGTCAGCCGCTGGGGCACACCACGCGAACTGGATTTCGCGCCGAAAGAGCATTTTGAGATTGAGGCCGTTCAAAACGGTATGGATTTTGAAACCGCCGCCAAGCTCTCTGGCTCGCGCTTTGTGCTGCTGTCCGGCGGTGTCGCGCGTATCCACCGTGCCCTGGCCCAATTCATGCTGGACACGCATATCAACGAAAACGGTCTGACCGAGGTCAACGGCCCGGTTCTGGTTCTGTCCGAGATGATGCAAGGCACCGGCCAGCTGCCGAAATTCGGCGAGGACAGCTATCAGACCCGCGAAGGCTGGTGGTTGATCCCGACCTCCGAGGTTTCGCTGACCAACATCGTCAACGACACAATGATTGAGGAAAGTTACCTGCCCCGCCGTTATACCGCGCATTCGCTCTGCTTCCGGTCCGAGGCCGGTTCGGCGGGCAAAGACACCCGCGGAATGCTGCGCCAGCACCAGTTCGAAAAGGTCGAGATGGTCTCGATCACCCATCCCGAGACCTCGGATGATGAACAAAAACGCATGGTGCGCTGCGCCGAGGGCATTCTTGAAAAACTGGGCGTGCCCTACCGCACCGTGATCCTGTGTACGGGAGATATGGGCTTTGGCGCCCGCCGTACTTTTGATATCGAGGCATGGCTGCCCGGTCAGGACACCTATCGCGAGATCAGCTCGGTCTCAACCTGTGGTGATTTTCAGGCTCGCCGCATGAATGCGCGTTTCCGGCCCGAAGGGGGCGGCAAACCGGAATATGTCCACACGCTGAACGGCTCTGGCCTTGCGGTGGGTCGCTGCTTGATCGCCGTGCTGGAAAACGGTCAGAACGCAGACGGCACGGTCACCCTGCCCGATGTCCTTGCCCCCTATCTGGGCGGCAAGCTGGCGCTGCAACTGGACGGAACGCTGGCATAAGAAAACCGGCCTCCGCGTTGCGCGGTGCCGGTTCGAAACACTTGAAAGGGCGAGGAAGGGTTACTTGTTTGCCTTTTTCTTATCCTTCTTCTTGTCAGATTTTTTGTCCGACTTCTTGGCGTCCTTTTTGCCCGCATCTTTCTTCTTGTCGGCCTTTTTGGACTTGTCGTCCTTCTTGGATTTCTTCCCCTTCTTGGACTTGGCCTTCACCTTGTCCTTGGCCTTTGAGAACGCAGCCTCCATCTCCGCCCGCTTTTTCGCAGCTTTTTCAGCCTTGGCTTTTGCCTTGGCTTTCTTCTTGGCCTTCGCCTCTGCGGCTTCTGCAGCGGCTTTTTCCTCGGCCGCTTTGCGCGCGGCTTCGGCGGCGCGCTTCTCGGCAGCAGCGGCGACAACTGTCTTGCGCGCAGCGGGGCGTCGGGCCGCCGGTTTACGCGGAGCGGGCTTGCGGGCGGCAGGTTTCCGGGCGGCTGCGCGACGCGGGGCTGGTTTTGCAGTCGCCGGTTTCGCAGCGGTCGCCTCTTTTGCGGCGGCAATCAGGACGGATGCGCGCGCCACACCGACACGGGGGACCTTGACCAGATCTTCCGGTTTCGCTTTCGCAACGGCTTCGGCGGTCTTGAAACCGTTATCGGCCAAACCTTTGGCGAGCGTATCGCCAACGCCTTTTATCTCGGTCAATGCGGTCATTCTGGGTCCTTTCTCTGTCTCCCTGGTCACCTGTATATACACAGGATATACGCTCTTCAAGCAGAGCTGCGCCTATGACGATCCATGGGCCAAGTCAGCAGTCTGCCCTTTTTTCGGAAAAGGCACCAGCCGCTTGGCATCTTCGTCCCATAGTTTCAGGTTCAAAGCGGCCACCGCTTCGGGAAACTTGATCCGACGCGGGGTATATTCGGGCGGCAGGTTATAGTGACACTCACGCAACCGATAGGACGGGATACGGGCGTTGAAATGGTGAATATCGTGCAAGGTGATACAGGCCACCGCGTTGTCGAACCACCAACCGAAATCCAGCGCTGACGAGCCTTGAAGCGCCGCGATCTGCGGATCCAGATCCGGTCGACGATCCCAATATGTGTCCTCGAAATTGTGCTGTAGATAGACGAGGAATACGCCCAGCATCCCACCCAGCAAGGAAAACACAAGCCAGACCAAAATACCGGTCGTCCCGGCGATCAGGTAAAGCAGCCCGAGAAAAACGACGATCGAGAGGTTGTGAAGAACAACGCCCTTAACACCAAACCGCACCGTGTTTTTGGGCCAACGGTAGCGAATGAAATAGGTGAACAGAGCGCCCACTGGCACGAGAATAAATGGGTTGCGGTACAGGCGATAGACGAGACGTTTGAGCCAGTTCGCCTCGTTCCATTCCCGGAGGGTCATGGTGTGGATTTCACCGGTCTCCCGATGCTCAAGGTTGCCGATCCCCGCATGATGCAGATTGTGGTTCTGCTTCATCACCTCAAAAGGGGCAAAGGTGAAAGGCGACAGGCCGTGCCCGGCCCATTCATTCTGCTGGCGCGTTTCGAACAGGGAATGATGGCCACAGTCATGTTGCAGCACGTAAAGTCGCACTGCGGAAAACGCGAAAACAATCCCGGCTGGGACCATGACATACCAATGGTCGACGTTCACAATTGCCAAGGCCAGCGAGGCAAAATAGACGGCGAAGGTTCCGAAATAGCTCAGGGCTGCAAGCCTGTTGTCCTGAACCGCGTATTGCCGCGTGTAGTCTCTGAGATTCATCAAGCCCTCTCCCACGATGGCCCGGTTAAATGAGAAGCAAAAGGAATTCAGACCCGCCGCAAGACGAGCCGCGCACAGGAAACAAATGCACGCTCCTGAATGCTAGCGTGCAGAAAGGGCGCTGTCACGCCCTTGCGCTGAAAATGCTGGAAATTGGCGCAGTTACGCGCGTCCCTTGAGGTGTTTGGCTAAGGCACCGGCGTTTTTCTTGCGCCGCCCTTTATAAGGGTTCTTGTCACCTTGCCCGCGCAGCGTAAGACGGATCGGCGTACCGGGCATGTCAAAATCCTCACGCAGACCGTTGACCAGGTAGCGGGTATAGCTGGCCGGCATCTTGTCGGGATGCGAGCACATCACGACAAAGCCCGGCGGCCGTGTTTTTGCCTGGGTCATATAGCGCAGCTTGATGCGGCGGCCTTGCGGGGCTGGCGGCGGGTGCTGCTCAAGCATGGCGGTTAGCCAGCGGTTCAGCGCGGCGGTGGGCACTCGGCGGTTCCAGATGTTATGCGCACGCAGAATGGCGGCGCGCAAACGCTCCAGCCCCCTACCCGTTTTGGCCGACACGGTGATCAGCGGCGCGCCCCGCAGTTGCGGCAGCAGCCGGTCGAAGGACTCTTTGAGTTCGCGCAGCTTCTCCTGCTTGTTTTCCTCAACGTCCCATTTGTTGACGGCGACAACGACCGCACGGCCTTCCCGCTCGGCCAGATCGGCGATGCGCAGGTCTTGTTGCTCGAACGGAATGGCCGCATCCAGTAGGACGACAACCACTTCGGCGAATTTCACCGCACGCAGACCGTCCGAGACCGAGAGCTTTTCGAGCTTTTCTTGAACCTTGGCCTTTTTGCGCATGCCCGCAGTGTCGAAAATCCGCATCGGAGTGCTTTCACCATCCGGATCGGCCCAATCGACCCGAAGACTGATCGCGTCACGGGTGATCCCGGCTTCGGGACCGGTCAGAAGGCGGTCCTCGCCCATGATCTTGTTGATCAGGGTGGATTTACCCGCGTTTGGTCGGCCCACAACGGCGACCTGCAATGGTTTGGCTGCGGTGATCAGAGGGGTTTCACCCTCTCCATCCTCGTCCAGCTCGATATCGACCACGGGGGCGTCGTCTTCGGCCTCTTCCTCGGCCGCATCTGCCAGAGGCATCAGCTGGGCGTAAAGGTCGGTCATACCCTCGCCATGCTCGCCGGACAGGCGGACGGGTTCGCCAAGGCCAAGGTTATAGGCTTCAAGAACACCGGCATCAGCAGCCGACCCTTCGGCTTTGTTGGCGGCCAAAATCACGTGTTTGGAGCGTTTGCGCAGGATCTCGGCGAACATCTCGTCGGTCGGTGTCAGACCGGTGCGCGCGTCTATCATGAACAGGCAGACATCGGCCATATCCACAGCGCGCTCGGTCAGGCGACGCATGCGGCCCTGAAGGCTATCATCGGTCGCGTCCTCAAGACCCGCCGTGTCGATCACAGTGAACCGAAGATCGCCCAGCCGTCCTTCACCCTCGCGCAGGTCGCGCGTCACGCCGGGCTGGTCGTCGACCAAGGCCAGACGTTTGCCCACAAGGCGGTTGAACAATGTGGATTTGCCCACGTTCGGGCGGCCCACGATGGCGAGGGTCAGCGACATGATACTCAACTTTCAAGACTCAGACGCGCCCTTTAGCGCATCTTTTGGTCAACGGAAAGCGTGTAGATCACCTTTGGTCGACACGACATACAGTGTTTGTCCGGCGACGACAGGCGCGGTGGTCGCGCCTCCGGGAACTTCGACCTGATGCACAAGCGCCCCGTTCACCGGGTTGAAGAACCGCAGGAACCCGTCATTCGAGGCGATCACAATGCGCCCTCCGGCCAAGATCGGGCCATAATGGGCCACGATCGGACCGCGACGGTTTGGTTTGTCTTTGACAAAGCCCGGTAGGTCCTGCGCCCAGATCACCGAACCATCGGCGCTGTTTAAGCGGACCAGCTGGCTGCGATCGCTGATCAGGAAAATACTGTTGCCTGCGGGCCAGACAGTATCGACCGCGCCTTCATCTGCAGTCCAGCGACGCTCACCTGTTCCCGCGTCAAACGCAACGGTACGGCCAGAGTGGTTACCGATGAAGATGGTGTCGCCCACTACCATTGGGCTACCTGTCACGTCGACGATCCGCGCAGTCGCGCGTCCACGGCGGCCCCCCGCCACCGAGGCATTCCAACGGCTGATCCCGCCCCGTTTGAATGTTGCGGCGATATCACCCGAACCAAAGGCAAAGACAGCTAGGTCGGAGGTCACAACCGGCGCAGGTGCGCCCAGAACGTTGCCAACGCTAGGGGTGCCTTCGATCTGCCATTGAATGCGACCATCCTTGGTGTCGACGGTCCAACCGGTTTCATCCCCAGCGACGAGATACAGCAGTCCGTTACTCACCAAAGGCGCGCCGCTGCCGGTTGCGTTCAGGCGTTTCTGCCACCGGATTGCTCCGGTCTTTGCATCCAACGCCGTCAGACGGCCAAAACCCGAGGAGACATAGAGAATGCCCCCCGAATAGGCCATTCCACCGCCCGTGGCATCCGCGTCTCCGTCGGTTGCTGGAATCAGATTGGTGCTCCAGGCGACCTGTCCCTGCGGTGTCACCGCCGAAACCGTCGCCCCTGCGTCAAGCGTATAGACCAGCCCCCCCGCAACAACTGGGTCGGCCGTAATCCGTTGCTTACGGGAATCGCCATCCCCGATAGAGGCCGACCAAATACGTTGAGGTGTCGCACGGAGCGAAGCATTGGACGTCCGGAAGGCCGGCGTGCCGGGGCTTTGAGGCCAGCTTGCATTTGCGCTCTGCGATGGCAGGCTAATGGGTTGCGAACCGCTTTTGGCAACCGTTTCAAGGTCTGAGGCAGGTCGGATATCCTCGCGCACGCCCGGCAAAATCTGTTCGGGTTCTTCACAAGCGGCCAGAGCGGTCAGGGCGAGCGCCACAATCGGCAGTCCCACGCGAGAGAAAAGTCTTGTTACCATTTTAATCCGAACTCGCCTGTCATTAACCTGTGTTCCGCCCGATCAGCCCTGCTGAGCGACCAATGGCTCGGGCTCAGCGCCCAGTGCAACAATCAATTGCGCCGCGCGTTGTTGCAGATCCACGCTGACCTCTGCGTCCTGACGCAGCGCTTGCAACCGTTCCAACGCGGCATCCGTATCACCCTCGGCGATGTCTATCAGGGCCAGTTGCTCTTGAGCCAGAAGGCGCAGCGGGGCGCCGGGTGCGGCCAAAGCCTCGAACTGTTGTCGCCGATCTGCAGCGGGCATTGTGTCGGATTGAAGCAGCAGTGCCTTGAAGCTTGCAATGGCACGATAAATCTCGGGCAGATCGCCCTGAACGGCCACAGCATTCAGACTGTCGACTGCATCCTGCCGGGAATCAGCATCGAGCTGTGAAGCCGACAGAAGCATGTTGCGCACAGCCTCACCACCCGGCGTCAGTACGTCCACCTGCTCAAGGCCAGCGACGCGTGCAGCCGTATCGTTTTCCGCCAGCGCGGCCAGAATGTCATCGCCCAGCTTCTGAGCCTGCGACGTGTCCCGCGCCTTGCGGTATTCGTTGAAGGCGGCCCCACCGACGATCAGCACGACGGCAACAACACCGACCCAGCCCCAACGCCGCAAAAGCAGATACAGCCGGTCGCGGCGCACCTCTTCTGTGACCTCATCAATGAAACTGTCGGTATCGCTCATACCTGCCCCCGGGCTGTGTATCCTGTCTTGGTGGGCCATGTCATACCCCGGCACCACGGCCAAGCCAAGGGTCGGATTTTGCACAATTCCGCTGACTGCATGCGCCCTTGCGAAAAAAAATAAACCGAACTAATCAGTTTAGCGTAGAAAATACACAAGCCGACGCCCATCTTTCACTATACTACCCCGGTCTAAGCCGGCGAATTTTTTAAGGAGACCAGCTTTATGCGTCTGATTTCATTCATCAATGCCGCCTTGGTGATTGTCGCGCTGTATTTCCTTGTTTTTGAGCGTGACGCGCTGTTCGCCTTTGCAGGCAGAGGTGACGTAGAGGAAAGCACCCCATCAGAGACCGAAGAGGCGGTGGTTTCGCTAGCCAATGAAAATGCTGTGCGCGTGGTCGCCCTGCGCTCGGTCGCGCGCGAGATTGACAGCGCCGTCCTGCTGCGCGGCCAAACAAAAGCCAACCGTCAGGTCGAAGTGCTGGCCGAGACGACCTCGACCGTGATCTCAGAACCTATGCGCCGCGGTGCTTTTGTTGAGGCGGGCGATCTGCTGTGTGAGCTTGATCCCGGCACCCGCCCCGCCAGCCTGGCCGAAGCGAAGGCAGGCAAGCTTGAGGCCGAAAGCCGCATCCCCGAGGCCGAGGCGCGTCTGGAAGAAGCACATGCCCTTGTGGCCGAGGCTGATATCAACCTGAAAGCGGCCCGCAAACTGTCAGAGACGGGCTTTGGCTCGGAAACCCGCCGCGTCTCCTCCGAGGCCGCGATGAGCAGCGCCGAGGCAGGTATCAAATCGGCTGAAGCCGGGCTGGAAGCCACCCGCGCCGGCATCGAATCCGCCGCTGCCGAGGTTGAAGCCGCCCAACGTGAAATGGATCGGCTGACGATCGAAGCTCCTTTTCAAGGCCTGCTGGAAAGCGACACCGCTGAATTGGGCAGCTTAATGCAGCCGGGGACGCTCTGCGCCACGATCATCCAGCTGGACCCGATCAAGCTTGTTGGATTCGTGCCCGAGACCGAAGTTAACCGCGTTCAGGTCGGGGCGCTGGCCTCGGCCCAACTGGTCACCGGTCGTCAGGTCGAAGGCCGCGTGACCTTCCTCAGCCGTTCGGCAGATGAGACGACCCGCACCTTTGAGGTCGAGATCACCGTGCCGAACGAAGACCTGACTATTCGCGATGGCCAGACAGCGACAATCCGTATCTCGGCCGAAGGGGCCAAGGCGCATCTGCTGCCGCAATCAGCACTGACCCTCAGCAATGAAGGGCAATTGGGCGTACGCACCGTCGGCGCGGGCGATGTGGTCGATTTCATGCCGGTCCGCGTATTGCGTGACACGGCTGAAGGCGTCTGGATCGACGGTCTGCCCGAAACCACGGACATCATTGTGGTCGGGCAGGAGTTCGTCGTCAAAGGCGTCACCGTGAACCCGACCTATCAGGAGGTCACGCAATGACGGGTATCGTCAGCTGGGCCGCCGACCGGGCCCGCATGGTTCTGGCTTTTATCCTGATCTCGCTGGTCATCGGTGGGTTCGCCTATGTAAACCTGCCGAAAGAGGGCGAGCCAGATATCGAGGTCCCTGCCCTGTTCGTATCGGTCGTCTTCCCTGGAATCTCGGCCGAGGATTCCGAGAACCTGCTAGTCAAACCGATGGAGACCGAGCTGGCAGATTTGGATGGTCTGAAAGAGATGACCGCCACTGCCGCCGAAGGCTATGCAGGCCTGTTTCTTGAGTTCGAATTCGGCTGGGACAAGACCGCGATCACCGCCGATGTCCGCGACGCGATGAACAGCGCGCAGGCCGAGTTCCCGGACGGGGCCGAGCAATACTCGCTGAGTGAGCTGAACTTCTCCGAATTCCCCATCGTCATCGTCAACCTGACCGGCGCGGTGCCCGAACGGACCATGGCGCGCATCGCCAAGGATCTGCAGGACGACATTGAGGCACTTGATTCCGTGCTTGAAGCCGGTATCGCAGGCAACCGGGATGAACTGCTTGAGGTCATCATCGACCCTCTGCGCCTTGAGGCCTACAACGTCACCGCGAATGAGCTGATCACGGTTGTGCAAAACAACAACCAGTTGATTGCAGCCGGCGAAGTGGACAGTGCGCAAGGTGCCTTTTCGGTCAAAATCCCATCGTCCTTCAAAACCGCGCAGGACGTTTACGGCCTGCCAATCAAGGTCAACGGCGACCGGGTCGTCACTCTGGGTGAGCTGGCCGAAATCAACTACACGTTTGAGGACCGCGAGGGCACGGCCCGGTTCGACAATGTGCCGACCGTCGCGCTTCAGGTGGTCAAACGCAAGGGCTTCAACCTGATCGACACGGTCGAGCAGGTCAAAGCGACAATCGCCGAAGCGCAAACCAAATGGCCCGCTGAATTGCAGGCGGCGGTGGACGTGGGCACCTCGAACGACCAAAGCCGGATCGTAGGGTCCATGGTCAGCCAGTTGGAGGGCTCGGTTCTTACCGCGATTGCGCTGGTGATGATCGTGGTCCTGGCCTCGCTGGGGTCGCGGGCAGCACTGTTGGTGGGCTTTGCGATTCCGACCTCGTTCCTGCTGTGCTTTGCCTTTCTTGCGGTCATGGGGGTTAGTATTTCGAACATCGTGATGTTCGGTCTGATCTTGGCCGTTGGTATGCTGGTGGATGGCGCGATCGTTGTGGTCGAATACGCCGACAAACGCATCAAAGAGGGGGTCGGCCCGATGCATGCCTATGTCGAGGCGGCGCAGCGCATGTTCTGGCCCATCGTCTCTTCCACGGCCACGACCCTCTGTGCCTTCCTGCCGATGCTGTTCTGGCCCGGTATTCCGGGTGAGTTCATGGGCATGCTTCCGGTCACGCTGATTTTTGTTCTCTCGGCCTCGCTGATCGTGGCGCTGATCTACCTGCCGGTTATGGGCGGTGTTTCGGGTCGTTTGAGCCGCATCTTCGACCGCGCCTCTGACTGGTTGCGCGGCCGAACGCCATGGTGGCTACGCGCCGTTCTGGTACCCCCGTCCTTCTATCTGGTCTTCCTGGGCGCCATGCAGGTGCTGAACCCCTCGTATTTGTTCGAGGGTGGTGGTTCGATCCTCGGGGCTGTACTGATGATCCTCGGAGCTTTCGCCGGATCGGTCACATTGGGTGCGGCCCGGATCGAGCGCAAACCCGCTACCAAGGTTCACACGGCCAAGGAACACACGCCCTTCGGCTATGTCATCAAGTTCCTCGTGGGCAATCCGGTGATGCCGATTGTCTCGATCGCCGCCGTTATCATGGCTGTGATGACAGTGATCTCGGTGTTCGGCGAAAACAACCGGGGGGTTGAGTTCTTCGTCGAAAGCGAGCCGGAACAGGCCACCGCCTATGTCCGCGCGCGCGGCAACCTTTCGTTGATGGAAAAAGACGCGATGGTGCTGGCCGCCGAACAGGTGATTGCCGCGCACCCGGCCGTGATCAACGTCTTCTCGTTTGCGGGCGAAGGCGGGCTGACCCAGAACAATGGCGGCGCGCAAGACCCGGCAGACACGGTTGGACGCGTCCAGTTCGAAATCATCCCATGGGAAGATCGCCCCAACGTCTCTGAACCCATTCTGGGCGGGCTATTCGACCGGCATTTCATCGCCCCCGAATATGATGGCGACTATGTTCTGGAAGAACTGAACACCCAATTGGCCGAGCTGCCCGGTTTCGAGGTCGAGATTCTGGCGCTGGAACAAGGCCCCGCCTCAGCCAAGCCCGTGCATCTGCGGATCAAGGGCGACGGGTGGGAGCCTCTGACCGCCGCTACTGTCGCCGCCCGAGAGGTTTTCGACACGACCCCCGGCCTGATCAAGATAGAAGACACCCTGCCCCTGCCTGGCATCGACTGGCAGATCGACGTTGACGTCGCCAAAGCAGGCCGATTTGGCGCCGATGTGGCCACCGTCGGGGCCATGGTACAGCTGGTCACACGCGGTATCCTTCTGGGCGAAATGCGCCCCGACACCACGGATGAAGAGATCGAGATCCGTGTCCGACTGCCCGAAGAGGACCGTGTTCTTTCAACGCTGGACACGCTGAAGGTGCGCACGGCGGACGGCCTTGTGCCTCTTTCCAACTTCGTCACCCGTCAGCCGGTCGCCAAACTGGCCGAAATCAACCGTGTTGATCAGGAACGCTACTATGACGTCAAAGCCGATGTCGAAGCTGGCCTGAGCAAAGCAGTGGTCGCTGGACCAGACGATGGTGAAAAACGTTTGGCCGTTCTGCGCGCGGTTGCGGATGGGGCTGAACCCTCCTCAACCGCGATCACTGCGCCCAATGGCAAGCAATACGATCTGGTGCAATTGACCGGGGCTGAGACAACCGAGGAGCTGCGCACCGCCGTTGAAAATGGTGAAGCCAGCATCGCGCCGATCAATCCCAACGAACGTATCGCCGTCCTGACTGAATGGCTGAACACCAACCCGTTCGACCCTTCGATCACATGGGAATGGACCGGTGATCAGGAAGAACAGGCCGAAAGCCAGGCCTTCCTGTCCAGCGCGTTTCTGGCGGCCCTCGGGCTGATGTTCGTGATCCTGCTGGCGCAGTTCAACAGCTTCTACAACTCTGTTCTGGTTTTGCTGGCGGTTGTACTGTCCACAACCGGCGTTCTGATCGGGATGCTGGTGATGGAGCAACCCTTCTCGATCATCATGACCGGTACAGGGATCGTCGCTCTGGCTGGGATTGTTGTGAACAACAACATCGTTCTGATCGACACCTATCAGGAATACAGCCGCTACATGCCGCGGATCGACGCGATTGTGCGTACGGCTGAGGCTCGGATTCGCCCCGTTTTGCTGACAACGCTGACCACAATGGCCGGTCTGACGCCAATGATGTTTGGCCTGTCGCTGGACTTCATCAATGGCGGCTACACGATCGACAGCCCCACAGCACTGTGGTGGAAACAGCTGGCCACCGCCGTTGTCTTTGGCCTCGGCATCGCCACCGTACTGACCCTGATCGTGACGCCATCGATGCTGGCCCTGCGGGTCTGGGTGACAACCTATGCCATCTGGCTGGGCAAACTTCTGGCGCGGGTCACAGCAGGCCGATCAAGCCAGATTGCGCAAGACATGGCCATCGGACAAAGCGCACGAGCCGCGCAAGCAACCGAGATCGTCTGGGACGAGCAGCCTGCGCCTCGGCCCGAGCAGGCTACAGGGACGGAAAAGGACCACCCGACCATCCCGCCTGGGTCACCGCTAAAAGCAGCCGAATAACCAACAAAAAATGGCGAGCCGATGGCCCGCCATTTTTGTTTCTTCAAACGTTTTCTATTCCGAGAATGCGTATTCGCCCAGATCGCACAGGTCCAGGTCGTAGTCCTCAACCGCGCTGCCGTCATCAAACACGCCGCGAATATCATAGACGCAGGTCACAAGCCCATCCGCGATCAACACATCGATCTCATAGTCTGGCGCGAGGTATCCTCCCTGCAGAAGGTTACCCTCCCAGCTGCCGGATGAGGCCGGGGAGACATTGAATTCGACCAGATCCGCACTGGTTTCATTGACCAGCATAAACTCCAGATCTTCGGCTGACGCGGCAGATGCTGCGAGCGTCAAACCGAGTGTCAAGGATGCGACGATTTTCTTCATTCTTTGCTCTTTCCTGTTCGATGGCAAAACCAAACCTGACGCGATAATGCGCTACTTGGGGTTTCAACCAGTGGACGAGTCGCGTCAAACAGAAATTCTCAGGCAGCCTGTGTGTCGGCCTGCTGGCGGCTCCACAATTGGGCGTAGCGACCTTCGCGCGCCAATAGCGCATCATGGGTGCCCTGCTCGATGATCTCACCGCTTTCCAGAACCACAATCTGGTCGGCCTCGGCAATCGTGCTCAGACGGTGCGCGATGGTGATCACGGTCCGCCCTTCTCCTGCACGGGCCAGAGCATCCTTGATCTCCTGCTCAGTATCGGTGTCGAGGGCCGAGGTAGCTTCATCCAGCAACAGAATAGGCGGGTTCTTGAGCAGCGTCCGAGCGATGCCGACACGCTGCTTTTCTCCGCCTGACAGCTTGAGCCCACGCTCACCCACCTTGGTGTCATACCCTTCGGGCAGAGACGCGATGAAATCATGGATTTGTGCTGCGCGCGCGGCCTCTTCCACATCGTCCTGCGTTGCGCCGTCACGGCCATAGGCAATGTTGTAGCGGATGGTGTCGTTGAACAGCACCGTGTCCTGCGGCACAACGCCAATGGCCGCATGCAGACTGGTCTGACGCACATCCCGTACGTCCTGACCATCAATTTTCAACGCCCCGCCAGTCACGTCGTAGAACCGGAACAACAAGCGCCCGATGGTGGATTTCCCGGACCCCGTCGCGCCCACAATCGCAACGGTCTGTCCAGCAGGCACCGACAGCGACACCCCTTTGAGGATCTCGCGCTCCGGGTCATAGCCGAAGCGCACATCCTGGAGGGTCACCTCGCCTCCATTGACCTTCAGGTCCGGGGCGTCCGGCTTGTCTTTCACTTCGGCGGGCTGCTCCAGCAGGTCGAACATCTGACCCATATCGACCAGCGCCTGCCGGATCTCGCGATACACGGTGCCCAGGAAGTTCAGCGGCACGGTGATCTGAATCATGTAGGCATTCACCATGACGAAATCACCAACGGTGAGCGTGCCGTTCTGGACCCCGATTGCCGCCAGGACCATCACCCCGATTAGGCCGCAGGTGATCAGGAAGGACTGCCCGAAATTCAGGAAGGCCAGCGAATAAGCGGTTTTCAAGGCCGCCCCTGCATAGGCTTTCATCGACACGTCATAGCGGTTCGCTTCACGCTGTTCGGCGTTGAAATACTTGACGGTTTCGAAATTCAGCAGGCTGTCGATGGCGCGTTGGTTCGCCTCGGTATCCTGATCGTTCATCTCGCGCCGAAGCTTCACGCGCCATTCGGTGACGGCAAAGGTGAACCAGATATAGAGCGCAATGGTGACGGCCACGACGACCAGATACCAGACATCGAACAACCACATCAGAATGATCGCGACAAGCAGCAGCTCCAGAACCAGCGGCCCGATGGAAAACAGCAGGAACCGAAGAAGGAACTCGACGCCCTTGACCCCACGCTCAATGATCCGGCTTAGGCCACCGGTCCGGCGTCCAACGTGATAGCGCATGGACAGTTGGTGGATATGCTGAAAAGTCTCTAACGCGAGCGCACGTAAGGCCCGTTGGCCAACGGGGGCAAAGGCTGCATCGCGCAATTGTTGAAAGCCCACGGTCATCATCCGGGCGACACCATAGGCCACAGTCAACCCAACAGCGCCAAGGGCCAGCGGGGGCACGCCCTCGCCCGCCAGACCGTCCACTGCGCCCTTGTATAGGATCGGCGTATAGACGGCGATCAGCTTGGCCAACACCAGCATCGCCATGGCAATCACAACGCGACGCTTCACCCATGGCTCATCATCAGGCCACATATAAGGCGCAACCTTGCGGATCGTCCGCCAGCCAGAACGGCGTTCGTCAATTCCGGCCAATTCGTCCGATGTCATGGGGGGCATACGTCGCATTACCTGCCTAGTGTGAAGTGCAATATGGACCCCGGCCCGAGAAAAGCCAGAGCCTGAGCTTATTCAGGAATGGTGAACACCTGCCCCGGGAAAATCAGGTCCGGGTCGCGGATCAGTTCGCGGTTAGCGTCGAACAGGCGGACATACAACACGCCGTCTCCGAAACGCTCACGCGAGATGGCCCACAGGGTGTCGCCCGCCTGAACCGTGACCGACCGTATCGGTGCAGGGGTTTCCTGCGGTTGTTCCGAGGTCTGCGCCTCTGCCGCCTGCAACACCTCGACGGGCTCACGTTTGAAAGGGGTTTCAACCCGGCTGAGGACTGTGCCGTCGGAATGCACCTCGTCCACTCGCAGGGTGTAAACGCCGGGGTCGATCCCCTCGAGGTCACCTCGCCAGTTTCCATTCTGTTGCGGGGTCACATCCGCCACCAGACGGTTGTTGAGGTATATCCGTACAGCCGACCCTTCTTTAAGACGGCCAGTCAGTTGCACTTCGCCGGTGTCTGAATAGCCGATTGTGTCCAGCTCAACCTGCTGGGGCGCGGAGTTCTCTTCGGACGGGGATTGCACCAACTCTACCCCATCCTCGCCTGAACGCAGGATGGCAACCTGTTGGCTTTCAGCAGGGGTTTCAGTTGCTTCTTCCGAGGTCGATTCAGCCTCAGTAACGGCCTCTTCTGTATCCGCACCAGTGTTCTGGGTTTCGGAACCGGTATCTGCAATTTCTGTACTGGTGTTCTCGGCTTCCGTACCCGCGTCTGGAGTTTCCGTGCCGGCGTCCTCGGCTTCCGTACCCGCGTCTGCAGTTTCCGTACCGGCGTCCGCGGCTTCGGTACCCGCGTCTGCGGTTTCCGTCGACTGCTCGGGCTCAACATTTGCCACAGTCGTATCTTCCGCCTCAGGCTCGGGATCTTCAGCAACTTCCGGTTCCGAGGACGTTTCCTCAACCGTTGGCGCTGGCTCCTCGGGGGCGGGTTCTGGCAGGGCTGCAATCAGATAGTCGTCGGATCGAACGGTTTCATCCCCATCCGTTGATTGCAGAACGAGGCCGCGTGGATCATCACTGAACGGGACCGCAACAAATTCGGCGAACTGGCCCGTCTCATCGACGGAAAACTGATGCACAACCTCACCGTTCAGCACCACGTCAATGTCGCTGCCCGGCTCTGCCTCACCCGACAGCAACGCGCTGCCGTCCGGCGAAACGAAAATCTGATCCAAAGCCGGAGGAGCCGTGGGAGCGGCTTCAACCGCGACCTCTTCGGGCCGGGCTTCGGGGTCTTCTGCGGCGGGTTCTTCAGCCTCGGCCTCGGTGACAGCCTCCTTTGGCGCGGGTGCGGGGTCCTGCGAGGCCTCTTCTTCGGGCGCAACCTCAGGCACAGGAGTTTCCTCTGCAACCTCAACCTGTTCCTGCACAGGTTCCGAGCCGCTTGAAAACACGCCGGACAAATACAGACCACCGGCCGCAAGAATTGCCACAAGGCCGACAAGCAGCCCCCAGATGAAGCTGCCCGAGCTTCCGCTTCCCGATGTGCCGTTCATTCTTTCCCTTTCATTCCGCCGCGAAACTAATGTGAGTGACTCGTGTTCCGGCGGACAGTTGAGCCAACCTATCAATCTCGCTATCAGGGGTCAAAACGTCTGAAACAAGCCCGGAGCGCACCTGTCATGTCCCAGAAATCCGTCTGTGTGTATTGCGGGTCACGCAATGGAACCAATCCCGCCTATTCTGACGCCGCCAAACAGTTGGGAGCCGCGCTGGCGAAGGAGGGCTGGCGGCTGGTTTACGGGGCCGGAGATGTGGGTCTGATGGGGGAAGTTGCGCGCGCCACGCAATCTGCCGGAGGCGAGACCTTCGGTGTTATCCCAGTGCATCTGGTCCAGCGCGAGGTCGGCAAAAGCGACCTGACGCATTACGTGATCACTGAGACGATGCACGAGCGCAAGAAAGTCATGATCATGAATGCGGATGCCGTCGTGGTGCTGCCCGGAGGGCCGGGATCACTGGATGAGTTGTTCGAGGCCCTGACATGGCGGCAGTTGGGCTTGCATGAAAAGCCGATTGTGGTGGTAAATGTGGGGGGCTACTGGGATAAGCTCCGCGCCCTTCTGGAACAGGTGATCGAACAGGGCTTTGCCGATCAATCTCTTTCAAGTTTCGTGACTTGGGTCGAGGATGCCGACGCGGCCATCGCCGCTTTGCGGTAGGCAAATATGTGGGCGGCCGAAGCCGCCCGTTTTCATTCACGCCAGACGTGGCGCAGGGCGAAGGCGCTGTTTCAGCACCTGTTCGACCTTGTGAAGCGGATGGTTGGTCAGGGTTTTGTCTACCTCGGCCACGACTTTGGCCAGCACCTCACTATGCAGCCTGCGCCGAAGCAGGCCCAGAACATGCGGGCTGGCTACCAAAACAAGCCTTTGGAATTTGCCTTTCAGCCCTTTGCGGTTCAGAAGATTGGCAAGGTCCTGCACGAACAGCGATTTCGCATGGGATTTCCAGTCTGGTTCCTCAACTGCTGATTTCTGGTTCGGTCCCGGATCAGACCGTCGACCGGCCCTGTCAGTGGGGCGGTCTTGGGCCTCTTGCCCCTCAACCGAAACGACAACCAGATTGGGGTCTTCGGCATCGGTGATGTTCTCGACGAACAGCGCCTTTTCCCCATCCGCGATAACAACCCAGGTTCCCTGTTCAAGTGCAGCCATTATGCTCTCCCGTAGTGGTTTCCATGGCTATCCCTCATGTATTGGGCACAAGTTCTTTGTGTCGCGGCCATAGCGTTCCGGCGCGTTGTTTGCCTGTGCTTCCAATGAGTGCGGTTCTCTCCCTCCGCTCTATTTACTTAAGCGCTGGCAGACCCGGTACAATCCCGTCTCATACCGAAACTTGACCTATCGGCAAGTTTTCACCTGCGCTTCATGTTTGAGCAGATTGCGGACCTAGTGGATGCCTGCGGTCAGACCACGCATCAACCATCGCTGCAGCCCAATCACGACAACAGCCGGCGGCAGCAGCGCCAAAAGGGCCAGAACCATACCCGCCGTGCCGCCAAAGCCTGAATAGGCCATGCCGCGCACCAAGGTGTCATGGTCCTGACTGGTGGTGGTGATCATGATCGGCCAGACATACTGGTTCCACCCCAGCACAAACAGGATCGCGAATACAGCCGCGATCATCGGCAGAGACAGTGGGACAACGATATCAAACAGTACACGCAGCGGTCCGGCGCCGTCCATCTGGGCAGCCTCCATCACCTCATTGGGGATCTGGCGCATGTATTGGCGGAACACCAGCACGCCCAGCCCGCTGGCCGTAATCGGCAGGATCATCCCCGCGTAGGAATTGAGCAGCCCAAGATCACTGGCGACGGCGAAGGTCGGCAAGATCCGGGTCTCGATCGGAAAGAACATCGCGATCAGGATCACGCTGTAGATCAACCCGCTGCAGGGCAGTCGGAAGAACACCAGCGCATAGGCGGCCATCATCGACATCACGCTTTTCAAGATGGCAACGCCAAGGGCCAGTACCAGCGAATTCCACATCATCGCCCCTGCCCCAATGCCAGCGCTGCTGAGGCCACCATGCCAGACCCGCTGAACCAAGGCCCATAACTCGCGCACATCAAGGGCTGTGAGCAACTGCCAAAGCAGCAGGCAGACCGGCCCGCACATCAAGGCAACGCCCGCCAGAAGAATCGCGTGATCGAAGAGGTGGTTTCCACGCAAGCTTGAGGTCCAATCGTCAAAATGGCGGTTTGCCAGTTGGTTACAGCAGGACTGTCACGGTTGAGGCGGTCCCGCAAGGTTTGCTGCGCGGATTAACCAACCGCGCCACATAAAAACTATGCCAATGAAAAAGGCCTGCCAGCGTCTCCGCCAGCAGGCCCTTGTGCCCAAACGGGACTCTCAGATCACATGCGCGATGCGACGTTTTCCCAGTTCACCAGGTTGTCGAGGAAGTTCGACAGGTAAGCCGGACGCTTGTTGCGGAAGTCGATGTAGTAGGAATGCTCCCACACGTCGCAACCCAGCAGAGCGGTCTGACCAAAGCACAGCGGGTTCACGCCGTTTTCGGTTTTGGTCACGGCCAGCGAGCCGTCTGCGTTTTTGACCAGCCACGCCCAACCCGAGCCGAACTGACCAGCGCCAGCCGCGCTGAACTGCGACTTGAACTCGTCAACCGAGCCGAAGCTTTCGGTCAGCGCTTTTTCAAGCTCACCAGGCATCGCGCTTTCGCCGGGGCCCATCATCTCCCAGAACTGGTTGTGGTTCCACAGCTGGCTGATGTTGTTGAAGATACCGTTCTGCGCGACGGCGTTTGCGTCATAGGTCCCTACGATGATCTCTTCCAGCGACTTGCCGTCCCACTCGGTGCCGGCGATCAGCTTGTTGCCGTTGTCGACATAGGCTTTGTGGTGCAGGTCGTGGTGATATTCCAGCGTTTCGGCGGACATGCCCTTGGCTGCCAGCGCGTCATGTGCATAAGGAAGATCAGGAAGTTCAAAAGCCATGTCGGCCCCCTGTAAAATAAAAGTTGCGGTTCCCAACGGTTAAATGCTTTGGCAACCGCCGCAGGTCAAGGGGCGAGACAATAAAACCCGGAGGTCCGCGATGCTGACACAGGCGCGCAAGATGTTTTACCGCGCCCGCGGATACTATGCAGGGAACATGAATGGTCAGGCGTTCCGACTGGATCCCTACCATTCAAAATTCTGGCGCAAAGCCTCGGCCGGAGATTGGGAGCCTGAGACCTTCGCCGTTCTCGATCAGTTCCTGTCCCCGGAAAACGACTATCTGGATATTGGCGCATGGATAGGGCCGACTGTCCTTTACGGTGCGCGCAAAGCCCGCCATGTGTATTGTTTTGAACCCGATCCGACCGCGTTTCGTCATCTGGCCTGGAATCTGGACCTGAACGATATCCGCAATGTCTCGGCCTTCGGGGTCGCTCTGTCGGATCAGTTCGGAGTGGCCCGCATGGCCTCAACCCGAGGAGAGCCAGGCGATTCCACCAGTTCCCTTTTACATGACGCGGCGCATGGAACGGATGCTTTGACAATCGCATGGGAGCAGTTCCAGGCTGTCCAGGATTTAAGCCAGGTCTCGCTGGTGAAAATGGATATCGAAGGAGCCGAGTTCTTTGTTCTGCCCACGCTTGTGGACTGGCTGAAACAGAAACGTCCCGCCCTGTTTCTGTCCCTTCATGCGCCGCTTCTGGAAGAGGCAGACCGACGCTCCCGTATGAAAAGCCTGCTAGAAAGCCTAAGGTTCTATAACCATGTGTTCGACGAAAACGGGCAGCAGGTGACGGCGCAGGCGCTATTGGAACCCACGGCGCTCAATCGCTATCAAACGATCCTTTTGCATGATTGAAGCAGTCGCTGTTAGAGCCTCTGATCACTCTTAGCTGGTAATTGCAAAGTCAGAACGCAAAAGGCTCCGGCCAAAAACCGGAGCCTTTTTTGACATCAGTCGTCGGGTCTTTAGTAAACCCCGACCTCACTGCCCGGCTGCGCCGCAACCTTGAGCAGTTTGAACACATAGTCAGCTGCCGAACGGAAGCAGACAATGCGCAGGGTCTCGGCGTCGTCCATCCAGAAGGCACCAGCCACCTGAGCCAGACGTGACCGGCGGATTTGACCGGGCTGGAAAGCAGCAGGCGACAGATCGACCGGAGCAACCTTGCCCAGAACTTCACGCGCGTTGCTGCCCGAGACTGTGAACACCGCACGGGCGTCCGAGACGTTGACGGCCAACGCATGCGTTCCGCCAAGCGCGTTGGTCATCGCGGCCAGTTTGGCCTCGACCTCGGCATAGGGCACAAGCACCAGCAGCTCATCGGTGGACATCCAGCATACGCCGGTATCGCCATCGACCAGAGCCTCACGCTGACCGGGCATTTTCTGCCCGGTTGCATCCTTGACCGCCTTGGCAAGCACCTTATCGGACAGATCACCGCGCAGGGTGATCATGCCCTGCAGGCCGACCTCGGCCACTTTGGCGATGCCGTCATAGCTGGCGTGGTTCAGTGCGCTGATGGGTTCAGACATTCTGCTTCTCCCCGTCCTTGTCGTAGAAGATCGGCTCGACGATCTTGGCTTTGTAGGTTTTGCCATCGGTTCCCGGGAACTCGACAATCTCGCCCATGCGGTCAGGACCGTGCTTGATCAGACCCATGGCGATGCCTTTGTCCAGATTGGCCGAGTAATAGGTCGAGGTGACACGCCCGATCATGTTGCGCTGACCGTTGGCATTGACGCCCTCGCCCACTGCATAGGCACCGTCTGGCAAAACCGATCCATCCACAGTCTCCAGACCGACCAGTTTCCAACGCTCCGGGTCTGCCATATGGGTCCGCGAATGGGCGCGTTTCCCGAGGTAGTCCTCTTTCTTCTTGGACAGCGCCCAGTGCAGCCCCAGATCCTGCGGGATCACGGTGCCGTCGGTCTCGTCGCCGATCATGATAAAGCCCTTCTCGGCCCGCAGGATGTGCAGACATTCGGTGCCGTAAGGCATCACGCCGAACTCTTTGCCCGCGTCGAACAGAGCATCCCAGAACGCCTGGCCCTGGCTTGCAGGGACCGCGATCTCATAGGACAGCTCACCCGAGAACGAGATGCGGTAGGCCCGCGCGTCGAACGCGCCGATCTTGCCGTCACGCCATTCCATGAAGGGCAGCGCCTCTTTCGAGACATCCATGCCGCCGCCGGCTTGCGCGTTCAGCTTCTCCAGCACCTTGCGGGCGTTGGGGCCAACTACGGCGACCTGAGCGTACTGCTCGGTTACGTTGGCGACGTAGACTTTCCAGTCCCACCATTCGGTCTGCAACCATTCTTCCATGTGACCATGGATACGCTCGGCACCGCCGGTGGTGGTGTGGCACAGCCATGTGTCCTCGTCGATGCGGGCAACAACACCGTCGTCGATCAGGAATCCGTTCTCGGAACACATCAGGCCATAGCGACATTTGCCGACCTTCAGCGTGGACATCATGTTGGTGTACAGCATGTCCAGGAACTTGCCCGCATCGGGGCCCTTGACGATCAGCTTACCCAGCGTCGAGGCGTCCAGCAGGCCGAGGTTTTCGCGGGTGTTCTTCACCTCGCGATTGACCGCGTCATGCACGGATTCACCGGGACGGACATAGGCATAGGTCCGGCGCCAATGGCCGACCGGCTCCCAGTCTGCACCGTTCTGGTCGTGCCAGTTGTGCATCGGGGTCTGACGGATCGGCTGGAATACCTCACCACGGGCTTCACCGCCGATCGACGCCAGAGAGATCGGCGTGTAGGGCGGACGGAACGTCGTGGTGCCGACCTTCGGAATCTCGGAATCCAGCGCATCAGCAAGGATCGCCAAGCCGTTGATGTTGCTCAACTTACCCTGATCGGTCGCCATACCCAGCGTGGTGTAACGCTTGGTGTGTTCGACGCTTTCATAACCTTCGAGTGCAGCCAGCTGAACGTCCGAGACCTTCACGTCGTTCTGGAAGTCCAACCACGATTTCATGCGCAGCTGGATGTCCGCATTCGCAGGCATCAGCCAAACAGCCGCCATCGGAGCCTCGGTCGTCGTTTCGCCCGTAGGAGCCTTCGTGCGTTTTGCTTTGTAACCGGCCGCCTTCGCCGCTGCTTTACCTGCGGCATCCGCGTCGGTCAGAACGTCGCCGAGAGCCAACGGACCATTGGACGAACCCGCGGCGATCACGAAGCCTTCACCGTCTGCACCCAGCGGAGGACGTTCAGGGTCAGGACGGAAGTGGGCGTTTGCTTCATCCCAGATTAGCTTGCCGCCGCAATGCGACCACATGTGAACAACCGGAGACCAGCCGCCCGACATGGCGACTGCATCGCATTCGACCTCTTCCCGCGCACCACCGATGCCTTCCTGGTTGCACAGCGCAACTTTCTTGACGCGCTTGCCACCTTTGACCTTGGCGATGGCCTTGCCGGGATCGACACGGATGCCCAGTTGGCGTGCCTCTTCCGCCAGAGGTCCGGCGCTTGCGCGGGTATCGACCACGCGTAGAACATCCACACCAGCTTTCTTGAGGGCAATTGCAGTGCGATAGGCGTCGTCATTGTTGGTCGCAACGATCACGCGGTCGCCGGGGGTCACGCCCCAGTTCACCACATAATCCCGCATAG
The DNA here is from genome assembly GCF_056541705.1 of Ruegeria sp. AG1. NCBI lineage: Bacteria > Pseudomonadati > Pseudomonadota > Alphaproteobacteria > Rhodobacterales > Roseobacteraceae > Ruegeria > Ruegeria sp. AG1. Next base: position 172,643 of record NZ_JBQFYU010000007.1, on the reverse strand, counting down.
CCGAGGCCAGCATGACACCCGGAACATCGTTGCCCGCGAAAGACAGCGGACGCTCAATCGCGCCGGTTGCTGTGACAACCTGTTTGGCACGGATGCGCCACAGGCGGTGACGGGGCCCTTGCACGCCCGGAGTGTGGTCCGTGAGGCGCTCGTAACCCAGTACGTAACCGTGGTCATAGACCCCTGCCCCCATGCAGCGATTGCGCAGGACGACGTTGTCCATTGTTTCGAGTTCAGAAACTAATTGTTCCACGAACTTATCCACAGGCTCACCGTCAATCGTGCCGCCATCAACCGGAGCACGACCGCCCCAATGCGCGGTCTGCTCGATCAGCATGACCTTGGCACCGGATTGAGCTGCCGTTTTGGCCGCCTGCAGACCGGCAACACCGCCACCGATCACCAGTACATCGGTGAAGTGGTAGAAATGCTCATAGGTGTCTGCGTCACGGTTGTCCTTGTCGGGTGCTTTTCCCAAACCGGCGGACTGACGGATGAACGGCTCGTAGACGTGTTTCCAGAATGGCTTCGGATGGATGAACATCTTGTAGTAGAAGCCCGCCGGCAGGAAGCGCGACAGATGGGTGTTGATCGACCCGATGTCGAACTCTAGGTTCGGCCAGTGGTTCTGCGACACGGATGTCAGACCGTTGAACAGCTCGGTTGTGGTGGCGCGCTGGTTCGGTTCGAACCGGTTGCCTTCGCCCAGACCGACAAGAGCGTTCGGCTCTTCTGCGCCACTGGCGACGACGCCGCGTGGACGGTGGTATTTGAACGACCGGCCCATCATCATCTGGTCATTGGCCAGTAGGGCAGAGGCAAGAGTATCGCCTTCATAGCCCTGCATCGAGGTGCCATTGAAGGTAAAGGTAACCTGTTTCGACCGGTCAATCAGCCGGCCTTGATTTGCGAGACGGGTGCTCATGTTGCGGACCTTTCGCAGGCGGAATTACGGATGGCTGGGCGGATCATTTAAACTCTCTCCACGTCCAGCCGGGACGCTTGGCGGTGATGGCGTCCTTGATTTCTTGCGGTGGCTCGGTGGTCTGGGCCGGATATGTGCCGAACACCTCAAGCGTGTTGGTGCAGCGCGCCGCGTGGAACCACTTGCCACAGCCATTTGCGTGGCGCCAACGTTCGAAATGAACGCCTTTTGGGTTCTCACGCATAAACAGGTAGTCGTGGAATTCATCATCCGACGAGCCGGGGCCATAGCGCTTCAGATGCGCTTCGCCGCCAGCGGCCAATTCAGTTTCTTCGGCATCAACGCCGCAATAGGGGCAATTCAGGATCAGCATATGGTCATCCTTTTCTCGGTTGGTCGGCACACGGGCCGACCAGAATTCTGTGTTGTGGCCACTTCGGGCAGCGCCCTTAGTGAGCCACCCCGGCGGCGACGCTTTCGTCGATGAAGCGGCCCTCTTTGAAGCGGTCCATCGAGAAGGCCTCGGTCAGTGGTGAATGACCTGTCGCCATAAGCTGTGCCATACCCCAGCCCGAGCCCGGAATGGCCTTGAAGCCACCGGTTCCCCAACCTGCATTGATGAAACAGCCCTGAAGCGGTGTCTTCGACAGGATCGGAGACCGGTCGCCGGTCATATCCACAATCCCGCCCCACTGGCGCAGCATTTTCAGGCGCGAGATCATCGGGAAGGTCTCGACCAATGCGCGGACGGTTTCCTCGATGTGATGGAAGCTGCCGCGCTGGGTGAAGTTGTTGAACCCGTCGGTACCGCCGCCGATCACCATCTCGCCCTTGTCGGACTGCGACATGTAGCCGTGAACAGTGTTGGCCATCACGACCACGTCCATGCAGGGCTTGATCGGCTCGGACACCAGGGCCTGCAGAGCAACGGCTTCCAGTGGCAAGCGGAAGCCCGCCATTTCGGCCAACTGACCGGAATGGCCCGCAACAACGATCCCCAGCTTGTCGCAGTCGATCGCGCCCTTGGTTGTATCAACGCCAACAACGCGGCCATTGTCCGAGCGTACGCCGGTGACTTCGCATTTCTGAATGATGTCCATACCCATGGCTGAACAGGCGCGCGCGTAGCCCCACGCCACCGCATCGTGACGGGCAGTGCCGCCGCGTTCCTGCCAGAGACCACCCAGAACAGGATAGCGCGGACCATCCAGATTGATGATCGGCACCAGCTCTTTCACGCGTTCGGGCCCGATCCACTCGGTCTGAACACCCTGCAGCGCGTTGGCATGCGCGGTGCGCTGATAGCCGCGAATTTCGTGCTGGGTCTGCGCCAGCATGATCACGCCGCGCGGGCTGAACATGATGTTATAGTTCAGGTCCTGACTCAGGTCTTCATAGAGGCCCCGCGCCTTTTCATAGAGCGCCGCCGAAGGATCCTGCAGGTAGTTCGACCGGATGATGGTCGTGTTCCGGCCCGTGTTCCCGCCGCCCAGCCATCCTTTTTCGATGATGGCGACATTCTGGATGCCGTAGTTCTTACCAAGGTAGTAGGCGGTCGCCAGACCATGCCCCCCGGCACCGACGATGATGACGTCGTATTTTTTCTTCGGCTCAGGCGAGCGCCATGCGCGCTCCCATCCGGTGTGATAGCGCAACGCTTCGCGCGCGACAGCAAAGGCTGAATAGTGTTTCATAAGCGAATCCATCCGGTTCGGTGATTGGCGCAGGTATGCCGCGTCGACCGGGTATATCCACGCCGGTCAACGCCGCAATATAGCACTATTGCGACATGTGGCACATTCGCGGCCATTTGTCCCTTTTTTTAGGCGGCCCGCAGGTCTAAGTCAGGGCAGAATTTCAGGAGAGAGCATGACGTTCTGGGTCATTTCATGTCTGATCGCGCTGCTGGTCGCAGGGTTCCTCGGCTACACGCTTTTGCGCGGCCGCCGCGCGGACGAACCAACCGCAGCCTACGATCTGCGCGTCTACCGCGAACAACTGGCCGGTGTTGACCGTGATCTGGCCCGTGGTGTCATTGGCGAAGCCGATGCCGAAAGGGTCCGCACCGAGATCTCACGCCGCATTCTGGCAGCGGACGCCCAGATGCAGGGCGACCGGGTGGCCTCGGGCCCATCGCGCGGGGTTTCCGTTGTCAGCATCGCAATCGTAATGCTGATCGTGATCGGCGGCGCGCTGGCGATGTATAGTCGAACCGGTGCCGTCGGCCTGCCCGACCAACCTCTGACCGCACGGCTGGCACTGGCCGAGGAGGTCCGGTCGAACCGCCCGGCGCAGGAAGCAGCCGAAGCCCTCGCCACCCCGCCGCAACCGCGACAACTCGAAGAAAGCTATGCAACGCTACTCCAGCAATTGCGCGACACAGTGGCGGCCCGGCCGAATGACCTGCAAGGGCATATCCTGCTGACACAGCACGAAGCCAATGCGGGCAACTTCAAGGCCGCTTATGCCGCGCAGCAACGCGTTATTGAGCTTTCGGGTCAGGCTGCAACAGCCGATGATTACTCGGATCTGGCCGAAAAGATGATCCTTTCGGCAGGCGGTTATGTCTCGCCCGAAGCCGAGCAAGTTCTGGCCGCCGCGCTTGAGCGTGATCCCCGACACGGCCCGACGCGGTATTACTGGGGGCAGATGCTGGCCCAGACCGGACGTCCCGACCTCGCCTATCGTGTCTGGGTCGACACCGCGCAGGATGCGCCGGCAGACGCACCCTGGGGTGATGCCATTCGCGCGCAGTTGGATGAACTTGCCTTCCGCGCAGGGGTTTTCAACGGCCCCGACCCCAGCTCATTGGGCCAGCCCGGCCCAAGTCAGGACGATATCGCCGCAGCAGCCGAGATGACCCCGGAAGAACGGCAAGAGATGATCCAAGGCATGGTTGACCGTCTGTCTGATCGTCTGGCGACTGAAGGCGGTCCTCCTCAGGACTGGGCGCGCCTGATCGCGGCGCTTGGCGTTTTGGGTCAGGCCCAGCGTGCAATAGATATCCGCGACGAAGCCGAGATCCTCTTTGCCGACAACCCCGAGGCGCTTGAGATGATCGATGCAGCCGCCCTGCAAGCCGGAATCGCCCAATGATCCATGATGAGTTTGAGGGTTTCGCCGCTTCCCTATCGCCGATGACGGCGCTTATGGGGCTGGATCTGGGTGAAAAGACCATCGGCGTGGCGGTCTCGGACCGGATGCGCGGGGTGGCCAGCCCTCTGGAGACCGTGCGCCGCAAGAAATTCACCCTCGATTCCGCACGCCTGCTTGAGCTGATTAAGGATCGTGAGATCGGCGGCGTCATCCTCGGGCTGCCGAAAAACATGGACGGTACCGAAGGCCCCCGTTGCCAATCCACTCGCGCTTTTGCCCGGAACTTGACCCGCCTGACCGACTGCCCCATCGGCTTCTGGGACGAGCGTCTGAGCACAGTTGCGGCAGAAAAGGCACTTTTAGAGGCGGATACGACACGAAAACGTCGCGGACAGGTTATTGATCACGTTGCAGCAGGGTATATCTTGCAGGGAGCGCTGGACAGGCTGCGCTTTTTGTAATGGGTCGGAGACCACGAATGACGAACATGGTTTGGCAGCGCGATGAGGTCGAAAGCCCCTGTGTACGAATCTGTGTTGTCCACCCGACAGAGCAGATTTGCACCGGCTGTTACCGCACCCTTGATGAGATCGCGCGCTGGTCACGTATGGACAGCAGCGAACGCGCCGAAATCATGGAGGCTCTGCCCGCCCGCAAGCCACGCCTTGCCAAACGGCGCGGCGGTCGTTCGGCCCGCCTGAAAAGCTAACCGCTCAGTCCACCGGGCTTGTTTCTTCCTTTGATTTGCCACACCTGCCCTCTTGTCGGGTCGCGAGTTCATCCTTGAACAGGTCTGAGTATTCGGACCGGCTGGTTCTTGGATGTTTTGCAGGCCGTTCCATCGTGGTGTCGACAGTCACGGGTTGCGCGTGATCTCGCAGCTTGGAAAAGCGTCGTAGAAAGCTTTTGAAAGACATTAAGAACCAATCAATTAAGTGTGCCTGCTGCGGGCCGGACGCACGCCTCGAAAAATAGCGAGGCGAAAGCCGGTTCCGTGAGTGAGTGGCGACCCGCAGCGGCACGGTCTGGCTAAAGAGTTTTCAGCCGGAACGACGAAGAAAACGCCTTCCGTTGTATATTCATTGACTCAGCAATCAATAAACTTATCGCAAAGTGACCCTACGTCATTTTTCGTGACAGGTCGGGTTTTGAAGCCTACAAGTTGCGAAACGGGCAGATGTGGGCGTGGTCTGCTGGGGTAATTCGAGGGAACCGTTTCCCTCACGAGACATCAGCGTGTTTCAATCCATTCCGCGACGCCGTTGGCGCATTCGGGGCGGAAATAGGCAATCATCCGTCCATCCGGCCCGGCGGTCGCCCCATCTGGCCATGGCGCGACTCCGTGAAGGCAATGGCGGTGCAGCAGATAGGCCTCGCCTGGTTTGGCAGGCAATTCGATCCTTGGGCAGGTCTCGAACACCTCACGACGGGTCGTCTGATAAATGTCTGTAATGTCGACCTGGCTCAGATCGGTCTGGGACTGATCCGCAAAAGCGGCCTTGAAGGCTTTGCCCATGGGGATATGGCTGCCATCCCACAACACCATGGGCGAGGCATCGGGGCTGGCATCCGACAGGGGAATGCCCAAAATCCAAGCGTGCGGTTCATCCACACGGCGGCGACGGTCGGGACCCATTGGTCGCAACCCATCCACATGCGCCGCGTCACGGTTGCGCCTGTAGCGCCCGGCGGCCTCGCTCTCGCCCTTCCGAGGGCGGGGATACCCCGGATAGATGATCGACACTTGCCCCGGATGCAGCGGCAAGCTGCCCAGATGCGAAGCGATGAAATCCATAGCCATCCCGGAAAGCGGTATTGACGACCCAACCTGCCCCAATTCATCATTGGGCAAGGCGTCGACGCCAATGAACCACGTGCCTTCACAATCCAGCCATTCGGCATGTTCAGGGGCGGTGACCGACTGCCGAGCGGCGGGCAAAACCTGCCCAACCCATTCCGCGAGAGCCGGATCAAACGGGAATTTGACCCAGCCCTTTTCCCAGAAATCCTCTACCATCCCAAAGCCTTCCGCAGCATGTTCAAAGCGACCAGTGTCAGGAACAGTGCAAAGACCCTCTTGAGCGGCTTCGGGTCCATCGCATGAGCGAGTTTAACGCCCCACGGGGCGGTGATCATCGTCATCGCGACTACTATCCCGAAGGCCACCAGATTCACGGCCCCGATCGTCAGCGGAGGCCTGTGTTCAGGGGCGATCTCCAGAAACAGAAAGCCCAGCACCGACGGCACGGCGATGATCACTCCGAACCCTGCGGCCGTTGCCACGGCGCGGTGGATGGGCGTGTTGTATAGGCTCATGAGAGGGACGCCGAAACTGCCACCACCGATTCCCATAAGTACCGACAGGAAGCCTACGGATGGGGACAAAACCGCACGTTTGATTCCCGTGGGCATCACATCCCCCAAGCGCCATTCCGAACGGCCAAAACCCAGATACGCACCAATCACCATGCCCAAAACGCCGAACAGGGCCTGCAGGGCCTCTGTCCGCAGGGCCGAGGCGACCAGCACGCCAATAATCGCCCCCACGACAATACCCGGCCCCCATCCACGCAGGATCTGCCAATCCACGGCGCCCTTCTTGTTGTGGGCCAGCACCGACCGGATCGAAGTTACGATGATCGTCGCCAGCGAGGTCGCCAGACACAGCTGCATCAACTGCGGCCCACCATATCCAAGCGTTTGGAACGCATAGAAAAACGCGGGCACAAGCACGATGCCTCCGCCAACGCCAAGCAGCCCCGCCAGAACGCCCGCAAGTGCGCCAATTACAAGCAAAAGGCCCAGCATCTGGGCCAGCAACATCGTCTCGGGCATCTTCCCCCCAAACCGGTCAGAGACCGGGCTTCATTCGTTCAAACCTCGGCCAGAGGCGCCACGTGATCGAGCGCCTTCAGCATCACTTCGGGCCCTGCCGCATCCCGCACCGCCCCTTCCGACAGCGCGCGCCGCCAGGCCCGTGCGCCGGGGCGACCGGCAAAGAGGCCGAGCATATGCCGCGTGATCTGGTGCAAACGCCCTCCGTTGACAAGGTGCTGCTCGATATAGGGCACCATTTGCCGGGCCACCTCGATCGGGTCCCGAGCGTTGCCGCTCTGGTAAATTCGCATATCCGCTTCAGAGAGGATGTCAGAAGGCTGATGATAGGCCGCCCGTCCAATCATCACCCCGTCCAGCCCGGCCTCTAGATGCGTCTGCGCCTCGTCCAACGAGGTGATGCCGCCATTGATCGAGATGTGGAGATCCGCGAAATCGGCCTTCATCTGATGAACGAGGTCATAGTCCAGTGGAGGGATATCGCGGTTCTCTTTCGGGCTGAGGCCCTGCAGCCACGCCTTGCGCGCGTGGATCGTCACCCGTCGGCACCCAGCCTGCTGTATCTTGTCCAGAAAGTCCGGCAGCACGTCGCGCGGTTCCTGATCGTCCACGCCAATTCGGCATTTGACGGTCACATCGACCGAAACAGCCTCCCCCATGGCGGCAACGCAGTCGGCGATCCGCGCAGGGTCTTTCATCAATACAGCCCCAAACGTGCCCGATTGCACCCGGTCCGAGGGGCAGCCGCAATTCAGGTTGATCTCATCATACCCGGCCTCAGCTCCAAGCCGCGCGGCCTGCGCCAGCTCTTCTGGATCCGAGCCACCTAACTGCAGAGCAACAGGATGTTCCTGCGGGCTATAATCCAACAGATGCAACGCTCCACCACGCACCAGCGCGGGCGCGGTTACCATCTCGGTGTAAAGCAGCGTCTGCTCACTCAGCAGCCGATGCAAAAACCGGCAATGGCGGTCGGTCCAATCCATCATAGGTGCAACCGATAAACGTGCCGCCTTGATAACCTTATATTTTTTGTTATCTGCCATACAGTTAACCCAAGTTCATACGCGTCTCGTTTGCGCTCAATGTAGTATCGATTGCACTGACTTGCGTTGTATTTGCAAACACTGTGCAAACTTGATACCAGATTGCAAACGCGCCGGGCTTCCGTTTGCACACATCTGCCCGACGCACATCCCGATTAAAGGACGGACAGAGACATGGCATCAATATACCAAAGTCGCAAGGGCGGCGGCTGGACTGCTCAGGTCAATATCGGCGGCAATCGTCGATCTAAGACCTTCCCGAAGAAAACCGATGCAACACGCTGGGCGCGGCAGCAAGAGGCGCAGATCGACAAGCGTGGCAGCGCTCAGGTCAACACCACTGACGGGTCAATCTTCAATGACGTGATCTCTGCCTACATGGACGAATTCGGCGAACAATCCAGCCGCTCCAAACTGGGTGCGATCAGCCACATATCCGAACTGCTGGGCCGCGTTCCGATCTCAGGCATGACCGTTGCGCGCTTCCGCGAATTCGCCCGTCAGCGCGCCGCTGAAGGTGCAGGACCAGCCACCATCGGCCAAGACCTGTCCTATATCCACACCCTGCTCAGCACAGGCGGTCCCTTGGCCGAGATACCGGTCGAAGGGGCTCTGGCGACGTACAGCAGCGCCCGCAAGATACTGGGTGCTTCTGGGCGCGTCGGACGGCCCAAGGAACGCGACAGGCGGCCCACAGACGCCGAACTCATCGCGCTGCGGGATTTCTGGGCGAGACGACGCCGTGGCATTCCGATGTGGAAGATCGTTCAGTTCGCTGCCGCCACCGCGATGCGGATGAGCGAGATCACCCGATTGCGTTGGGATGACCTTGATGTCGAGGCCAAGGTCATCACAATCCGTGACCGAAAACACCCGCGTGCCAAGATCGGCAATGACCAGACCGTGCCGCTCTTGACTGGCCCCTGCCGTATCGACGGCGAGACCATAGACCCCTTGGCGTTGATCCAGAGCATGCCGCGCGAGGAACCCCGGATATTTCCATTCGATCCGGCAACGATTAGCACGTCTTTCACCCGCGCCGTTGCCTCTTGCGAGATCGAAGACCTGAGATTTCATGACCTGCGGCATCACGGAGTTTCATGCTTGTTCGAAGCGGGCTTCGCCATTGAACAGGTCAGCCTAGTGTCCGGCCACCGCGACTGGAACATGCTGCGCCGCTACACCCAGCTGAAGCCGGAAAGCCTGCACGATGCCACCTAAGTCCGTAGACAGCGCAGATTGGCTGGCCATCAAAGTAGGCAGCTTTGCGCCACACGAACGCGACAGCGCTGAATTCAAGCTCTATGAGATGGCGCTGAAAGCGGCCTTGGCCCAGAAGAACGACGAAGCGGAAGCCGTCAGCAAGCGCAACGCCAAGGCGGCACAGAAATCCCGTCGATCCACATATAGCGACACCGACCGCGAAACGATCTTGACGTTGGTCGAAGGGGTGCGCCGCCGACGGCCCAACCTGTCGGTTGCGAATCTGATCTCCTTGGCGCTCGACGAATACGATGGTCCGGCTCCCGACCAGAGAACAATTCGGCGCTGGATGCAGAAAGTTTGACATCTACATTGTTAGCGTCACGACACGCGGAAAAATGTGTGAATATTGGGAGGCCTGACTGAAACAAGTGAGGCTACCTGAATGGCGCGACCAAACCGCAATCCACAACCCGAAAACCGCGACCTGATCGAGTCGCTGCCGGACCCCGATGCAGCAACCGAAGCAGCGTATAACACCCTGCCCCCCGACGTCCGCGCTGCACTCGTCAAAGCCGGTGTCGAGTTTCCAAGCGAAACCCCGGCAGAGCGACGCTGCCGCCTGAAACGCGACCTTGATCTGCTCGACGACGACGACCTGACGGCTTTGCTCGACAAATCCTATGACACCATGGCCCGCGCCCGTGTCCAAGGCACCGGCCCTGTCCCGATCCGCGTAATGCGGCAGGTATTCTACCGCAAGGCTGATGTGTTGGCGTGGCTGGAACAGGGGCGCGACGTCGTTGCCGCTGACGGCAATAGGGGCAAGGCGGCGTGAAACAGCGCCCACTCATGGGCGGCGCAACGCCGCGCCTTGTCCTCCGTTCACAAACTGAACGCGCAGCGGAAAGCGCCGTGCGCGATCCGGCACCGGAAGCCCGACTGACAATTTACACGATCAAACGGCCAAGGCACATCGGTAAGATCGTGCAGGACTTCGGCGAAGATAAACCCGACGAAGAGTTCACTATGACGTGGGGCACTGTCGGCACAAAAACCGAGATGCGCTACCGGACCGGCACCTATGAAGTGGTCACCGTAGACGATCTCGAAGGCCTCGCCGATCTGCTCGAAGGGCTGGAGCCGGGGCGCGAGTTCTTCACCGCAGGTGTTCCAGACACCGTGGCGGGTAAGTTCGTCGCCACCAAGAAAGAGACCAAGCACCTCAAAAAGACCGCCAAGTCAGTGCCCTTCGCTGAGGGTGGCGGTGTCTTCGTCGTCGATTGCGACGACAAACTGGACCCGCACGTCGTACTCGAAATGTTGCGCAACGCCGGAATCAAAGAGGTGGGGTGTGTCTGGCGGCCGAGTTCATCTTCATGGCTCTACAACCAGCACGGGACAGAGTTGACCGGTCGGCGGGGCTCACACTTCTATTTCTTAGTGAAGGACGCCCGCGATATCCCTCGCGCCGGTGAAGTGCTGTTCAAGCGCCTCTGGCTCGCCGGGCACGGCCATATCCTCGTCTCGAAAGCCGGGGCTGCGTTGGAGCGTACCATCTACGACCGCGCCATGGTGACCTCTTGTCAGCCCTGTTTCGCTGCCGGGGCACTGTGCCTCGGCGGTGTCGAACAACGCAACCGCGAAGCCGTGATCTTCGAAGGCGCTGAGGTAATGGACACCAAGGCTATGTTGTCGGACCTCTCACAGGACGAGCAACACCGATACGAGACGCTGGTGGCCGAAGCCAAGGCAAAAGTAAAACCCGCGTGTGACACCGCCAGGCATGAACATGCAACCGAACTGATAACACGGCGGCTGGGGAGGACACCCACAGGGGGCGAGGTCGAAGCGGCTGTCGCGACGCTGAGCGGTATGACTGAAAGGCAAAAGCTCGACCTAGACTTCCACCTGCTTTTTCGGGACGGCACCGTGCGGACCGTGCGCGAAGTGCTGCAGGGTGGAATGGAATACCACAAGGCTGTCGTCGCCGATCCGCTAGAACCGGAATACCGGGGCGCAGGCACTTTGTTCATGAACAACGTCCCGATCCTGAACAGCCACGCAAACATGAAACTGAAATACGAACTGGGGTCCGCCAACGAACGGATCGCCCTGTTAGCAGGTGCCGGGATGGACCTGATGAAACAGCTAATGGGAGGTGACGAACAATGAAACGCAAAGAGATAATGGCTGCCGTGGATGCCCTCGCCGCCCTGATGATCAAAGACCCGGAGAACGGTGATAGGCTTTTCGACGAACTGATCGTGCACGCCGAGAAAGCAAAGTGCGTCGGCGACTTCAGGAAGAGAGTCAAAAAGTGCGTCGGAAACCTAAAGGCACAGCAGTTCCGCGAGAAGGGCGAAGCAAGCGGACGTGAAACCGTCATTCTGGGCGGCATCAACGATGTGAACGAAGACGTGCGCTATGTCGGCACTGTCGTTGCCCAAAAGCAGCTGGGGTTCACGTTCGGTGGGATGCCGGTGATGATGCTCGACCACCAAAGCGCCATCGGGCGCATCTATGTCCGCAACGAAAACGGCGAGAAGGTGCTCGACGCAGAGGGCGAGCCAGAAACCGAACCTGCGGTCGTTACACGGGCGACTAAGATGAGCGGCACAGAAGCCCGGATCGTGTCTCTGGACGCCTGCACGTTCTTCACCATGGGCGACAGCAAGCTGACCCCTGCCGCACCACCCATGCCCGGCCTGATGCCTGCATTGTGGGCACCGCTGTTGCCGCCCCTCGCCGGGATCGCGAAATACCCGGTGATGTGGAAAGGTGAGTTTCTGACCGGCAGCGGCTACCACGTCAGCAGCGGTCTGTACCTGCAATCGGCGGGGGTCGACGTGACTTGGGAACCAACAGTTGAAGAGGCGGTGGCGTTCCTGCGGGACGACTGGCTGGGCGATTTCCCATTCGAAGACGACCACAGCTTCGCGAACGCGCTGTTCGTCTGCGCCAACATGGTACACGCACGCACGACGCTAAGGGATGCAATGGGGCCGCCGGGCATCGATATCGGCGCGCCAAGTGCCGGTGTCGGTAAGAGCCTGTTGACCACGGCGCTTGCGATGGCGGTCACGGGAATGCCGCCGCCTGTGGTGCCCTACGCCGAAGACGAAACCGAACGAAAAAAAGCAATCTCCACCGCCGTGCGCGAAGGGTGGCCGTTGCTGAACTTCGACAACATCAAGTCGGGGTCGGACATCGACAACCGACACCGCGCGCTGACACAGTTAATCACGGCGATCATCTGGTCTGATCGGGCGTTGGGAGCGATGGAAGGGTTCGAAGGCCCTGCCGGTCTGACCGTGGTTGTGAACGGCTCGAACCTGAACATCGCCGAAGACATGGCGCGGCGCTTCTTGCGGTGTCGGTTGGTGCCGAGGGGCGACCAAAACCTCGCGACGCGCGATTTTCGCCACAAGAACCTGCTGAGGTGGACGGTCGAGAACCGGGGCAAGATACTCGCCGCGCTGAAGGTCATCATGGCTGTGGAATGCAGCGCTAAGCCCATCGGCGGTTTTCCCGAGTGGAGTCGCGTAGTCGCCCACCCGATCCTGACCGCATTGGGCATACCGGTGAAGCGTCACTTTGCGCCGTGGATCGAAGCGGCAGAGCAGGACGCGCAGGGGATAAAATACAAAGGTATGTACGACCTGCTGCGGGCCATCTCGGCCATTCGAACCAAGGACAAAGTGCAGTCAATAGATGGAGAGTGGTTCACGACGACCGAGCTAGTAGCGCGGTTGAAGGCGGATGCATTGCAGGTGCTGATGAACGCCAACTATGACGAAATACCAGACGCGCGCGGCCTCGGAGCCTTGTTGAACAAGGTCGTCGACAATCCGCAGCGCGGCGATGACGGGGTGTTCACAATTCGGAAAGGACGGGTGAATCTGGGGAAACGAACGAACGGGGAAGAACGGGTCGCTTTTCGAGTTCGACGCAACGTCGAAGCCAAACTGCCCGAAGTCGATGACGACGGGCGGCAAAAAGCGCCGTTGGAGAGTGCACTGGCGAAATTCCCGACGGGCGGGGATTAGGTGGGTTGAGGGTGTTTTTGCACCTCTGCAACTCGATTTTACCCTGAAAACCCTAAAAACCCTGAGCCTACATCGCCGGCGGGTTCGAAAAATGAAGGGTCTTGTTTCATTTTGGGAGTGTCTAAGCTCTAAACCCTCAGGGTTTTTAGGGTTTTCAGGGTGACCTTTGACCCTACCGGCTGGGTTTGCGAGAATTCGGACCATGGGAAACCGATGTGGAATATGCACCCAAGGCGATGATGCCCGCCGCCTTGCAGACCAAGGTCTGCAGGATGGCTTGCCATTACGCACCATAGCGCACCAACTTGGTGTATCTCACACGTCGGTGATGAACCATCGGGATAATTGCGACAAGCTGGTGAACTTCGGCGCAGAGGTCGCAAAGGCCAATGTTGAAGCGGCACAGGACGCTGCCGCGTCGATTGATGTGGGCAAGTATATAAGGGGTATGGACGAAGCATTCGACGGCGCGCTGGCCTTAGCACAAGACAAGGAAGTGAGCGCAGCGGTAAGGGTTGCCGCCTATCGCGTTGTCACACAAACCGGCGTGCAGATCGTCGAGGCTATCGCCGACGAGCGTCACCGTCAGGAAATCCGCGAACGGATAGAACGGCTCAGCGAGATCGCTGAGAACCCGCAACTCCTGACGCAACAGCGCAGCGAACCACCACCCGAACCAACAGCGGACTGGACACCGGAGAGCGGCCTATGACCGTAGCTCCGACACATGATTGGACCGACCAGCACGATAACCTCCATTTCTTTCAATGGGTTGCATGTATATACACCATACCCGCTTGCACTGAAATTTGCACTAAGCCGTTGAAAGGAATGGAGAATGCCTAAGACAGCGCGCGATGACGCCGAGATATTGGAACGGCTAGAGCGGTTAGAGGCGCAGGTTCTCACCCAGCATCAGGAGCAACAAGATGCCGAGGCGTTGGCCGTGGTTTGTGACGTGGTCAACGATCTGACCAATAGCCTTGTGCCGACCGGAACGGCAGAAGTAGTGCGACGCCGAACCGCTGCCGCTGATCTGCTCAAGGGGTTCGACCTATCCAAACTTTTGGGCGTGCACAAGAACTGGAATGGTGAAGACGGCGCAATCAACGCGTTCACGCATTTCGAACGGCTGGACCGACTGATCACCGCGATCCTCAACAAGCCGAAGCTAAGGTGGCGTTACCTGCTCAAACTACGCCGCGAGAATCCCGATTACTTCCGCACCCACGCACCGGCCTTCATGCGCGCCATCAACCCTCAGACCTTGAACCTGCTGGCACCGCCACAGCCAGCCGGTGAAGCCCCAAGGCCTGATCCAGCGCCTGAGTACCCACAACAGGACGTGATCCCACCTGAACAGCCGTCTACTGCCGCCGAGAAAGCCGCGCCGGTCATGACGCGGGAAGAGTATTTGCAAGCACTCACCGCAGCCACCAATCGTGGCGCAACGACCAAGGCCAAACGTGACATGCTCAACCTGATCCGGCAGGAGCGCAGCACCCGGTTTTGACCCTGAAATCTGACAATACCAGATATGGTATCTTACAGCTTCCTGTATCACAGATAGATACAATATATTGACGAATCACTCTATCCGGTCAACCGTTGTTAAGGTTTAACAACGCGGGTTCGACATGCCACTGAAACCCACATCGCTAGGATTTGGCGCTGATGATCTTGCCAAGCTGGATCGTTTGCGAGGTGGTGCAAGCCGGTCTGAATATGTCCGCGACCTCATAGCGAAGGAAGACAGAACAATGACCAAGAGGGTGCAAATGATAGCCAAGGCTGATGAAATCGGGCTGGGTTTGATCGCGAAGTGTTTAGACCTGCCGGACGGCGACTATCAGCGTGCGCGGCACATGGCGAATGACGCCATTTCAGCCCGTGCTGAATTCATGGCGGGATTGCACAAGACCGACAAAGGCAAGGCCATGACGGACAGCAGCGACGGCGTGATGAAAGCATTGGGGCAACTGGCTCAAAGCACGAGCGAGGCCAAGTTTCGGGCGTTCAAGATGTACGCCGAGGCGGTTGCCAATGCCCAAGGATAAGGCCGACCGCAGCAAGGCGGAGCGCGTTGACGACGCGATAGCGGCACTGGCCGAGGCCGTGGCCGACTATAACGCAGACAGGCAGCCGCCATTGCAAGGTGACGCGCTTAAAACGCGCATATCGCTGGCATTGCGGGCGCATGAGGTTGTGCCGATGCGCGAGGCGTTCGGCATGGCTGACGCGGCATTTACCAGCGTGTCTATCACTGACGACCGCATGACCTTTGCGGGATCTGAGGGCATGGCAGAGCCGTGGCGCACCAAGAGCCAACCGGCGGCGGTCTGATGGGTGTTTTGCGGCTGGATATATCGACGGGCACGGTTGCCGCACTGGGCTGGCCCGAGGTGAGCGCCTACTGGGCGTTTCTGGCCGCGCAGAGCGACCTATACGCGCCCGGTGATCTGGCCGAGGCCATGGGCGCGGATACTCTGGCGGCGTTTCGTGCGGTGCCCGAGGCCAAAGAAATACCGGGCGCAAATCCGGTCTACATGCACAACTGGCTGCGCGAGTTTGACCCCTGTATGAGCAGCCACTTTCCGGCGGGGCGGTGTTGATGGGTTTCACGTTCGATAAAACGCAACTGAGCCGCGGCGAGGAACGGCAGATTGTGGAGTTGTTCGACGCGCCAAAAGCGCCGACGCGAAAGGCCGCGGCCCTGCCGTATGAGAGTCAAGCGCACGCTATCGGCGAGGGCCTGGCCCGAGGATTGGAACGAGCGCTGGCCAAGATTGATCCGGTCGGCGACGAGGGCCGCGAACAGATCGCGGATTTTGCCGCCGAGATCGACAAGGCCAACCGTGATCTGAACTGGGAAATGCGGAAGTTTAACACCCGTATGCGGGTCAGGTCAGAGCGCGCCGCCAAGAGCCACGCGCGGCACATGGCCAAGATTGACAAGCAATGGGACGACCTGCTGACCAAGCTTCGCGGCAACACGGCCCGCGCAAAGTCTGACGCGGCGCTGGCGGGCATGAGCCGGATACTCAACGACCCAGACCGGCAAGCGGTGTTGCACGAGGAAAGCCAAGCCAAGCGCGCGGCCTATCTGGCTGAATGTGATCGCCGCTGGGCCGAGGATGCGGCCAAACGGGCGGAAATCGAAAAAGAGGCCCAGCACCGCAAGGCCGTAGACGTCGTTCTGGACCGTGTGCTGGCGCAGCAGGCCCATCTAGCGGCGCGAATGACCGCCAGCACTTCGGACACCGCTAAACGCGCTGAAAGCGCGGATTTAGGGCTTTCCCGCGTTGAGGCCTTACTGGCGAAAGACGGCGGCGCGGCTGCCTGGCAGGCAGACGCGCCCAAGCATGCCGCCGACAGCGGCGCGCGAACGATGGCTGACCTTATCCGAGAGGTGAAACATGCACCCGATTGAACGACTGAAAGCTGAACGCGTTGACCTGATCGAACGGCGGCAGGCGGCAGCCAGAGAGGAAGCCGAACGCAAGGCCGAGCAGGAACGCCAAGAGCGCGAGGCCGCAGAGCGCCGGGCGCGCGAGGAACAGGCCAAGGCCGAGGCGGCAGAGGCCGCACGCCGCGAACGTCTGGCTGAGCGACAGAAGAAATCCGACAGCGCGCAGGCGATGCGTGCCAAGTATTACAGCGAGCAAGAGGCGGCGCAAACGCAGGCCGAAAGCGATTGCGCGGCATGGCTGGCAACGGTCAGCTATGAGGACGCAGAGAAGGCGTTGAACCTTGGCGCGCGTCAGATCACGCACCCTGGTCAGCTTGCGCATATTCGTGGCGTGATCGGCGCGCCGTTCGCCCCGTCCAAGGACTACCGCAAACACGAAATGATCGGGTACGGGCGCGGCTGGATCAACGCGCTATTCGCTGCCGGTCAGGCGCTGCGCAAGGATTAGGAATTTCCGAGGGTTTCCGAAAGCGTTGGGCACCTTGGAAATGCGAAACCCCCAGCTGATGCCGACGGCTGGGGGTGGGTTTTCAGAAACGAAGGAAAAGGCCACCGATGCCAAACTATACACCAGACCCGGCATGGCTCAAAGGCGACCGCAGGTATTTCGCCAAACACCCCAATAGACGCCATCGACTCCGAACATATTGCCGGGGCGAGATGTTGCCAGATGCCGCCAAGATGCACAGCCCGGATGACACCATCGAGGCCTTGGGCGTCTCTGCCGATGCGGCAGCGGTCGAAGCCGATCTGCTGGACTGTCCGCCGGATATGGTTCCGATGACTTTGGTCAGTCGCCTACCGCTGCAAGGTCGTGTCCGCAGTTTCTACCAACTACCGAGGGCGGCGCTGCACAGTCCTACCGATGCCGACCTTGATGTTTTGGCGACACAAGGCTGGTTGCCCTTGGTATAGTGCACCATTAGGTCAAAAGGTTAGCTTTGGACGTCATCCAATCACTAGTAAACTTAAGAAAATTGCCGCCATTTCTTGAAGAATCTCTTTCACTTGGATTTGTTTGCATCCGATGTGCCTTCAGTTTTATCTTCATCGGATGCAGTGAATTTCTGCGTGGCAGACCTCGCTGCGCCTGTTACGCTGCCAAGTAGCGAGTTATCGGAGCTTCTGTCTATCCGGTTTTGATCAAGGCCAATTGTAGTTTCACCCTTTTTAAGTACAAAATTTCTTTCGGTGTTAAGTAGCAATAGAATAGCTTCATTTATTACCGAATTATTCGAGCCAAGCAAGGCAGCTCTAATACCAGCTTGGCGGCTCAACACATTAGTGATCTCATTCTGATAAAATTTGATTTCTTGAAGTCCGTTACGATACAGGTTGAGGAAAAAATATGCGAAAATCTGAATCAAAACAGCCACTGAAAGTCGTGCCACAAGGGCGACAATTAAAAAGGGGAGTTGTTCCTCAGTTACTACCGTATAGTCAATAGAGACAACCATCGCAAACAGCCACCAAGCGCCGATTATGGCAATGACTACTCCTGCTAGTAGGTTCCCAAATGTACGGAAAGTCATTGTTTGCCTACCAGATTCTAGGCGGTCCAGTAGAGACGACATGGTTTCATCAACAGAAGTAAACCTTAGGTCTTCTTGAAACTTGGAGCTATATTGCTTTTTCAAGGCTTCAATTAAAGACTGATCGATCTTTGGAGATAAATCGTCGACAAGTGCTTTTACAGTGTCTTCAGTGCTCGCTCCAGTTGTGAGTTGCGATAATTTGTTCTCAATATTGCGAATTCTTTTGTGATATTCATTTAGCCCAGTAGAACGGCGATCCTCAAAATAGACACCGGACAAGCTCGAAATAATTCTTTTAAGTTTTTTTTCACTTTCTGCGCCATCGAAAAGCGCAGAAAAGGAAGCAACGATGAAACAAAAAGTGATGAATTCCGGGCGAAAAACCATCGCGCGTGTTTTCTCAACCACCGAGAAGTCTTCACTTACAGTGTCCGATGTGTAGTACATGGCAAAGTACACGAATGCCACTCCAACCGCCAAAATCGTAAATGCTACACTGAAAGAAAAAAACAATCTGAACAAGAAATAGCGCGAAAGCTTATTAAATGGGCGTTCGTTGTGGTTGTTTTGATTTCGCATATTCGTCCTAAAGATAAATAGGTTTAATTTTGGCGTTAGCGCTGATTTCAATCATCTGCAGAGTAATTCTACCGCTGAAGTCCGTCCAGCCATGTGATCCTTCAGCGTGGCCATCCGTTGCGGTACAGGTATTGGCGAACTTCCTTGGAGTGAACACCCGTCGCGCTTTATCGGTAGCAAACTGGGCATGACCGATCACAAGGTCGATTGTGAATTGGTGCAGATGCGGATCACGGTGCGCTAGTCAAGGCTCTAATGGCTCATCGCCTCGCGCGACGCGCGCCCGATTGATAAAAGGTAAGCAAACATTTCGAAGCCCCATTGAAAGGACAATTTCCGGTGGGAGTTCCCATTTTTTCAAATCTTGATATTGGTTCTCAACCACGTCAACAAGATCATTAGTGTTGAGTCCCAATTCGATCAAACACTTTGTCAAATCCTCACTATAGCTGTTGTCGACTCCAACGATATGTATGGTCATATCCTGCAGCACCCCTGCGACGAATCCGTGCTTGTTGCCTGCACTCATTTGGTTCCAGTCACCGCGATTGCAGTAGTAGCAAAGACTATAAGAAACTTGCGGGATCACAACCAAAACGAAGGCGATGGCGAACTTAGATATTGGTTTCAATTTTAGAGGCCCTTAAAGTCTGTTCAGACCAACCTACCGATGTTCTTACCTGCGTCTAGCCCAACAGAGTTACAAACGTGCATTGGCCAGGCAGGCTTCAGGAATGGCCTACAATTGCAGATCATGTCCGACAGATGCGCAACATGACATCCGCCTTGAAACACCCGCCACTTCCTAGAACTCATGACAGCGTCTGGTAAGCGTGCCATCTTGTGGCCATTGAACGAACGTAGGTTTTCAGAAGGAGCATGTTGTTTATTTGGAACACTACATCAGCGGCGCAGCAATCATCATTTCGATTATCGCGATTTGGCAATCGCATCGAGCCATTCAGATAAGTAAATCCTACCGGCGACAAGACCTTCGTATGCTAGTACTGAGTGAACATAGCGAAGCACTCAATTTAGCCCAAATGTTGCCGCTAGAAATCAACTCCCTGCGAAAAAACACTCACTATCTGCACCGTCGAACCGGAAGGCTTGAAAGCGAAAGCGCCAGAATGAAGACGGGGATACGAGAACAAATGAATAGTAAGTGCTCCGTGCTGAAGCGTGAGTTGGAGGAAATCGACACTGACATCGATGGAAAGTCACCCGAGGAACTGGAACAAGTTCTGTTCGACATACGCCGGGCGCGTGCCGAGTTGGATCGAATGAGTTGCCTTGTTGCAGGTGAAATTTCTGAAATCGAAAAAGAGGAAGATCGCGCCAAAGAAGCTGAGCATCGCGCAGAGGATTCGACGTGAACCAAGATCAACCGTTCTTCGCGATATTCTCCCAACACTATGAAGGCTTGCAGTTCTTTAAGTGGCACGATCAATTGGCATTTATCGCGCTAATCCGGAAGGTGTTCCATTGCCTGTTAAAGACTATGACGAAAATCGCTCAGGCTGAAGCCGATGTCTTTGATATGACCGTACGTTTTCCCAAGGCCTAAGTTGGTGGCAAAATTGTCTAGTTATGAAAAACTTTTGTCAGATTTTCACAAGCAATTTTGAAGATAGAGGTTAGTTCCGAACTAAAGCCCTGAAAATGAATGGATTTACGTCGTGAAAAAGTTACTCGCAACCGTCGCTTTCTTTTCCAGCGCTGGCGCTTCGCTAGCGCAAAACACAATCTATACCCCACAGGATTTTAGCGTGGCTTGGGTTCAAGTAGTCGACGAGGCAAAGAACGGGTGTTGGACCAACATAGGTGAGGTTCAAACTTATGCAGAAGACCAGATGCGGCTTGCTGGCTTCAATGTAGTAGACGAGCCTGTTGTGCCGGACGGGGAGCCTAGTCCCGCTTTGTACCAAAACGGTGTTATTCTGTGGGTGAACGTTGTCGGTCAGCGACTTGGTGATGGCCTGTGCGTCGGCTATGTCAACTCCACGTTCTTCGCGACAATGATCAACCCGAACCGGGAAGAGATTTCTTTCATAAACCCCATAGGCAATACTATTCCGCCTTATTCTGTCTGGTCGAACGGCAACTTCAACACCTATGCGCTGGACTACGTGAAGGTTGCGATCAATGCTTGGACTAAACATGGCATTGGCGATGAGTGAGGCATCGCAAAAACCTGCGACACTTAGAGTTTAGGGACTTCAAAGATGAAGGAACAAAACGCTGCGAAGTTTGAACGGCCTCACGTGATCTATTCGATTGACGATCCCGAAACAGGTTCACCGCTCTACATTGGTCAAACGGTCAACTATAAACGGAGAATAAAAGAACATCTAAAGCTTCGGCCCGGCGCGTCTTCTGCAGTTTTCCTTGAGCCAATGATTGCTGCCGGTTTTGAGCCAATCTTCAAGATTATTGCCATAGTTGATAACCGCAAAAAAGCTGACGCACGCGAGACGGAAGAAATCCAAAAGGCGATAGCTGCTGGTCACGAACTGTTTAACGCTACCAGTGAATTAAACTTGGCTGCCAAAAAGCTAAAGAAATCAGCTAGGAACAAATAGCGGTTTAGCAGGTAGGTAGCAGAGCTTTCAATTGAAGTGCTCCCTTGACTGCACTGGAACAAAAATAGAACATCTAAGCATTAGACTTGCACCTCAAGGACATAAACGTTTGATACGCTGGCCGCGAACGATCCCCTACGACCTACGCTGTCGCCTAGAGCAATTGCATGAGTACCGCGACGCGCCGTCGATTCAAACGCAATGGGGCACGATCCTAGAATGGCTGGAGAAACACGGCGTCCAGCCGCCCGACCAACCGCTGCCAGTGGAACCTGAGCAAAAAGGCCCGGTTGGGCATTTTTAGTCTTGGATTATGCCCGGCGCGGCTTTTTGCTTGATATCTTAGACATCTTATCCTGCCTCATCATCCGTCCGCTGCTGGACATACGTGTCAGGCCACCCGACTTCACCACTCGCTTATAGTATACGCCAGATGATGATGATCTGGCCTTTTGTTTTTTAGGGCTCAGTTTTTTATCGGTGAACATCCGTTCAATCAGCTTGTTGACACTGATGCCTTCCTCGGCTGCAACCATTGAGACATTACGGTGTGCATCTGGGGAAATCCGAACAGATAATTGTCCAGAGTATGATTTGTCAGGCTCTTTGCCGATAGCTTCACAAGTTTCAAGGTAGTCGTCCAAAGCCTCGTGAAACGCCTCGGTTACTTCCGGAACACTTTCACCGTGAAACCCGACAACATCGTCGATACCCAGAATGCGACCGGCAAGCACTCCATCTTCCGGCTCGAAATCGATCCGGGCTTTGTATCCTTTATATTCCAGCACGTTTTTCATTCCGGGGTTACTCCGATCTTTTCCAAAAAGTCCCTTGCGTCCCTCACTTGGTAGCGTTTTGCTTCAGGCTCCGGGTGCGGACGATGAACGCGAAGGATCAACCTGCTTTGCGACACAAACTTTACACCAGACCCCTTGCCTTCAATCACGTCACAACCGACAGCCACTAACAGACTTTCAATGTCCCGCCACCGGATGTTTACGCTCACGGGGTCTTTGAATACCGCCTTGAGCGTCTTCAACTGCCTACTGTTCATCAAATCAATATGATCCGCGCTTGCACTTTTTGCAAGCATAGCACCCAAGAAGTTACTGGCGGCGTTCTACCTGCGTGTTCGACCCGTACGGATCGCGAACAGCAAAAGAAGCTCATTGTAAGAAAAAAGACGCAGTGAGTGCATCAGTAGGCCTGATGCACTCACGATATCTATTTTGGGAGTGCGGCTATTTTAGAAGTCGCACTCAATTTTTTCCATGCCGTAGCCGCACGCGCCACCGGGTTTGGTTTTCAAACGGTTTGCACGGTGAACAGCGCTTCCGTCGCTGAGCTTGCAGATGTCGCGAGCAAAGGCTTGAGTAGTGCTATTGGGGTATTGATCGCCATGCCAACCGCAGTCCTTGAAGAAATACTCGCTATCTTTGAGCTGTGGAAATTTTCTCTCGCATCCTCCGCGTGTTTCACCCACGCAACCATAGTAGGTTTTGGTCTGCGCGGCTTGCGCCGGCGATTGAGTAACCGAAACTACTGTTGTGATTGTACCCATTGCAAGCAAGGCTACGACAAAAGTAGATTTAGCGTTGATGGAGATCTGCTTTTTGGTTTTCGTCTTAGTGCTCATTTTGGTTTTCCTCTGTTCGAGTTAAAGTTGATTGAAAGCTGTGTGCACACAGTGTCCAATTTGCGGAAATCCTGGATCATTGTTATTGTCGCCGTGCTGTCATCGGCCTGTCCTCACACGACAAGTCGCACGAAAAACTGTAAAAATTTGTTTTTATTTCAGGCTCTTAAATGAAAAGACAATTATCAAAAGAAGAACGAAAAAGAGATTCAATAGTCTTTTGCGAACTCATGAGACGCGTCCGCGAAGAACAGAATATGACCCAAGACTCTCTTGCCGAATGCGCTCGAATGGGAAAATACGGACCCTCGAATATCAACCACTACGAAAAAGGCCGCAAAGTCATTGGACGGGAATTGGCGCTTAAGATCACTAAATGCCTCGAACTCGACCAAGAGGAAATTCCGGAGTCGCTCCTTTCGGATGAAGCGCTTGAAGAGCTCAGAAAAAAGAGAGAAGCAGGCGTAGTACTTATGCCCGAAGACATTTCTCGGATAAGATCCCAGCTTAACTGGGAAGAACACTGGAACGACATAATCCGACTTACAAAGCAATCGGCCGTTGGGGAAAGCGACTTGTCAGCGATTGATTGCTTGTCACGATTGTCAGGCCCACGCGCAAAAGCTTTGATTGAAGGGGAGCCCATACGCGTGGAGACAAACATTGAAGCGCTTTGGGGACTCAAAAAGATGTCTTTGATCTCATTGTCAAACGATCCAAAAAATACGCTGCTCGTGGTCTTTGCGTTTTCCTCAGCTATGCTGCTGGGCTATTTTGCGGCCAATGGTATACGACAATCCGGCGTATCGGAGTTTCATCTTGTTGTGGCATTGATGTTAGCTGGTGTGACCGCTTTGCTCGCTTGGATCAAGTTTCGAGAAAAGGATTCTGATAGTCATCCCACTTCAAGGAAGGTCGCCAAGCTTACTCCCGAGGGAATCGAACTGGTACAAAAAGTAGTGAACCCATCTATAGAACGGTATATACGAATGCACCGTCCTTAGTGCTGCCTAAGAACCAAAAACCACAGTAAACAGTGACAGGCCAATGGCGTTCCACAAACTGTGTTTTCGACCGCACGACAAAATTCCCCTTACTTGAGCAGAAGTTCAGAAAAGCAAACACTTGTGCAAACAGGGAAGAAAAAAGAAATCCTAATATATTGATTTAAAGAATTAAAATCTGAAATCATCCGTCCAATCCATCATGGGTGCTACGCTCAAACGCGCTGCTCGGTCCAAGTTTTTCACGTTTTTCTCTGTCACCTGACAAATCCCGGTCTGTGCCTGCGTGTGGCTATCACAGCGGAACGGCAAACTTGAGTCACATTTTGCAGCCCGAAGCCTCCTATTAGCTTGCACGCTGAACGGGTTGTGCGTTTCATACGACCAAAAGCGGCGACGCGACATAGGTGCTTGAGTGAAACACAAGCCAAAACAACAGGAAGGACCCGGCCATGAATAGCGTAGAGGTGATCGAAACCGTCTGGATTCCGATGCCCGATGGCACGCAATTGGCCGCGCGTCTGTGGTTGCCACCCAATGCGCACGAGACTCCGGTGCCCTGCCTGTTGGAATACATCCCCTATCGTCGCCGAGATCGCACGCGTCTGCGCGACGAAACAATGCATCCGCGCTTTGCCGAGGCGGGCTATGCCTCGATCCGGGTGGATATTCGCGGCAACGGCGATAGCGGTGGACTGGCCGAGGATGAATACTCGGATCAGGAAACCCAGGACGGTGTTGATATCATCGCGTGGCTGGCCGAACAGCCGTGGTGCGACGGCAATGTCGGTATGTTTGGCAAAAGCTGGGGTGCTTACAACTCATTTCAGGTTGCCGCCAAACGCCCCCCTGCGCTGAAAGCCATCGCGCCGGTGATGGGTTGCGACGACCGCTGGCGCGAAGACATCCATTTCTACGGAGGCGTCCTGGCTGGCGACAATTTCTGGTGGGGCTCGATCATGCAACTGCTGAACGCCTTCCCACCGGACCCTGAAATCGTAGGCGAGGACAAGTGGCGCGACCTCTGGCGTGACCGGCTTGAAGCGATGGAGTTCTGGCCCGCCATGTGGCTGGAACATCAGACCCATGACGAGATGTGGCGACGCGGCTCGATCTGCGAGGACTATGACGCAATCAACGTGCCCGTCTACTATTTCGGCGGCTGGGCAGATCTGTATCGCGACACGCCGTTCCGGATCTCGGAACACCTTAACGTGCCGGTCAAGGTGATGATGGGCCCGTGGTCTCATCTCTACCCGCATGAGGGCAAGCCCACCCCTCAGGTCGATTTCATCGCCGAGGTATTACGGTTCTGGGACTATTGGCTGAAGGGGATCGACACCGGGATCATGGATGAGCCGCCGCTGCACCTGTACATGATGGACAGCGCGCGCCCCGCTGGAACGCAAACACACCGCCCCGGTCGCTGGGTCGAGGAGCCCAGCTGGCCCTCGCCCAATGTGTCGAACGAAACCTATTGGTTGAACGCGGGATCGTTGGACGCACAAGCGCAAACAGGCGCGCCGATGCAGATTACCTCTCCGCAGACGTTCGGCTCGGCCGGTGGGGTTATGTGTTCCTTCGGTATTCCGGGCGATTTACCTCTGGATTGTCGGATCGATGCCGCCGGGGCGATGGTGTTCCGCAGTGACAAGTTGGTGTCATCGTTGGACATTCTGGGCCAACCTGAAGTCGCGCTGCGGGTCAGTGTCGACCAGCCTCAGGCCTTTGTCGCTGCCCTGCTGATCGATGAAGCCCCCGACGGCGCGCAAACCCTGATTTCACGTGGGTTCTTCAACCTGATGCACCGCGACAGTGACACAAAACCTACCCCGGTCGTGCCCGGAGAAGAGATGGATATCTCGATCCAGCTACACGCCATCGGTTACAACGTACCTGTCGGTCACCGGATCATGGTGCAGCTTGCGACCGCCTATTGGCCCATCTTGTGGCCCGCCCCGAATCCAGTTTGCGCGACTGTCGTGCCCGGCTCCTCGGCCTTGTCGTTGCCCGTTCGCACCAATGCGCCGGATGCGTCGACCCCTCGGGACCTTCCGGTTCCTGCCCCGGGTTCGGTACCCGAGACCTCGACCAGAGGTCAGGGCGGATCCGAGACGACGCTGACACGGGACACCCACACCGGCAGACTGACGGAGCGCGTCTTCATCGGCGGCGGCGTCATGGGACCGTCGTCAAAGAAGGTGCTCGAAACAGGGACCGAGATTTCCGACACGTCCGAGCGGATTTACTCCATCCTGCCCGATGATCCCCTATCCGCGGTCGCGACCATGCGGCAAGAAACCCGCTTTGAGCGTGGAGACTGGGATGCGCGTATCAAGACCTGGTCTCAGCAGACGGCCACGGCAAGTGATTTCGTGCTGAACGCCACGGTCGAATGCTGGGACGGAGACACGCTGTTCTTCAAAACGGAATGGAATCACGTGATCCCGCGCAACGGCATGTAGGGGCGGGTTTGTCCGCCCTATGGCGCTAAACGCTACGCGGTGCCCGGGCCGTATCTGCGCATCATCATCTCGACGCTGTTGTTGATTGTGTCCGCCATTTCCTCATGGCTGAGAACCGTGCCTGAGAACAACAGCGGCCAGAACGCCCGCGCCTTGATCAGGCCGATGAATTCGCGCCCAGCCTGTTCGGGGTCGTCGATCTTCAGTTGCCCGTCTGCGGCGGCTTCCCGCAGCATGTCGATGAACGAGGCCGTCTTGTCCAGCTTGCCCTGCGCTTGTTCAGCCAAGGTAGGGTTGCGCAGGATTTCGCTGATCACCATGCGGGACATGGCCATCACATCCGGCAGCATCAGAATGCGCCCCTCGGCCCAGGCCAGTTCAGTCAGTTGTTCACGAACATCGCGCCCTTTTTCGTACCTAATCTCAAGCACTTCCGCAAAGCGACTGGACAGTTCCGTCACGATTGAGCGGAACAGATTTTCCTTGCTTTCGAAATACTTATAGAGCGTCCGCTTGGACACCTCGGCCTGACGTGAAATTCGATCCATGCTGGCCGCCGCGAACCCCTTTTCCTGGAATTCGGCCACAGCAGCTTCGATGATCTGTGCATATTTGGACGCATTGGGCGCGCTGATCTCATTCATTCCATTGCTATAGACCCATTGACAGCATCGGGTCAAACACTAGGTAAACGCAGGAGTTTACAGGCGCGACTTTCTGTGCGACATGTAAACCCGCAAGTTTACCGACTCAGGTAGCAAGCCAACACGGAGTATCCCCTCATGGCCATCAATCTGAAACTGAACGGCGAGACGCATACTGTCGACGCCGAACCCGGCACGCCCCTGCTCTGGGTGATCCGGGATGAGCTGAAGCTCACCGGAACCAAATTTGGCTGCGGCGTCGCGTCTTGCGGCGCCTGCACCGTGCATCTGAATGGCGAGCCCGTCCGCTCGTGTCAGACTTATATCGAAGACGTCGAAGACGCCGAGATCACCACAATCGAAGCCGTCGGTGAGGACATGATCGGCGCAGCTGTCCAACAGGCCTGGGTCGAGCTGGACGTGGTTCAGTGCGGCTACTGCCAGTCGGGTCAGGTGATGTCGGCCGTTGGCCTGCTGGCTGAGAACCCCAAGCCCAGCGCAGAGGAAATCGACGCGTACATGTACGGCAATGCCTGCCGCTGTGCCACCTATCAACGTATCCGCGCCGGCATCCAGCGCGCATCTGAAATTCTGGAGGCCTGATCCATGAACATCAACACCTCTCGCCGTGGATTTCTGAAAGGCGCCGCTGCTGCTGGTGCCGTCCTGCTAGTTGGCGCACGTCCGGATGGCGCTTTGGCGGCGACCTCGACCGAGACCGCTCAGTTCAACCCCTTCGTTAAAATTGATGCCGACGGCACTGTGACCGCAATCGTCAAACACTTTGAGAAGGGTCAGGGTCCTGCGACCGGTCTGCCCACGCTGATCGCCGAAGAAATCGGCCTGACAATGGACCAGATCGAATACGAATTCGCGCCCTCTGATCCCAACGTCTACAACAACCTTCTGTTCGGCCCGTTCCAAGGCACGGGCGGGTCGACCGCGATGGCGAATTCGTGGCTGCAATACCGTCAGGCCGGTGCTGCCGCACGCGAGATGCTGATCAACGCGGCGGCCCAAAGCTGGGGCGTCGACGCATCGGGCGTCACAATCGAAGAAGGCATTGTCAAATCCGGCGACAAGTCGGCTCCGATTGCCGAATTCGTGGCCGCAGCCGCTCAGCTGGACGCCCCGACCGAGCCGCGTCTGAAGGACCCGTCCGAGTTCCGCCTGATCGGAAATGAAACCGTTCGGCGTAAAGATTCGGCGATCAAGGGCAATGGTCAGGCCATGTATGCCATGGACGTCCACCTGCCCAACCAGATGATCGCTATGATCAAACGCCCCGAATCCAAGGGCGGAATTGCGCAAGGGTTTGATGATAGCGCCTCGAAAGAGGTCAAAGGCTACATCAGTGCCGCAGTTCTACCCAACCAAGCGGGTGTCGCCGTCTACGCGGAAAACACCTGGGCCGCGATCCAGGCGCGTGATGCGCTTGAGGTCGAATGGGATATGTCGGGCGCTGAAACCCGCGACTCGGACCAGATCAAGGCCGAGATCATGGACGCGCTCGATGCCGAGCCGACCTACAATGTCAACAAGGCTGATTTTGCAACCGTCTCTGCCGCCATCGACGGCGCTGACACGGTGGTTGAGCGGACATTCTACTTCCCGCTTCTGGCCCATGCGCCGATGGAGCCGCTGAACTGCACCATCGAACAGACTGCGGACGGAGACATTGTCCTGCATGATGGCGCGCAGATGCCGACCGGCCCGCATATGGCCTACCAGCAGATCTTCGAGCTTCCGGCCGAAAAGATCCATATCAACACGATGCTGGCAGGCGGGTCCTTTGGCCGCCGCGCAACACCTGATGCGGATTATCAGGTCGAGGCTGCGTTGGCCTTCGTGGTCACAGACCGCTCTCGCCCGGTCAAACTGGTCTGGACGCGTGAAGATGACATACGCAGCGGCTACTATCGCCCTGCCTTTGGTCACAAAGTGCGCGTCGGTCTGAACGGTGAAGGAAACATCGTCGGATGGCACCATCAAATCGCCGGTCAGTCGGTCATCAAGGGGACGCCCTTCGAAGCCGTTCTGGTGCATGACGGCATCGACCACAGCTCGGTCGAAGGGGTTTCTGACAGCCCATACGCCATCCCCGGCATGGCCGTAGGTCTGACTGATACACCGAAAGCCACGACGGTATTGTGGTGGCGCTCGGTCGGGCACACCCATACGGGCTATGCGATGGAGGCCATGATGGACCTGGCCGCAGAGGCCGCCGGTCGCGACCCGGTCGAGTTCCGCTTGGCGCATCTGAGCGATGACAGCAACGCAGATCAGGCTCGCAAGGCCGGAGTTCTGAAGCTGGCGATTGAGAAGGCCGGATGGGGCAACGCTCCAGCCGGGCGCGCGCAGGGCATCGCAGTTCACAAGTCCTTTGGCTCTTATGTGGCCGAAGTAGTCGAGGTGTCCGGCGATTTGGATAGCGGAGTTCGCATCGAAAAAGTCACCTGTGCCGTTGATTGCGGCATCGCGGTGAACCCCGATGTGGTCAAAGCACAGATCGAAGGTGGTGTCGGCTATGGCATTGGTCACGTCATGCGCGACCAGATCACGCTGACCAGCGGCGCGGTAGACCAGTTCAACTTCCCGGATTACGAGCCTCTGCGGATCGGTGATATCCAGGCGATTGACGTCCATATAGTTCCGTCAGCCGAAGCGCCCACGGGCGTGGGCGAGCCGGGCACACCGCCGTCCGCCCCGGCCCTGGCGAATGCCATTCGCGCTCTTTCGGGCGTGAAGGTCACGACCCTGCCCATGGCGGAAAACGGCGTAACGTTCGTCTGATCCTAAAACACGTGGCGTCGGCGCAATTTGTGCCGACGCCTTTTTCCACCCCTGAAATTTGATCAAATTTCGTGACAAGGCCGTTTGGCTTCGCTACATCTCGGATAACCGAGAGGAGCTACCGCCCCAATGGACCTGAACGCCTTGCACAATTTCCGCGTTGCCGCCTGCGACCTGAACGGTCAGATGCGTGGCAAACGTGTCCCGCCTTCCTATGCCGACAAGCTGAGCAAGGGTGCCGTGCGCATGCCGTTCTCAGCGTTGAATGTCGATCTATGGGGCGCGGATATCGACGGAAGCCCACTCGTGTTCGAAACCGGTGACGCCGATGGCATCCTGCTTCCGACCGAGCGCGGGGCTGTGCCAGTGCCATGGTTGGAAACATCGACCGCCCTGGTTCCCATGAGCCTCTATGACGACGACGGCGTTCCCTTTGCGGGCGACCCGCGCCATGCGCTAGCCTCCGTGCTGTCGCGCTACGCGCAGCGCGGCTGGTCAGTCGTTGCGGCGACCGAGTTGGAATTCACCCTTGTTGACGCGTCCGGCCCCCAACCGTTACCGCCCCTCAACCCCATCACTGGTCGCCGCCTGACGGACGAGGCGGTTCTTTCCGTCGCTGAAATGGACGCGTTCGAGGCGTTCTTCACCGACCTCTATGACGGGTGCGCTGCAATGGGCATCCCCGCGCAAACTGCAATATCCGAAAGCGGGATCGGCCAGTTCGAGATCAACCTCAATCATCAAGACGCCATGCGCTGCGCCGATGATACGTGGCTTTTCAAAGCGTTGACGCGTGGTTTGGCCCGCAAACACGGCTTTGCCGCGACCTTCATGACGAAACCCTATGCTGAGGACGCGGGAAACGGCATGCATGTGCATTTCTCGGTCCTGGACCGAGACGGGCGGAACATCTTCGACGATGGCGGGCCCGAGGGCACCGACCTGCTGCGCTCAGCAGTGGCCGGGTGCCTCGCCGCCATGCCCGCCAGCACTCTGATCTTTGCCCCTCATGGGAATTCATACGCACGGCTAGTGCCCAGCGCGCATGCGCCCACCGGTGCAAGCTGGGCCTACGAAAACAGAACCGCTGCCATCCGTATTCCGGGCGGTGCCCCGGTGGCCCGACGTATCGAGCACCGCGTGGCTGGTGGCGACATCAACCCTTACCTGATGCTGAGTGCCGTTCTGGGCGCGGCGCTGGTCGGTATCGAGGACGGCATGGTGCCCCCTGCCCCGATCTCGGGCAATGCTTATGAAATTGACGGTCTGCCTCAGCTTGCTGGCAACTGGGCCGCCGCCATCGACCTGTTCGAGAGTGACCCGATCATAACCCGGCTTTTCCCATCGGAATTGATCCGCAATCTGGCGATGACCAAACGGCAGGAAATTGCACGTTTTGCAGACCGCCCCGAAGACGAACACTGGCTAAACTATCTCGAGGCCGTGTGACCCCTTGCCCGAAGGCCCGCTCTCGGGTATTTCTGAATTTGATCAAATTCGGTGACTTATGAAAATCGGCATTCTACAAACTGGCCACACCCCTGATGCGCTCATGCAGGATTTCGGGGACTATGACTCTCTGTTTCCAGCATTGTTGGACGGACATGGGTTTGAATTCAAAACGTTCGCGGTCGTTGACGGGATCTTCCCCGACAGCGCAGAAGACGCAGATGGCTGGCTGATCACAGGCTCTCGCTACGGGGCCTATGAGGACCTGCCATGGATTCCCCCGCTTGAGGACCTGATCCGCCAAATTCACCAAAGCGGCAAGCCGCTGGTGGGTGTCTGCTTTGGTCACCAGATCATCGCGCAGGCGCTGGGCGGCAAAGTCGAAAAATACCAAGGTGGTTGGTCGGTTGGACGCACCGAATATGACTTCGATGGCGATAACGTCTGGCTGAACGCCTGGCATCAGGACCAGGTCGTGGCCGTGCCGGACGGGGCCGAGGTGATCGGCAGCAACGATTTCTGCCAAAACGCCATGCTGCGCTACGGTGACCAGATCTGGACCGTGCAGGCGCATCCTGAATTTTCCAACGATTTCGTCTCGGGCCTGATGCGCACGCGGGGCAAAGGGTTAGTGCCTGATGACCTCATGCAAGCCGCAGCGAACAGACAAACAGCACCGGATCACAATGCCCGGATCGCGCAGATCATGGCGGATTTTCTGAAGAAAGCGAGGGCCTGATGGCCGATTGGACAGACGCAGCACCGCAGGCCGCACAAGACTATATCGCCGGACATCGGCTGGATGAGGTCGAGTGCATCATCTCGGACCTGCCGGGCATTGCCCGCGGCAAGGCCGTTCCCGCATCGAAATTCGCGCGGCAATCCTATTTCCACCTGCCTGACAGTATCTTCTACCAGACGATCACGGGCGGCTGGGGTGAAGCCGCGGGTGAGGACGGATTCATTGAACGCGACATGATCCTGAAACCGGATTTCTCGACCACATCGGCGGCGCCTTGGACTGGCGACTGGACGCTGCAGGTGATCCACGACGCCTATGACCGCGACGACAACCCGATCCCCTACAGCCCGCGCAACGTGCTGAAGCGTGTTGTGCAGCTCTATCACGACAAGGGCTGGAAGCCGGTGGTCGCCCCGGAGATGGAGTTCTTTCTGGTCGCCCGCAACGTTGACCCGGCGCAGTCGATTGAGCCGATGATGGGCCGCTCGGGCCGTCCTGCCGCCGCGCGTCAGGCCTATTCCATGACGGCCGTGGACGAATTCGGCCCGGTGATCGACGACATCTATGACTTCGCCGAACATCAGGGGTTTGAGATTGACGGGATCACTCAGGAAGGCGGCGCAGGCCAGCTTGAGATCAACCTGCGCCACGGCAATCCAGTGAAGCTGGCGGACGAGGTTTTCTACTTCAAACGCCTGATCCGCGAGGCCGCGCTGCGTCACAATTGCTTTGCGACCTTCATGGCGAAACCGATCGAGGATGAGCCGGGATCGGCGATGCATATCCACCATTCGATCATCGACATAGAGACCGGCCAGAACATCTTCTCCGGTCCGCAAGGCGGTGAGACGGACGCGTTTTACCACTTCATCGCGGGCCTGCAGACCCACCTGCCCGCCGGTCTTGCCGTGATGGCGCCGTATGTGAACTCGTACCGTCGCTATGTGAAAGACCATGCCGCGCCGATCAATCTGGAATGGGCGCGGGACAACCGCACCACGGGCATCCGGGTGCCTCTGTCGGGGCCTGAGGCGCGGCGCGTGGAAAACCGTATCGCCGGGATGGACTGCAACCCGTATCTCGGGATCGCGCTGTCGCTGGCCTGTGGCTATCTGGGGCTGGTCCAACAGGAACGTCCACGTCGGCAGTTCTACGGTGACGCTTATGAGGGCGAAGGGGATATCCCGCAGGTGATGGGGAATGCTCTGGACTTGTTTGACGGAGCCACTGAGTTGCATGAGATTTTGGGCCCCGAATTCGCCCGCGTCTACGGCATCGTCAAACGGGCCGAGTATGAAGAGTTTTTGCAGGTGATCTCTCCGTGGGAACGGGAACATCTCTTGCTGAACGTCTGAGCCTTTTGGGGTCGCCAGGGATGAACCTTCTCTATTCTAACGATAGCAAAGCCGAGTATCCGGCAAGCTGGTATGCCGCGACAGCCAATCCTCTCGCGCGGTTCCCTGAGTTCAAGGGCGAAACGCGCGCCGATGTGTGCATCGTCGGTGGCGGCTATACTGGTTTGTCCGCTGCGCTGCATCTGGCCGAGGCCGGGATGGACGTTGTCCTGCTTGAGGCGCACCGTGTTGGGTTTGGCGCATCAGGCCGCAATGGCGGCCAGTTGGGCAGCGCCCAGCGCATGGACCAGGAGGATCTGGAGCGGCTCGTCGGGCAGGACGACGCTGTCAAGCTTTGGGAACTGGCCGAGGATGCGAAGATCTTGGTCAAATCTCTGGTTAAAAAACACAAAATTGACTGCGACCTGAAGCCCGGTATCGCCAACCTAGGTCTGTCAGCTTCCGAGCGCAGCGATCTGCACGCCCATGCGGCGCATTTGTCGGACCGTTACGGCTACGATCAGATCGAGCTGCTGGATGAAGAGGCGGGCCACGCCCTCTGCCCCTCACCTGCTTACAAGGGGGGGTATCTGGACATGGGGGCGGCGCATTTGCACCCGTTGAACTATGCGCTCGGTCTGGCCCGTGCTGCTGAGGCCGCGGGTGTGCGTGTCTTTGAGGGCACCGAGGTGACAGGGATCGAACAAGGCGACCCGGCCACGGTTCTAACTGAAGGCGGCAAGGTTCGCGCCCAACACGTCATTCTGGCCTGCAACGGATACCTTGGGACACTGAACCGGCAGGTCGCGGCGCGGGTAATGCCCATCAACAACTTCATCGCCGCGACAGAACCGCTCGGGGGTGAGGCCGCACGCGTGCTGACGCAGGATGTCGCTGTTGCGGATACGAAATTCGTGGTGAACTACTTCCGCCTCAGCGCCGATGGGCGCCTGCTGTTTGGCGGAGGCGAAAGCTATGGCTACCAGTTCCCTTCGGATATCTCGACCACCGTGCGCAAACCAATGACCGAGATTTTTCCGCATCTGCGGGACGTCAGGCTCGACTACGCATGGGGAGGCACTCTGGCGATCACAATGCGGCGGATGCCTTATCTAACGCGTGTCGCGCCGAATATCCTGTCCGCCTCGGGCTATTCCGGCCATGGCATCGGCACGGCAACACATGCCGGTCAGCTAATGGCATTGACCATCCAGGGACAGGCCGAAGGGTTCGATACAATGGCCCGCGTCCCAGCCCTGCCCTTTCCCGGTGGTCCTGCCCTACGCAGCCCTCTGCTGGTACTCGCGATGACCTGGTACGCGATGCGGGATCGGCTGGGGATCTAGCCCCCGCTTTCCATACGACAATTTGGTGAAATTTTGCCGATCTTGCGATTGGGGGCTTGGCACGAGCGGCACGCTTGATTTAATAAAGTGAAAGTTAGAATTCGGGAAAACCAAATATGACGCTGCCACCCAACGTTCATGATGCCGAACCCATCCCCGCCGCCGCACGAGACGCAATTGACGCCCTGATGCAGTCAGGCGACCTGTTTCGTTACACCGCGCCGCAAGACGCGCCGGTTGCTTTGCTGGAATCCGAGTTCGCCACGCTGCTGGGAACGAAATACGCATTGGCTGTTTCCTCCTGCTCGGCTGCTCTGTTTCTGTCGCTGAAGGCGCTGGGCCTGCCGCGGGATGCGCGGGTTCTGATCCCGGGCTTCACTTTCGCCGCTGTGCCATCGTCGGTCGTGCATGCGGATTGCGTTCCGGTTCTGTGCGAAGTTGGTCCGAACTACCGCATCGACATGGCTGATTTCGAGGCCAAGCTGGACGATGTGCAGGCGGTCATCATTAGCCATATGCGCGGCCATACCTCGGATATGGATGCGATCATGGCGCTGTGCGACACGCGCGATATCCCGGTGATCGAAGATGCCGCCCATTCGCTGGGCACCACCTGGCATGGGCGCAACATCGGCACCATCGGCAAAATTGGCTGCTTCTCGTTCCAGTCCTACAAGATGATCAACGCGGGCGAAGGTGGCATTCTGATCACTGACGACGCCGATCTGGTGGCCCGTACCGTGATCATGTCAGGGGCCTATGAGCATAACTGGAAGAAGCACAAAACCCCGCATGGCGACAACTCACCTGAGTTGGAGCAGGCTTTTGCCCGCTGGCAGAACAAACTGCCGCTTTATAATTTGCGGATGAGCAACCTCAGCGCTGCAGTGATCCGCCCCCAAATCCCGGAACTGGCGCGCCGCGTGCGCGATGGACTGGCGAACCACGACTATGTTGCGGAACGTCTGAACAGTTCGGACTATATCGATGTCCCCGCCCCGCTTGCGCCCGAACGTCGTGCACCGGATTCGATTCAGTTCAATCTGGTCGGCATGGATGAGGGTGAAATCCGCGCCTTTGCCGCAGCATCTGAGGCGCGCGGCGTCAAAGTTCAGGTCTTTGGCATGAGCGAAGACAATGCCCGCGCCTTCTGGAACTGGCAGTTCCTGCCTGAGCAGTTTGAGCTGCCGCAAACCCGTGCCATGCTGATGACAGCCTGTGACGTGCGCCTGCCCGTGCGCCTGACGCGCGAGGAACTGGACGTGATCGCCGACATCCTGCTGGCCTCGGTCGGTGAGGTCATTGGTCCAGTTCCTGCTTACGGCACCTGAACGCCTAGCACTGCGACGAACAACGCGTCGATCCCTTCGGGGGTCGGCGCAATGCGGGACAGGACACCAGCAACCCGCAGCCCGTCCGAGGTATTCACCAACAGGGGCGCGCCGGAATCCCCCATCATCACGGGGCAAATTCCACGCAGCAGTTGGTCTGCATATGGACGCATGTCGCAGATCTCTGTCTGGCTCAGGACATGAGGCCTCAGACCCGGATAGCCCGCGACGAAGCCTGCCTCGACTTCTTGGTCCGCCGGTTTCACGAAACCGACCTCGGCCCCGATCGGAGCGTCCAGCACCAGTATAGCCCAGTCTAATTTGGGCTGATCGGAGAAGCCGGCTGATACTTCCTGGCCCGCGGGCAAGATATAGTCATCAGCCCGCGCAACCGAGACCGCCTCGCCCCTCTGGTACCCGGCAGCAAATCGAATACTCTCGGGTGGTATCCAGCGTTTGCGTGATCGATTGTAGAGACAATGCGCCGCCGTCAACACATGGTTTTCCGAGATCAGAACGCCCGTACAGTGCGATCTTTGATCCCGCCCGGCGTAGTTCACACGACCAATCGCGCGCCAAGGGGTCTCGGACGCATCGAGAATCTTACGCGCCCGAATATCCTGACATCCGGCAGAGGTATCTGTCCCCAACCGACAAACTGCTGACCAGTTTTCAGTGAACTGCCCCTCCGCCCAAACGGCTTGCGACAACAAAACAGCGACACACAGGACCAGCCAGCGCATCGCCTGCGCTCTTAATTCAGTTTAGAAAGCTTTTGCTGCAACTCGGCCAGCTGTTTTTTGATGTCGTCCAGATCCTCTTTCGGTTCGGACTCATCCTCTTTGTCAGGGCCTGACCAGTTGCCGGACAACCCGCCCGTCATCGCCTTGAGGAACGCCTGTTGCTGCGCCTGCATCGCCTCGAACCCCGGCATCTGAGACATCGGGTTCATGGCGTTCATATTCTCCATCATCTTGCTTTGGCTTTCGCGCAGCATGTCGAACGAGCTTTGCAGGAATTGCGGCATCATGCCCCCACCCGGCACCATGTAGCTGCGCACCAGATCGTTCAGAACATTCACCGGCAGGACGTTTTCGCCCCGGCTTTCATGCTCGGCGATGATTTGCAAAAGGTACTGGCGGGTCAGGTCATCGCCCGTCTTCAGATCAATGATCTGAACTTCGCGCCCGTCGCGGATGAACCCCGCAATATCTTCGAGCGTCACATAATCGCTGGTCTCGGTGTTATACAGCCGACGGCTGGCATAGCGCTTGATCAACAGCGGTTTTTCTTTGTCCGACACCTTGTACCCTCCCCAAGGATGATGCGTTGCAGCAGAGGTTATGCGACTGCAGCACAAAAAGAAAGGGCAGGTCAATCGACCTGCCCAACGCGATGGCACCTATAGGGAGGATAAGATGCCCGTCGCGGACGTTCTTACTTGGCAGCTGCTGCTTTCTTGGCAGCAGTCGTCACCTCAGAAGTTGCTTTCTTGACAGCTGCGGTTGCTTCTTCAGCAGCGTCTTTGCCAGCGGCCATCAGCAGCTCTACGGTTTCCGACTGAACTTTTTTTGCGATTTCAGCGAATGCAGCCAGGTTTTCAGCAGCAACTTCAGCCGACGCGCTTGCGAAGTCGGTTGCGGCTTTTGCGTAGTCAGCAGGCTCGGCCTTTGCTTTCGACATCTCGGTCAGCTTGGCCAGGGTGTCCTTGGTCCATTTGTTCGAGATTTCAGCCGATTTCTCAGCCGCGTCCAGAGCAACGCCCGACAGCTTTTCGTTCAGCGCTGCGGTCGATTTGAAGGCACCTTCCATTGCGGTGGTGTCTACCGGAAACGCGCCCATGACGTCTTTCATGATCGCGGTGAAGTCTTGGGTCTTTGCCATTGTCCTAATCCTTTTCACCGAACCGGGCCCACCCCGGTTTCCATCGGCTTGAGGACAATATGATTTCTGCATCGCAGCATTTCAAGTTTTTTCTTGCTGCAATGCAGAAAAAAATCGAATTTCATTTTGAAATCAGCGATTTGCTCAACGATTTGCCTTTAGCAAAACATAGCTGCCAGGCGCCGGACACAGGCTCGGATGCTCCGAATCACCCGTTTCGCGCGCCGGAACCTGCTTGCCAGACCGTTTCTTCAGCCAAGCGCCCCACATCGGCCACCAGGATCCTTCGTGAAAGTCAGCGTCTTTTAACCAGGCCTCGGCATCCAACTTCAGATCTGGGTTGGTGTAGTGGCCGTATTTCTTCTTGCTGGGCGGGTTCACAATTCCGGCGATATGGCCGGACTCTGATACGACAAAAGTCTTGGACTTGGACCCCATCTGCTGAACACCGCGATAGCAGTCTTTCCAGCGGGCGATATGGTCCGTCTCGCAGGTGATAGCCATCAGTGGGACGTCCACATCCCTGACATGCAGCTTGTGGCCCAGCATCTCGAAGCCGTCGCCCACGAATTCGTTGTGCTGGCACAGGCCGCGCAGATACTGCACCGCCATCTTCCCCGGCAGGTTCGAGCCGTCACCGTTCCAATACAGCAGGTCAAAGGCCGGAGGGGTCTCGCCCATCATATAGCTTCGGATCGCAGGCGTGTAGATCAGGTCGCGCGAACGCAGGAAGGACATGGTGCGTCCAAGAATCCACGCGCGCAGAAGGCCATCTTTGGCGACCTGATCCTCGATCCCATCCACAAAGTCGTTTTGCAAAAACGGCGTGAATTCTCCTTGATCGCCAAAATCGGTCAGAGCCGTAAATAAGGTCGCCGACTTGACCGATTTGTCCCCGCGCTGTTTGAGCAGTGACAGGGTCAGGCTAAGCGTCGTGCCCGCAATGCAATACCCAACGGCGTTGACCTGTTTTACTTTGCAGATCTTCTTGACCGTCTCGATCGCAGTCAGGAACCCATCCTGAATATAGTCCTCCATCCCCACATCGGCGTAGGTGGAGTCGGGATTTATCCAGCTGACGACAAACAGCGTGTACCCCTGCTCGGTCACCCATTTGATTAGGCTGTTCTGGGTTTTGAGGTCGAGAATGTAGAATTTGTTGATCCATGGCGGGAACAGAACGATGGGCGTTTCGTGCACCGTCTCGGTTGCCGGTTTGTATTGGATCAGCTCCATCATACGGTTGCGATAGACAACATCGCCGGGGCTGGTCGCAATATTGACCCCAACCTCGAATGCACTGTCATCCGCAAGCTTGACCACAAGCTCACCATCATTGGCCTCTAGGTCCGAGACGAGGTTCTCAAGCCCTTGGATCAGGGATTGCCCCTCGGTTTCGACAGCTTTCTCCAAGGCATCGGGGTTGGTTGCCAGAAAATTGGTGGGGGCCATCAGGTCAATGATCTGCTGCGAGAAATACTGAAGGCGCTGCTTGTCCTTCTCTTCAAGGTCCTCAACCGACGACACCGCCTGCGCGATCGCTTCGGCATTGGTCTGGTACTGCTGGCGGATCAAGCGAAAATAGGGGTTGGTGTCCCAAAGCGGGTTGGAAAAGCGTTTATCCTTGGGTTTGGGTTCGTCTTCATCGACTTCACCTGTGGTCAGGGCCTGCTGAGCCTCGGCAAAGTTCAAAACGGACTTGCCCCAGTATTCGATCTGCTGTTCCAGCAGTTTGGCAGGATTCTGCAAGGCGTCGGCCCAATAGGCCGTTGCCGCACGTGCATAAAGCTCTTGATTCGGGCCGTCCAATGCCGGGACATGAGACTTTTTCGAAGCCATGACTTCGATCAGGCGCTTGGAGAGAGCCTCAACCTTCTCCATATTTTCTTTAATGCGTTCAATATGTTCTTCGGTAACTTGGCCCGTATTGTCTTCACTTGTTGTCATTTTAACAATTCACCCCTACTCTCGCTGCTATGCAGAATAACGTCGCGGACGTTGGTCGACAAAGCGACGAATGGTCCGAACTCTTAGGTTGATACTCCGGAGGATCCTTCGATGCGCTACATGATGACCTACGATCTGATGGAAACCATGCGCAATACGAACCAATGGCTTGGTTCGACGGCAAATGCGATGGCCTCCTACCCGCTGTTTTCGATGGTTCCGAACCCGGCTTTCAGCTGGATGGCCGCCTG
This sequence comes from Ruegeria sp. AG1, assembly GCF_056541705.1. Taxonomy (NCBI): domain Bacteria; kingdom Pseudomonadati; phylum Pseudomonadota; class Alphaproteobacteria; order Rhodobacterales; family Roseobacteraceae; genus Ruegeria; species Ruegeria sp. AG1. The sequence continues at coordinate 132,498 of NZ_JBQFYU010000007.1, read as the reverse complement.
GGGTGAAGTGACCGAGCGCACCTTTCAACGCATGGTCGCGAAGCCCGATTGGGGCATCCGGACTTTCACGTGTGAAGATGGCAAAGATCATCTGGTCGAAGTCACCTCGGTTCTGGAGCGTCCCTTTGGGGACCTTCTCCATTTCAAGGTAAACGGGCGCGAAACGCAACCTCGCAAGGTGCTTTTGGTGGCTCCGATGTCCGGTCACTACGCAACTTTGCTGCGCTCGACCGTCAAAAGCCTTCTGGTCAATTGCGAAGTTTACATCACCGATTGGCATAACGCGCGCGATATCCCCGTGTCCGCCGGAAAGTTCGATGTCGAGGATTACACCCTCTACCTTGTCGATTTTATGAAGGAGCTTGGCCCGGACACCCATGTCGTCGCCGTGTGCCAACCTGCACCACTGACACTGGCCGCAACTGCCTATCTGGCTGAGGTCGAACCAAAGGCCCAGCCCAGCACCCTGACCCTGATCGGTGGCCCGGTCGATCCCGACGCTACGCCGACTGACGTGACCGACTTTGGCCGCCGCGTCACGATGGGCCAGTTGGAAGAGACCATGATCCAGCGCGTTGGTTTCAAATACAAAGGCGTGGGTCGGATGGTTTATCCCGGCCTGTTGCAGCTGGCTTCGTTCATGTCGATGAATGCCGAACGCCACTCCACAGCCTTCACGGATCAGATCCAGCGCGTTATGCGGGGGGAAGCCTCGGACCATGACGCCCATAACCGCTTCTACGATGAATACCTCGCTGTCATGGATATGCCAGCCGAGTTTTACCTCTCCACGGTCGAACGCATTTTCAAAAACCGCGAGATCGGGCGGAACGAATTTGTCGTCGCTGGGCACAAGGTGGATATGGGCAAAATCACCGATGTGGCCGTGAAAACCGTTGAAGGCGCGAATGACGATATCTCGGCCCCCGGACAATGTATCGCCGCGCTTGATCTGTGTACCGGTCTGCCGGACAGCAAGAAAGCAAGCCATGTCGAACCCGGTGCGGGGCATTACGGCATCTTCGCTGGCCGCAGCTGGCGCGACAATATCCGCCCACTGGTCATCGACTTCATGAACGAGAACAGCCGCAAACCGCGTCGTCGGGCGGCCAACAGCAACAAAGTCGCGTAAGGGCTTTGGCGTCAGAGTCTGACCTCACCTTTTCTTGCGCCTGCGGGAAACTGACAGGCCGCATCACATCTGATGGTACGCGTCTGGGTACCCATGCCGAGTGTTTTTGCCACGACTGCCGTGCGGCCCAGCTTTACTTCGGCCAACCCGACCCGGCCCCCGGCCCGGTTGAGGTGTTTCAAATCGCCCCCGACGAGGTCACGATTGACAGCGGCGCCCAACATTTGGCGGCGATGTCACTGAGTCCGAAGGGCATGCTGCGATGGTATGCCAAGTGTTGCAATGCACCCTTGGCAACCACGCCACGCACCGCCAGATTTCCCTTTGCGGGGTTCATCGCTTTGCGTATCGCCGATCACGCGCGGCTTGGCCCGATTGCGACTCGTGGGTTCGTGCCTCGGCCCAACGGCAAGCAAAAGCACGAAAATCTGGCCCCGGCGGCAATCGGGTTGCTGCGCCGCGTGATCAAATCAAGACTATCCGGTGGGTGGAAAAACACGCCGTTCTTTGATCCTGAGAGTTTTGAACCCGTCGTGACACCGACGGTGATCAGCAAAGAGAAACGCGCAGCGCTTTACCCCTAGGCCATGCGCAAGGGTTCATCCAGCCACGCCTGCATCAGGTCGATCACCTGCCCGGGCGCTTCCAGAGTTGGCAGATATCCGGCCGCGTCGATTGTGTGCATCACCGCATTCGGGATCATGTCCGCCATGAAGGCATGCTTGCGCTCGGGCGTCAGCCGGTCATGTTTTCCACACAGGATCAGGCTGGGCGCTTTGATCCGTCGCAACGTGCCCTGCTGATCCGCGCGCCTCTGCAGAGCGCGCATCTGGGTAACGAACACCTCCGGGCCCAAGTCCAGTGCCATCGCCAGTAGGTCATTCAACACAGGGATGCGCTGCGACCCCGGCGCAAGAGTGTCTGACCCCACAACTTGCCGCATCACCTCCTCAAGCCGACCGGCCTGCGCGCCGATGATCAGATCTTCCCGCCCCGCCGCAATCTGCGGGGTGTCGGCCTGCGCGTCGGTCGAGATCAGGCACAGCCGCGACGCCCGATCCGGGGCGCGACGGACAAGCTCCAACGCCACCACACCGCCCAGCCCATGCCCGGCCAGTGCGAACCGAAGGGGTAACTGATCCAGCAAATCCGAGGCGATCTCTTCAATACGCTCCCCCCGACTGATCGCCGAGACGACCACGGCGCGGCGGCGCGAAAACGCATCAATTTGGGAATGAAACAGCCGAGCATCACACATCAAACCCGGCAACAACACCAGCGGCTCAATCACGTGGGGCCTCCTTCTGCTCGGTTATCCGAGTCGTTCCCTCTCATCAGGATGGAAGGTTTGGATCAGCCCAGCAAGTGAATCTTTACGGATAGGCGATTCCACGGAACGGCGGGAAATCAGCATAGCGTTTCCGACGGGCAGCAAGGGTTTCGACTGGCTCGGCACCCGGCCGCAAAAGGCAGCCTTTGGGCGCGATGTAACTGTCGATCCGACGCTGAGGCGTGGGGCGCCAAACCAGATTGAACGCGCAGAGTTTCGGGAAAAACCAGATCTCGGAGTAGTCAAGATGATCATGCATCCACCACGCGAGATCGCGCCAGTCCCGACCCTGCGCGTAGCGATCCGCAAACCAGGGGATCACGATAGATGCACCAGCGACCCGTGCCTCACCCTGCCCCCAGTCCCAGATATGGCACTCCAACGGATTGTCATTACGCGCGCAGTTCAGCCGGTTTTCGTTGCCAAAGGCATTCAAGGACGGCGACCGGTAGCCCGAGCGCACCGCGACCCGGCCAAAGGTCTCCTCCAGCGGGTCAAGCAAGGTTTGGCAAAAGGCGCTACCGGTTTCGATGGCCAGATCCGGGTTCTCAGGCAGGTTCTGCTTTTGGTGGAAATTCCCGATCTCGGAGTACAGGAAATCGCGCATGAAGAAATGCCGGGACAGACGCACACGGCCCAGCGTCTCAAGGCTCCACATACTGCCCGGCTTGCGCATCGCTATGCCCTTGAATGTAGGGTCATTCGATCCCCTGCGTTTTCAACCATGCCAATATCCCATTCACCGTCGGCTCTGTCTGGTCCGGAGACATCAGGCGACCGGCAATCACATGCGACATCGGATCATCCCCCGGCCCCATCGTGACAAGCTCAACCGTTGCTGGCGCACCCCAGGCCTCGGCCACCTTGTGGGTCTTGTCCGGGCGCACGACCTGATCATCATCCGAGAACCAGAACAGCGCTGGCACCAAAGCTTGCGAGAAATCAAGACCGTAGACCGTTTCGACCAGAACTGTCATCGGCACCACGGCCTCCCACGGGTAAACCGAAGTCCAGTACTTGTTCTTTTCTGGATCTGGCCCGGATACATCTCGTTCCGGCCCCATCAGCAGTGGCAACCAATCCCGAGCCCAAGGCAGACCGGGTATGAACGCCCCTGTCGCATTCACTCCGAAATTCGGCGACACAAACACCATTGCCGCGACATCCTCGCTGAGGTCCGGGTTCAAAGCGGCCGCCGCTGCCAGCGTGCCCCCGGTCGATGTCGAAATGACTACGACCTTTTCCCCAACGGCCTTGGCCGCCGCCAGCCCTTCGGCTATGTCCTGCATCCAGCCCGAGGCGGTCGCATCGCCCATCGCGGCCCCACCGCGCCCATGTCCTTGCAAGCGCGCATAAACCAGATTGGCCCCCAGAGCATCAGCGACCATATCAGGCACGGGACGGATCTCTTCTGAACTGGCCGAGAAGCCATGGACATATAGCACCGAAAAAGGCGTGCGCTGTTCTTTGAACCCGTCCTGCCAGATCACACGTTTTTCAACGCCGGGAACAATATCGTCAAAGGCGGATTCCGTGCTTTCAAAATAGACCTGAACGCCTTCGCCAAACTTGCGGGGGTCGAAATCGGGGTCCAGGTTCACCTCTTCCCGCGGCCCGAACCAATAGATCAGGCCTCCGACAACGATCAGAACCAGCAAAACCCGACCCAGCACCCATCCGAACCAGCGCATCATTCATCCCCCAAAACGTCGAGAACGGCGATCTCGATCAAGCCAAGGCACGGCCCGTCGGAGAACCGATGATCCGCATCCTTGACCAGCAACAATCGCATATCCGGTCCGGTCGCATGCTCTAGTAGGCGTACGGCTGTTTCAGTCGACACCGCCGTATCAGCCGTCCCCTGCAAAAAACGTACGGGAAACGGCAGATCCAACACGTCCCGCAGAACCAGGCGCTTCCGACCATCTTCGATCATACGCTTTGTGATGATGTAAGGCTCCATATAATCCGAGGGCAATTCCACATGCCCAACCTCCTCCATCGCCGCCTTCTGCGCATCTGAGAAGGACGCCCAATAGCCGTCCTCGGTAAAATCCGGGGCTGCCGCGATGGTCACCATGCCAACAATTCGCTCCGGCAACGCCTTTGCCAGCAGCAGCGCCTGCCAACCGCCCATCGAGGACCCCACGACCACCAAAGGCCCCTCAGTCAAAGCACTCACCGCTGCCAGCGTGTCTTCGTGCCAATCGCCAATGCAGCCGTCAGTGAACGCCTCAGAGCTTTCTCCATGACCGGAATAGTCAAACCGCAAGAACGCCTGCCCCCGGGCTTGCGCCCAAGCTTCAAGATGAACGGCCTTGGTGCCCTCCATATCCGATTTCAAACCGCCCAGAAAAACAATGGTCGGACCGGCCCCTTCACTCTTGTGAAAAGCCAACCGCCGCCCCTGCGCCGTTTCCAAAAAATCTGTTGCTGTCATGAAGCCCTCTTTGCTTTCCTGACATCATGCACGCCCCCCGCCCAAGTGCAATTCCGTGATCCTCCTTCATCTGGCTAAAAATACCTCGGGGAGCGCGAGGGGCTGGCCCCTCGCTCCCACCACTTGACACAAGCACAACCACCTGCCAAAGCAGCCAAACGCAAATAACCCGCAACCGGGCGTTCAGTGGGCGCCAAACCGACGAGGAGAGCCGATATGGCCTTGGATTCAAAATCCGTCTCTCTCACTTTTCCCGATGGCAATGCACGTTCCTATGACGCAGGCGTAACGCCTGCGCAGGTGGCTGCCGATATTTCGACCTCGCTCGCGAAAAAGGCCATCTCGGCCACAGTGAACGGTCAGCACTGGGACCTGCAATGGCCCATCGATGCAGATGCCCAAATCGCCATCCACACAATGAAGGATGAAGCGCAGGCCAATGAGTTGATCCGCCACGATCTGGCGCATGTCATGGCCCGCGCCGTGCAGGAAATCTGGCCCGCGACCAAAGTCACCATCGGCCCCGTTATCGAAAACGGCTGGTACTATGACTTTGACCGCGAAGAGCCATTCACGCCCGAAGATCTCGGCCTCATCGAGAAAAAGATGAAAGAGATCATCAACAAGCGCGACCCCGTCACCACCGAGGTCTGGGATCGCGACCGCGCGATCGAATTCTACAAGGCCAACAATGAGCCCTATAAGGTCGAGCTGATCGAAGCCATTCCGGGTGATGAGCCACTGCGCATGTACTGGCACGGCCACTGGCAGGATCTGTGCCGCGGCCCGCACCTGCAGCACACCGGTCAACTGCCGGGCGACGCCTTCAAGCTGATGAGCATTGCGGGCGCCTATTGGCGTGGCGACAGCGACCGCGCGATGTTGCAGCGCATCTATGGCGTAGCGTTCACGGGCAAGGAAAAGCTCAAAGCGCACCTGAACATGCTGGAGGAGGCCGCCAAGCGCGACCACCGCAAGCTGGGCCGCGAGATGAACCTGTATCACATGCAGGAAGAGGCTCCGGGTCAGGTGTTCTGGCATCCCAACGGCTGGAAAATCTACACCACCCTGCAGGACTACATGCGCCGGATGCAGGACCGTGACGGCTATGTCGAGGTCAACACCCCACAGGTCGTCGACCGCAAATTGTGGGAAGCCTCGGGTCACTGGGACAAGTACCAGGAGAACATGTTCATCGTCGAAGTCGACGAAGAGCATGCCCGCGAAAAGGCGATCAACGCGCTGAAGCCAATGAACTGCCCTTGCCACGTGCAGGTGTTCAATCAGGGCCTGAAATCCTATCGTGATCTGCCGCTGCGCATGGCAGAGTTCGGCTCCTGCGCGCGGTATGAGCCCTCGGGCGCGCTGCACGGGATCATGCGGGTGCGCGGCTTTACTCAGGACGACGGTCACATCTTCTGCGCCGAGGATCAGATCGAATCCGAGACCGCAAAGTTCATTGCTTTCCTGTCGAAGGTCTACGCCGACCTTGGCTTCCACGACTGGACCATCAAACTGTCCACCCGCCCGGAAAAGCGGATCGGCAGCGATGAAAGCTGGGATTTCGTCGAGAAAGCTTTGGGCGATGCCTGCAAGGCCGCTGGGTATGAGTACGAGGTCTTGGAAGGCGAGGGCGCATTCTACGGTCCGAAGCTGGAGTTCACTTTGACAGATGCCATCGGCCGGAATTGGCAATGCGGCACGCTTCAGGTCGACCCTAACCTGCCCGAGCGTCTGGATGCGAATTTCATCGGCGCTGACGGGTCCAAGCATCGCCCCTACATGCTGCACAGGGCCTGCCTTGGGTCGTTCGAACGGTTCATCGGCATTCTGATCGAAGAACACGCGGGCAAGTTGCCGTTCTGGCTGGCGCCGCGGCAGGTCGTTGTGGCCTCGATCACCTCGGATGCGGATGACTATGTGGCCGAGGTTGTTGAAACGCTCCGCTCCGCTGGTGTCCGGGCCGAGGCGGATATCCGCAACGAAAAGATCAACTACAAGGTCCGCGAGCACTCGGTCGGCAAGGTTCCGGTCATTCTGGCCGTGGGTCACCGCGAGGTGGATGAGCGCACTGTAAGTGTCCGCCGACTGGGCGAAAAACAAACGCAGGTTCAATCTCTTGAGACTGTAACAAATGAGCTGTCCAAGGCAGCCACTCCTCCGGACCTGCTGTAACATAAGTCAGTTTCTGACCCCTCATCCGGCCCTGAAATCGGGGCCGGATTGAAACATTTTCCATTTTTCAATTCAAAAACAATTTGTTAACCTGCAAGAGGGCATGACAATGCCTGACGCGCTTGTGAGACACGGCCTCGTGAATTTAACTGTGGCTCACTAGTCGTTACCTTTGTCATTGTCACAAGCAGACATACGCAGTCATCAAAAGGATTACCGAGATGTCGAACACAGCCAAATCCCTGGTTATCGCAACAGCAGTCGCAGCCGCCGTTTCGGGCGCAGCAACCACCGCCTCCGCACAAGCGAAAGAGAAATGCTATGGCGTTTCGCTGGCCGGTCAGAACGATTGCGCCGCAGGCCCCGGCACCACATGCGCGGGCACCTCGACCGTTGACTATCAGGGCAACGCCTGGACTCTGGTTGATGCAGGCACCTGCGCCGATATCGAACTGCCCGCACAGGCAGACGGCACCCCGCGCAAAGGCTCGCTGGAAGAACTGAACCGCGACCTGCCGGCATAATATCTGCCATACGAAATCCAAGGGGCGGGCCAAATCGCCCGCCCCTTTTCACGTGATCATAGGGAACTGCCTCATGCTGGACGACGCACTTAGGTCGAACCGCCTGCCCGCAGCACCGGGTGTTGGGTATAAACCGCAGCACTTTGCACAGATCCTTGAACACGCACAGCCGGTCGCATGGCTGGAAATCCATGCCGAGAACTACATGGGCGACGGCGGCCGCCCACTGGCGCAACTGCGCCATCTGTCAGAACAATTCCCAATCTCAGTCCATGGCGTTGGCCTGTCGATCGGCGGAGAAGGCCCGCTGGATGGCGACCATCTGGCGCGATTGAAACATTTGATCGGCTGGCTGAATCCGGCCAGCTTCTCCGAGCATTTGGCCTGGTCGACCCATGACAGCCACTTCCTGAACGACCTTCTGCCGCTGCCCTACACCGATGCCACATTGACCCGCATCTGCGATCACATCGACCAGGTGCAAGAGGTGGTCGGACGGCAAATGCTGCTCGAAAACCCCTCCAGCTATCTGGCATTTGAGAAAAGCACCTGGTCCGAGCCTGATTTCCTGCGCGAAGTTTCGAACCGAACCGGATGCGGGCTGTTGCTGGATGTGAACAACGTCTTTGTCTCAGCCACCAATCTGGACTTCTCACCTCAGAGCTATATCGACGCCTATCCGCTTGAAAAGGTTGGTGAGATTCACCTCGGCGGTCACGATGAAGACGAAGACGACCACGGCAAACCCCTGCTGATCGACAGCCACGGGCGCGAGGTCGTTGATCCGGTCTGGGCGCTTTTGGACTATGTTCTGGATCGGTCCGGGCCGAAGCCGCTCTTGGTCGAGTGGGACACAGATGTCCCCGACTGGCCGGTCCTGCGGGACGAGGCCGTGCGCGCCCAGGCGGCACTGGAGCGGATCCCGGCATGAGCGTGTCGCAAACCCAGTTCAGCGCCGCGCTTCTGGACGCCTCGACCCCGGTTCCGGAGGGGTTGCTGGACTCCAAGAACCAACCTGCCGGACGTCGGTTCAGCGTCTATCGCAACAATGTCGCCGTCTCACTGACCGAGGCCATGCAGCAGGCCTTTCCCGTGATAACCAAGCTGCTGGGGCCACAGAATATGGATGGCCTTTCGGGCATTTTCCTGCGCCAGCACCCACCTACATCCCCGTTAATGATGTTCTATGGTGAGGCGTTTCCCGCTTTTGTAGCCGAAATGCCCCAGCTGTCCCATCTGGGTTACCTTGCCGACATGGCGCGGCTGGAACTTGCCCTACGCCACTCCTACCACGCGGCAGACAGCACACCTGCGCCCGCCGATGCGCTGGCGGTTCCCCCCGAAGACGTGATGCGCGCGCGGCTGAGTTTTGCCCCGGCGATGCGGGTGATCCGGTCGGATTGGCCGATCCATGCGATCTGGCGTTACAATTCGGAAGCGGACGCCCCCAAACCGGTCGCTCAGGCTGAGGACGTTCTGGTCACCCGCCTCGAATATGATCCCACCCCACATCTGCTGCCAAAAGGCGGAGCAGACTGGATCGCACATATGCAAGCGGGCGACACGATCGGCGGCGCGTTCGAAAAAACCGCCGCTAACACGCCCGACTTTGATCTTGGAACCACTCTGGCACTGCTTTTGCAAGGCGGTGCAATAACCTCTGTGACTATCGAAAGGCTGGAGTCATGACTGCGCTCATCTCAATCCACAACTCCGTTTTGGGAAAGGTGGACCATGCGTCCGGTTGGCTGACGCCTACCCTCGCCCGGCTCGTGTTTATTGCTGTATTGCTCGTCTATTACTGGAATTCGGCGATGCTGAAGATTGATGGGTCGATCTTCTCGCCCTCCAGCGGTGCATTTGGGCAAATCTTTCCGAAAGCCGCCGAGGCCGTACTTTGGGACGTCACGCAGATGACGTTCTTCCAGCGGATCGTGATCTTCCTTGGCACCGTGGCCGAGTTCGTCCTGCCCGCGCTGCTGCTGGTTGGTCTGTTCACTCGTCTGGCGGCGGTCGCAATGATCGGGTTTGTCTGGGTGCAGACCATTGTCGACGTGACTGGCCACGGCGTGAAACTGGGTAGCCTGTTCAATGCTGCGCCTGACCTGGCGGATCAGCGCACAATGTGGACCTTCCTGTTCCTGGTGATGGTTATCAATGGCGCAGGCCCGCTGTCCCTGGATCGCATCCTGCGCCTAAAATAGCTCAGAAATGAGCCTTGGGTTCGTCCGGTTTTCCCGCGGCGAGCCCGAGCACCCCGGCTACCGCGGCAAAGGCAATCGGGAACATGGTGAAGACGCCGAAACCGAACGCGTAGTACATCCCAGCAGCCGAGGCCAACAACAAAATCCCTGCAATCAACGCCCGCGCATGGGCCATGGCCCCGCCCGCAATCGCCAACAAAGGCGCAAGGATCGAGGCCGCCTGAATCAGGTCGGGGTTATCCACCTGCTCGGCAATCCCTTCGATATCGCCAAAATGCTTGATTGCCTCGACATAGCCATACCCGAAAAAACCGACAATCATACCGATCAAACCGGCGATGACGCCCAAAATCATGGCAGCGTTCCGCATGTATATTCCTTTACAGTTCGTATCAGCAGATAGGTACGCGGCTACGCAACACCAAGAGAAGCCCGCGTTTCAGCGGTCCAGCCCAGAAACAACTCTCCGTCCTTTTCGATAAGAGGGCGCTTCATCAGCGTTGGGTGATCGGCCAGCAACTCCAACGGTGGCCGCGCGCGCTCGGTATCGTCCAATCCACGCCAGGTTGTTGACCGTGTATTGAGCAAAGCCTCGCCGAACGCGGCAAAAGCTTGCGAAAGGGTCTCAGCCGGAACGCCGTCCGCCCTTACATCCACGAGGGTCGCTTCTGGAAGCGATTTCAGTGCCTTACGGCAAATATCGCAGTTTTTCAAACCATAAAGGCGCATTTTTGGGCTGCTCCTGCATTTGTAACTTTTTTATGCAAACTGGTTGGTTCCCAGCGGTATTTCTTGATTTTTTACTTCACCGTGCAATGTTGAAAAAGACGAAACGTGCGTTTCGGACTGTATCTGACCCAGAAATCAGCCTGATACGCCATGACGTCGACACAGCCCCCACCAATTTGTGGGACAATGCGCAAGTAGAAGGAGACACGGGACATGCCAACCGGCACCGTGAAATGGTTTAACACTACCAAAGGCTATGGGTTTATTGCCCCTGATGAGGGGGGCAAAGATGTGTTTGTTCATATCTCGGCCGTAGAACGATCCGGCCTCACCGGACTCGCAGACAATCAGAAAGTCTCGTACGAGTTGCAGGACGGGCGTGACGGCCGCCAGATGGCAGCTGATTTGAAGCCGTTGTAACCTCCACCCCGCCAGATGTGGGGTGTTTCCAATCAAGGCTGACGGCCAATTTCAGGCCGTCAGCCAAATATTCCCTAGAAATCGGCGTTACCCACGTGTCGATTTTTCGCTGGCGCGGGCATGCCAGTCTTCGCCCATTGCCACGATGCAGGACGTTCCTGTCGCGTAAGTAACGACCATGGTCCAATCACCGCGGTCGCTGCTCCAGACCTCCATGATCTGCTCGGGCCCGCGCATGCCGGTTGCCACACGTTCGGCGCCGAATTGGCGGGTCAGTTTCTCTTGCAGCCGTGGGGTCGCTTCACACAGTATTTCGGCTATGGGTGATTTGGCCTGCGCTGACGACGCCAGCACAAGGCACAGTGGGATCAGACGAAACAGATAGGTCATTAAGCCAATGTAACAGCTTCATGACAAAACGTATAGACAAACGATATGCTTCTGAGGATCAATCCTTGCGGATTACGTCCTCAAACTCACGCCATTCCCGCGCCGTCATGCCCGAGTTTTCCTGAGTCACAGTCTCACCTGCCAACATCCGGCGCAGGCTGTCGACCATTTGGGCCGAGAGGTTAACGGCACCCAGTCGATAATCCTCGAACGCCTTATAGGCGAAAGGCACCCAATCGGCGACGATCTTGCACATCATATCGGCATAGACCCGGATCTCGTACTGGGCATGCGGGTCGGCGCGCAGACGTAGGAAGTGGAACAGATTGTGCAGGTCTACCTTCCAATACCACTGCGTGTAGATGTTTGCAGGCAGGTTCATCCGCGCCAGTTCGCGCGCTAAACCTTGTTGCCCGTCCTGATTGATCATCGCCTGATAATTGTCATAGCACCGGGCGCTGTCGGCCTTTAGGATTTCCAGCACACGCGCGGCCTCTTCCCCTTCCAAGGCGGACCCGCGACCCTGGTTGTTGACTTCGGACTGCGCGGCCACGTGGTCAGGGGCGGGAATATAGAACTCACGGTCGAGAATCGAATAGCGCGCCGAGTATTCGTTCACATTGGCGGTCCGGTGGCGAATCCACTGGCGCGCGACGAAAACCGGCAGTTTTACATGCAGCTTGATCTCGCACATCTCAAACGGGGTCGAATGCCAATGACGCATCAGATAGCGGATCAGTCCCTCATCATTCTGCACGGACTTGGTGCCCTTGCCGTAGGACACGCGCGCCGCCTGACAAATGGCTGCATCGTCGCCCATATAGTCGATGACCCGGACAAAACCGTGGTCCAGCACCTGATGGGCCGTGTAAAGATGGTCTTCCATGCCCGGTGCTACAACGCGGCGAGTTGGATGCGATTGCGCGCGCTGCGCTTCGATCTCGGCCAGTTGGTCGGCAGACAGAGGCATGAAATTATCCTTTCCAAGAATGAGTCGACACCCACTATATATCGTCAACTCCACCACTGGAACCGCGATATCTGCCGTAAGCGCCGCGAAGTTCGAAATCGTGTTCCCAGCCCCTCTCGACACCTCGCGCAACCGCGCTAAGCTGCGCACCAAGCGAAGAAAAGGAGGAAGGCCAAGATGGGGCTGAGATACTTGCACACCATGGTCCGCGTGAAGGATCTTGAGAAATCAATGGCGTTCTATGAGCTGCTAGGCCTGAAGGAAACGCGCCGCCACGAAAGTGAACAAGGCCGGTTCACGCTGATCTTCATGGCCCCTCCCGGGCAGGAGGATCGCCCGCTTGAGCTGACCTATAACTGGGACGGTGACGATGCGCTGCCGAGTGACAGTCGTCATTTCGGTCATCTCGCCTATGGCGTCGACAACATCTACGAGACCTGCCAGCACCTGCAGGACAATGGCATCGTGATCAACCGCCCGCCTCGCGACGGTCGGATGGCGTTCATTCGCTCGCCCGACAACATCTCTGTCGAGCTGCTGCAGAACGGTGACGCACTCGAGCCCGCCGAGCCATGGAGCAGCATGGAGAGTACCGGGCACTGGTGATCCGCACTTTGACAGCACTGGGGTTGGCCGCGTTGGCCAGCCCCGCGCAGGCCGAGGGCTGCCGGTTGGCCCTTTTGCTGGCGCTGGATATCTCGGTCTCCGTAGATCAGGCCGAGGATGCACTGCAACGTCAGGGCCTTGCCGCCGCGATGCTCGCGCCCGAGGTTCAGGCCGCTTTTTTCTCGTCTCCCGCTCCTGTTGCGCTGGCCGTTTATGAATGGAGCGGCCGATCCACCCAGCATGTCGTCTTGCCGTGGAAGATGATTGAAAACGAAGGCGACTTGCTGGCCGCGGCAACCCGGATCAGCCAGTCCGAGCGTTCGGATTCCGGGTCTGCCACCGCGATGGGGCATGCGCTGGCTTACGGGGCTACCATGTTGCAGGATGGTCCGGACTGTCTGTTTCAAACCATCGATCTTTCCGGAGACGGAGCGAACAATGATGGCTATGGCCCTAAAATCGCCTACAAACATTTTCCCTTCGATGCTGTCACGGTGAACGGGTTGGTGATCAATGCCGCCGATTTCGAGGGCGAGTTGTTTCTGGTTCCTTTCTTCGAAGAAAACGTCCTGCATGGACCGGGTGCTTTTCTTGAAATCGCGCAGGGGTTTGAAGACTTTGAGCGTGCCATGCGCCGCAAGCTGGAACGAGAATTGAGCGGCCTACAATTGGGATCTCTGCAAGAAACAGGCCATAGATGACACGGTTGCTCGCGCTTGTTTGTTGCCTTCTGGCAGGATCCGTTTCGGCGCAATGCCGTCAAGCTCTGGCGCTTGGGTTGGATGTGTCCGGCTCTGTCGACGTTCACGAGTACAGGTTGCAGATCGATGGTTTGGCTGCTGCGTTGCGGCGCCCTGAAATCCGCAAGATCATTTTGGCAAACCCCGCATTTCCCGTTCGCCTCGCGGTGTTCGAATGGAGCGAACCCGGCCATCATCGCGTGCTCTTGGAATGGACCGAAATTCGCACCGAATCTGATCTAGGCAAGATCGCGGCGAGACTGGGCGACGTGACCCGCAGCGCCGCGCCGCAAGGCACAGCAGTGGGCGATGCGATGCTGTTTGGCGCGGACCTCCTGAACCAACAACCGGAGTGTTGGAAGCACACTTTGGATTTGTCTGGAGATGGGAAGCACAATCTCGGTCTCCACCCGCGCGCAGCCAAAGCGCTATTGCAGGATACCGGCATCACCATCAACGGTTTGGTGATCGGTGTCGACGACTCCAACTATGGCGACCAACGGGATGTCCAGATTGGAGAGCTGTCCGCCTATTACAACGCTTGGGTCATCCTCGGCCCTGATGCGTTTGTCGAGGTCGCACTTGGCTTTGAGGCCTATGAGGATGCCATGACCCGCAAACTGATCCGAGAGCTGCAGGGGATCATCCTATCCCAAGCCTCTGATCAGTAGATATAACGAATCTGGTCCGTCCAATAGCGTTCGACCCGACGCAGCGAAGTGGTGATATCCTCGATCCCTTCCGCCCCCAGAACGCCGCGCTTCTGCAACCCTTCGGCATGGCGCAAGAACAACTCGGACACGATATCACGAATCTCGCGGCCTTGAGGTGTCAGACGGACCCGGACCGAGCGCCGGTCAATCTCGCAGCGTTGGTGGTGCATATACCCCATCTCGACAAGCTTCTTGAGGTTGTAGCTGACATTGCTGCCCTGATAGTAGCCGCGGCTTTTCAATTCGCCGGCGGTCACCTCATGGTCGCCGATGTTAAACAGCAAAAGCGCCTGAACCGCGTTGATTTCCAGCACGCCCACCCGTTCGAACTCATCCTTGATGACATCCAGCAACAGACGATGCAGACGCTCGACCAGCGCGAGCGCCTCAAGATAGCTGGTCATGAAACCTTTGGCCCCCGACGCAGAGACCTGCATTTCCATACTCATCCGACCCTCCGATTCAGCCGTGTCGTTTTAGACACGATGACCTGAATTTCCGAAAAATCGGTTAAGTCTGATTTTCTTTATTTTTGAAACGTTTGCGCGATATCCGAGATCAGTTCAGCAAAAGGATCAGGCGTATTCACCTGCCCTGTGACCCATTGATACAGGTCCTGATCGTTTTCCTTTAGAAGCGCGTCATACAAGTCCAGCCCGGCCGCATCCATCGCGTTCAGATTGCGCTCGGCATATGCCGACAGGATCAAATCCATCTCTTTGATCCCCCGCCGCATGGAGCGCATCTGCAGGCGTTTGATCCGAACCTCGCGTGTTTCAGTCATTCTTGTCCTGCTCCAGCATCAAACGCAGTTTCTTTTCCAACCGGGCGGCCCGCTCCGCGCTGGCCCGCATCTCGCCACGAATGGCACGCAATTCGGCAACCGCGCCCGCCAGTTCCAGACTGGCTTCGCCCTCTTCTACCGGGGCCTCCATGCCCTCGCCTTCCCCGGTCAGCAGCCACATGATCGAGACATTGATCATGCCCGCCATCATCGACAAGCGATTGGCGCGCGGTTCGGACAGGTCGTTTTCCCAGGCCGCGATCGTCGCCTTCTTGACCCCCAGACGGCGTGCTAATTGTGACTGCGTCATCCCCGCCGCTTCGCGCGCCCCGGCCAGTCTGTCTCCGAACGTTGCAGCATCCGGTCCGTACCAGTCGGTTTCGTCGTTCATCGGGGTCTCCAATTCTGGTGTGTCATACAGCTTGATCGTCCATCGGGCGCACCCTATGACAGACAAGTTGAACATACAAACCGAGGCCGCTCATGAGTTTCCTGTCTGCGACATTGTCACGCGTAAAACCCTCTCCGACCGTCGCGATGACTGCAAAAGCGGCCGAGTTGAAAGCCGCCGGGCGCGATATCATCGCCCTCAGCGCAGGTGAGCCGGATTTCGATACGCCGCAGAACATCAAGGATGCAGCCGTCGCAGCCATTGCGGCAGGCAAGACGAAATACACCGCGCCCGATGGCATTGCCGAGTTGAAACAGGCGGCTTGTGCCAAGATGAAACGAGATCACGGGTTGGACTACACACCCGCGCAGATCTCGGTCGGAACGGGCGGTAAGCAGACGCTCTACAACGCGTTGATGGCGACGATGAACGAAGGCGATGAGGTTCTGATCCCCGCGCCTTACTGGGTGAGCTATCCCGATATGGTCCTGCTGGCCGGCGGAACGCCTGTTGTGGTCGAGACCACGTTGGAAAACAGCTTCAAGCTGACGGCCGAACAGCTTGAAGCCGCGATCACGCCCAAGACCAAATGGTTCATCTTCAACTCGCCCTCGAATCCCACGGGCGCGGGCTACAGCCAGGACGAATTGAAAGCGCTGACCGACGTTCTGGTGCGCCACCCGCATGTCTGGATCATGTCGGACGACATGTACGAACATCTCGCCTATGACGGGTTCGAGTTCTGCACCCCAGCCGAGGTTGAGCCGGGTCTTTATGATCGCACGCTGACCTGCAACGGCGTCTCCAAGGCCTATGCGATGACCGGCTGGCGGATTGGCTACGCGGCCGGTCCGGTTGAAATCATCGCCGCGATGCGCAAGATTCAGTCTCAGTCCACGTCGAACCCGTGCTCGGTCAGCCAATGGGCGGCGGTTGAGGCACTGAACGGCACGCAGGACTTTCTGGCCCCCAACAATGAGACATTCAAACGCCGCCGCGATCTGGTCGTCGGCATGTTGAACGCCATCGACGGAATCACCTGCCCGACGCCTGAAGGCGCGTTTTATGTCTACCCCTCAATCGCGGGGCTGATTGGCAAGACCACGCCGCAAGGCACAGTGATCGACTCGGATGAGGCCTTTGCCACCGCCCTATTGGAAGAACATGACGTTGCCGTCGTCTTCGGTGCAGCCTTTGGCCTGTCGCCGAACTTCCGAGTCAGCTACGCAACCTCGGATGAGGCATTGACCGAGGCCTGCACGCGTATCCAGCGTTTCTGTGCCTCTTTGACCTAAGCCGGAGCCACGCATGACCGCAGAGCTGCCAGAGTATTATTTCCGCATCCGAGAAAACGGGGCCGCAGTGTTTAGGATCGACACCGAGAATCGGCAGCAGCGGATCGAGATGGATCAGATCGCGGTCATCAACATACGCAACGGAGAGGTCAAGCCGCATGGTCAACGCAGCCTGACCGAGGCCGACAAGGCCGAGATCGCCCGATGGATGGATGCGCGCAAGGCCCTGCTGGCCCAGCGCGATATTGACGATATTCACCGGGCCGTCGACTACCTGAACCTGACCACGCAATGGGCGCAGTCCAAAGCGTCGGAAGAACAGCTTGAAGAGGTGACCGACCGGCTGTTGATGGCGATGCACGATTTGCGCTCGGTTCTAGTGCGCAAGAAAGCGGACCGGCTGAAAGGCGGCTGAGGGCTACTCGGCCGGTACGCCCACCTCGCGGACAGATCGCATCCAGAACCGTGCCATCAGCAGGACGGCTGCAAAGGCCAGCCCAAGCACAAGGCCCATCCAGACGCCGATCCCGTCCATGCCCTGCACGAAGCCGAAATAGTAAGAGGCCGGGATTCCGATCACCCAATAGCTGAGGGCAGCCATGATCATCGGCACTTGTGCGTCCTGCAACCCGCGCAGCAGGCCCAGCGCTATAACCTGCGCACCATCGACCAGCTGAAACAGGGCTGCCATGGCCAAAAGGCCTGTGCCAATCGCCAAAATCTCGCCGCGCTGCGCGTTGTCGGCCTCCATAAATAGCGAGATCAGAGGCTCGGCACAGGTTAGGAACAGTATGATCGTCAGCACGGACACGACCAGAGACATCCCCGTCACCGCAATCGCGCCACGCTCCAGATGCGCGCGGTCGCGGCGGCCCAGCGCGTTGCCCGCGCGAATGGTCGCCGCGTTTGACAGGCCGAGATGCACCATGAAAGTCGCCGAAGCGAGGTTGAGCGCAATCCCATGCGCCGCCAGCGGCACCTGCCCCAGCCACCCCATCATGATCGCCGAGGTCGCAAACAGAGTGACTTCGGCGAGCGTTGTCAAACCAATCGGAACGCCCAGCCGCAGAACCCGGCCAAACATATCCCAGTCCGGGCGCCAGAAGCGTTGAAACAGACTATGCTCCGGAAGAACCCGAACCGCATAGATGATAACCGCAACCAGAGACACGATCTGTGTCACCACGGACGCAATCGCTGCCCCCATGACCCCAAGCTCGGGCGCACCCCAATTGCCGAAGATCAATGCATAATTCGTGACGCCATTCACGACCGCAGCGGTCACGGTGATCCATAGCACGATCTGAGTACGCTCCAACGCGGCCAGATAAGACTTCAGCACCATCACCAGCAGCGCAGGAAACAACCCCCATCCTGCAACGCGAAGATATTCCGAGGCGGTCTGCGCCACCTGCGGCTCCTGTTTCAGGGCAATCAGGATTGGATAGGACCACCACAGCAGCGGCATCATCAACGCGGCGTAGAGCAGTGACAGCCACAAGCCCATGCGAGTCGAGCGTCGGATGCTAGTCTCGTCCTCTTCCGCCGCGGCCGTCGCAACCATTGGCATAACGGCCCAGCCAAATCCGGCCCCAAACAGAAACAACACAAAGTAGTAGCTGCTCGCCAGCGTCACTGCGGCCAGGGCCTCAACCCCGTACCAGCCGAGCATCACCGTATCGGTCAGGCCGATTGCGAACTGCGCCAAATGCCCGCCAACCAGCGGCAAGCCAAGCACAGCAATCGCCCGGAAATGGGCGGGATATGTCATCACTTTCGTCATCTCGCCAGCCATAGGCCCGCGCCCTGCCCAAAATCAAGGCAGAAAAGAAAAACTCGATTTGAGACTTTAGATAGATGCCCACCAAAAGAAGAAGCCGTTGCGGGTTGGCACTCAACGGCTTCTTTCCACTTTGCGTTTTAGTTGGATTTGGCGTCCGGGTGCAGCGCCGTTCCCAGAATATGATCCGAGCGGTGAATCACATGATGCGCCTGACCGACGATCAGCGGGTCAGGCTGATCAACTACGGAGACGTCTTTGTCCGGATAATCCAGCGTCGAAAGGAAATGGCGCATGCAGTTCAGGCGCGCGCGTTTTTTGTCGTTGGATTTGACAACGGTCCATGGCGCGTCAGCGGTGTCGGTGTAGAAGAACATCGCCTCTTTCGCCTCGGTATAATCGTCCCACTTGTCCAGGCTCGCTTTGTCGATGGGCGACAGCTTCCACTGTTTCAACGGATCGGTTTCACGGCTCTTGAAGCGGCGCTGTTGCTCTTCTTGCGTGACCGAGAACCAGTATTTGTAGAGATTGATGCCCGAGCGTACCAGCATCCGTTCCAAATCCGGGGTTTGACGCATGAATTCCAGATACTCGTTGGGATCGCAAAAGCCCATCACCCGCTCGACGCCCGCGCGGTTGTACCAGGAGCGGTCGTAGAACACCATTTCACCAACGGTGGGCAGTTCCTGAATGTAGCGCTGGTAGTACCACTGGCCTTTTTCCTCCCACGTGGGCTTGTTCAGCGCAACAACACGTGCCTGACGCGGGTTGAGGTGTTCCATGAAGCGCTTGATGGTACCGCCCTTACCCGCAGCGTCGCGACCCTCGAACAACAACACGAACCGCTGACCGGTATCCTGAGCCCAATGCTGAACCTTCAGCAATTCGGCCTGCAACTTGGCTTTCTGCGTCTCGTAATCCTTGCGTGCCATCTTGCGACCATAAGGGTACTTCCCGCTTTCGAACGCGTGCCGAATCTTCTCGGCGCTGGGTACGGCCGGTTCGGGTGCAGGTGTGGGCACTACCTTGATGTTAACGGCTTCGGGTTTTTTCTGGGCGGTCGTTTCCATTCAGCTGTCCTCTTGTTGTTCTTGTCTTGAGAACGAGCTAGCAGAAAGCGCAAGATCCTGCGTTGATTGGGATCAAATTGGAACGAATTTCGACGAAAAAACCGGGGGTTCCGAGACGAGCAGCCTAGCGATGCCCCCAATCATCGGGATTGTCAGAATTGTTGGGCGACAGCCCCAGCACATCCCCCTTGGTCGAACAGCCAAGCCCCAAGACCGTCCGGTTGGCATAGTTGAAATAGGCGCAGACCTGATTGATCTCGAGGATTTCTCCGTCGTCCCACCCAGCGTCGCGCAGGGCTGTGACATCCGCCTCGACCATGTCGCCAGGTGCTTCGGTCAACTTGCGCGCATAGTGCATCGCTGCGATCTGCGCTGCGTTCAAAGGCGCGGCCTCCGGATCGCCCACCTCAATCGCCGCGCGGATCGCATCCCCCCTTGGCGGATCGGCCAGTAGCCGTTGCAGACCGTTGAAGTGATGCTCGACGCAATAGGAACAGGTGTTCAACTCACTGACCCAAACGCCGAGCGTCTCCAGAAACCATTTGGGGATCGTGTTGGCCGAATGGTGCAGCACGTTTTTGTACAGCGTCATGTGGCCTTCCATCGAATGCGGGCGCAGGGAATGCGCCATCATGATGTTGTCCACATTATTGTCGGGCCCAGTCACCCGGTCATACAACTTTTTTAGCTTACCGGTCGCTTCCTGAAATGGCACGGTTTTGATCCAGCTCATTGAAACGAGGCCCCTTTTTCCTTGAACATTTTAGGTCACACACAGCTTGGCTACATTTGAGGCGAACAATCAATCGGTATTGAAAACAGATGCCAAAAGGATTGAACTCCGTCCAGACACCTCATCCTAGACGCGATTCATTTCCAGAGGCCACTGTGCGTATTCTCATTTTTGCTTTACTTCTATCCTCCGCCGCTACTGCCTTTGCCGTCCTTTCTCTGATTTCTACCGATTGGCTTTTGCTAGCTGCCCCTTGCGCCATGGCCAGTGCGCTTTTGATCCTGGCACGATTGCTTAAGCGCAAGCCTCGCAGCTGGGCTGTTGTCGATGGATCGAATGTCATGCATTGGAAGGATGGCGAGCCTCGCATAGAAACGGTGCAAGAAGTAGTCGAGAAACTGACCGGCGCTGGTCTAACGCCCGGCGTAGTCTTCGACGCTAACGTGGGCTACAAGATCAAGGGCCGCTACTTGCACCACAACGCCCTTGCCGATCTGCTAAACCTGCCCGAGGATCGCGTCATGGTGGCCCCCAGCGGTACGCCCGCCGACCCCCTGGTGCTGCAAGTTGCTAAAGATTACGGGGCAATCGTCGTATCAAACGACCGCTTCCGCGACTGGGCCGAGGAGTTTGGCGCGGTTTTGCAACCGGAATACTCCGTGCGTGGTGGGTACAGGGATGGGGCGCTTTGGCTGTCTTTGTAGGATGTCAATCGCCGACATTTGGGCAATCCATCCACAAGACCTCGGGTCCCTCTTCCCCCGACCCACATCACCTGCCATAATGGGGGAAACTCAAAAACAAGAGCAGCACCCATGCCCGACGATCTGTTGACGCCCAGCGCGACCGCCACTTACGACGCCTCCTCAATCGAGGTGCTTGAAGGGTTGGAGCCGGTCCGAAAACGCCCCGGTATGTATATCGGCGGCACGGACGAGCGCGCTTTGCACCATATGGTCGCCGAGATCCTCGACAACTCGATGGACGAGGCGGTCGCTGGTCACGCCAACCGGATCGAGGTTGAGCTGCACGCAGACTACGCCTTGACGGTGCGCGACAACGGGCGCGGCATTCCGATCGACCCGCACCCCAAATTTCCAGATAAATCCGCGCTTGAGGTCATCCTATGCACCCTGCACGCGGGCGGTAAATTCTCGGGCAAGGCCTATCAGACCTCGGGCGGTCTGCACGGCGTGGGTGCGTCGGTCGTGAACGCCTTGTCGGATTCGATGGTCGTCCAGGTGGCACGAGACAAAACGCTGTTCGAGCAGCGATTCTCGCGCGGGATTCCTCTGGGTCCGGTCGAAAAGGTCGGCGCGGCCCCCAACCGGCGCGGTACGACCGTAACCTTCCATGCGGATGCCGAGATCTTTGGCCACCACAAGTTCAAACCGGCGCGGCTGTTCAAATCCATCCGCTCCAAGGCCTACCTGTTCTCGGGCGTGGAAATCCGCTGGAAATCGGCCATCGACGACGGCGAAACCCCGACCGAGGCAACCTTCCACTTCCCTGGCGGCCTGTCGGACTATTTGAAGGAGACGATGAACGGCTCCTCCACCTATGCCGAGCAGCCCTTCGCGGGCACCGTGGACTTCAACGAGAAATTCGGAACGCCGGGCAAGGTCGAATGGGCGATCAACTGGACGCCCTCACGCGACGGCTTCATCCAGTCCTACTGTAACACCGTCCCCACGCCCGAGGGCGGCACCCATGTGGCCGGTTTCTGGGCGGCGGTTCTCAAGGGGATCAAGGCCTATGGGGAACTGATCAACAACAAGAAAGCCGGTCAGATCACCCGCGACGATCTGATAACAGGCGGCTGCGCGCTGGTGTCGTGTTTTATCAGCGAGCCCGAATTCGTCGGCCAGACCAAAGACCGTCTGGCGACGGTCGAGGCGCAACGGCTGGTTGAAAACTCTGTCCGGGACCATTTCGACAACTGGCTGGCGGCCGACACGAAATCCGCCGGCGCGATTCTGGACTTCCTCATTCTGAGGGCCGAAGAACGCCTGCGCCGACGGGCCGAGAAGGAAACACAACGCAAATCCGCCACTAAGAAACTTCGTCTTCCCGGCAAGCTGGTGGATTGCTCAAGTTCAACACGTGATGGCACCGAGTTATTCATCGTCGAGGGCGACTCGGCGGGCGGTTCTGCGAAAATGGGCCGCGACCGCAAAACACAGGCCCTGCTGCCCCTGCGCGGCAAAATCCTGAACGTGCTGGGCGCGGCCAGTTCGAAACTGGGCACCAATGCCGAGATCAACGACCTGACCCAAGCGTTGGGTGTGGGGCTTGGCACCAAGTTCAACGTCGACGACCTGCGCTATGACAAGATCATCATCATGACAGACGCGGACGTGGACGGCGCGCATATCGCCTCGCTGCTGATGACGTTCTTCTTCACCCAAATGCGCCCCATGATTGATGCAGGTCACCTCTACCTCGCCTGCCCTCCCCTCTACCGCCTGACCCAAGGCGCCAAGCGCGTCTACTGTCTGGACGAGGCCGAGCGCGACGAATGGCTCGAAAAAGGTCTGGGCGGCAAAGGCAAAATCGACGTCTCGCGCTTCAAGGGTCTGGGCGAGATGGACGCCAAGGACCTGAAAGAAACCACAATGGACCCGGCCTCGCGCAAATTGATCCGCGTCACCATCGACGAGGACGAACCCGGCGAAACCGGCGATCTGGTCGAGCGCCTGATGGGCAAAAAACCCGAACTGCGGTTCCAGTATATTCAGGAGAACGCGCGGTTTGTGGAAGAGTTGGATGTTTAGCAAAATGAAATTTAAAGACGGAATTGATAAATGGCGGCCCACCCTACTCTACCTTTTTATTGTTTCAATATTATTTCTGCTCACATACGCTTATCTAAATCACCTAAACCCTGGCATAGACTACTTCCATAGCTTACTAGCTTTTGTTTTTTGCTGCTTCATTGTTTCACTGACCTTCAGATATCTATTGCCTTTGAATAAAGAAGCATCAGATTTCTGCTACTACTCCTTGGCCATTCTCGCCACAGCGATCACCACGTTAAGTGAAAGCGAAAAGGTAATGATCGCAAATAAAGCCGTAGAGGACGCTCTCACAGTCGCTACCTTCGATAGCAACATTGAAGATTTGGAAACCGCACGAGCATTCCTGGACTTGTTAGAAGACAATCGAAGTCTGATCATCCAGTCCTCCCGTGAAAAAAGCCAGCGGTACTTTGAAACATCCGAAATTAAAGTCGATCGAAATAGTTGTGACGCTGATTTAGAAAGAGACATCTACTCTGCGCGGAACGCGTTGAATAGGTCATCAGAAACCGAGCTCCGAGAAGCAGAAGAACGCTCGTGGGCAAGACTTGAAAGATGCCAAGGTTCAAACTTCGGCGAAATAAACAAAAAACTATCAGAATTCTTAAACGGGAACGATCATTACTTCGAGGACGTTTTCTATTTTCTGCCTATTGACTTAACCGCCATTGGGCTAGCTGAACAAGAAGGCACTTCTTTCAATTTCAACCGCCCTTCTGTCCTCTCTTACATACTCACGAACGAAGAATTAGTACTAATGAAGCCTTCGGAGATTAGAGATCGGATTGAGGAGATACACCAACTTATCTTTGGAACATTTGGCTCGAATTCTGCTTCCAATTTGGATGGTCTCACGAATCAAAACGTTGAGACAGATCATGATTCCCTCGCAATAGTGTCAATACAAGCTTGGTTGCCCTTTGCACTCATAGGGTTGTTGAGTATCAAAATTGCGAATGGCAGAAAGCCGGAGGAAGATGAGGAATCGAATCCGTCGGCGAACAACGGCAAGTTGGGGTAATAACCATTCCCAGTCGCCTTTAGTCGCACTTTGGCTAGGTTTGCGCGAGCGCTTGTTTGAAGCACTGCTTCATACGAATCGTAGATTCCGCTAGGTCTATACGCTAAATGCAACCAAACACCCCCCTTGCCTAACCCGTTGATACCGTTCACACTTACCTCAACCCGTCATCCAAGAACGACATTTGAGGTTCCGAGCGTCCAAGACCTAATTTAACCAAGAACAGAGTTTCGAACGGGAGGACAACATGAAAACACTTACCCTCGGGCTGACACTGACCGTACTGGCCTCGACCGCCGCCGCACAGCAAACACTAAGCCTTGCATCGCCTATACCGGAAGGGGCCGAGAGCCGGTTCTGCTACTACGAAGGCATGGCCTATTCGGAGGACGCCTTTGTCCTGATGGTCGGCGACAACACCGTCACCAACACGATCACCACCGTGCAGGAACGCCTATTGCGTTGCCACCGAGAGAGTGACGGCACTCTTAAGTGGAGACCACAGAGTACATTTTCGACCAACAACTAGACGGTTTTTCGTGCGGCGGCAGACACTTGGGCCCTTCTAGCCGCGCCACTAGGACAGTAGGCAGATCGCATGCCTGTCCGAGGCATCGAAAACGCTTTTGTTTTCATTTGTCGTGAGACAGCATCGCAACCCGCATGCTTGAGTTTGCCGTAGATGAACCGTCAAAAAGACCGGTTTGAACCCTCTAAGAAAGTATGGGATAGAACCCACGCGCATCGCAACGAATGGAAAGACCCATCAATGCCTCCGATCCTCTTTCTGATCTTTAACCGTCCCGACAAAACCAGGGCCGTGTTCGAGACGATCCGGCAGGCACAACCGGCACGACTTTACATTGCAGCTGACGGACCTCGTTCAGACAGTGAAGCCGCAATCTGCGACGAGACACGCTCTATTCTGAATGAGGTTGATTGGCCCTGTGAGGTGCAGACCCTGTTTCGAGAACAAAATCTCGGGTGCGGGCGCGCCGTTTCAGGCGCCATCACATGGTTTTTTGAACACGAGCCCGAAGGGATCATTCTGGAAGATGACATTCTGGTCGATCCTGATTTCTTCGAGTTTGCCGCCGAAATGCTGGAACGCTACCGAGACGATCCGCGCGTGACCTCCATTTCTGCTTTTAATAGATTGAACGATGACCTGCCTTCGGGGTACAGCTACTTTTTCTCGGCCTTCTGGGGCGCCTGGGGCTGGGCAACTTGGCGGCGAGCCTGGGCCCACTACGACTTTGGCCTATCCGATCTGGGCACGCCTGCATCCATCGAGGCGATATCTAACATGTGCCCAACCCCAGGAGGGGTACAGCATTGGATGGCGGTTTATTCCAATGTGAAAGACGGCAAGATCGATACCTGGGATTACCAGTGGCAGTTTGCCCAATGGATGAAATCGGGCCTGACGGTCGTCCCCGGGAAGAACATGGTGCAGAATATCGGCTTTGACGGGTCGGCGACTCATACGACCAACCCTGACGCCAAGGAGGCGTCTTTGCGCGCTCAGCCCTTGCCTCGGCCTTTGGTGCATCCGGCCGATGTGATACGCAATGCCGAGATGGATGACTATGCGGCCCGCAATATCCTGAAGATCAAACCAATTCGTTTCACAAAACGATTTAAGAAATGGCTGCACGGCGACGCGCTTGCCTGGAAATAGAAAGAGGGACCCGATTTGGCTCGCTTATACGACAGTAGAAAACGTGTTCTGGTAACTGGTGGCGCAGGTTTTCTAGGTTCGCATCTGTGCGACCAGCTCTTGGATCAGGGGCATGAGGTCCTATGCGTCGACAACCTGTTTACCGGTACAAAACGCAATATTGATCACTTGCACAGCAATCCTCGGTTCGAGTTTTTGCGCCATGACGTGACGTTCCCTCTCTTTGTTGAAGTGGACGAGATTTACAATCTGGCCTGCCCTGCCTCGCCCATTCACTACCAGCACGATCCGGTACAGACGACAAAGACCAGCGTACATGGCGCGATCAACATGCTTGGGTTGGCGAAACGTCTGAAATGCAAGGTCTTTCAGGCCTCTACGTCCGAAGTGTACGGAGACCCCTCGGTCCATCCCCAAACCGAAGACTACTGGGGCAATGTCAACCCGATCGGCCCGCGGTCTTGCTATGACGAAGGTAAGCGCTGTGCCGAGACATTGTTTTTCGACTACCATCGCCAGATGGGTCTTGAGATCAAAGTGGCCCGGATCTTCAATACCTATGGGCCCAGAATGCATCCCTCTGACGGGCGCGTCGTGTCGAACTTTATCATGCAGGCCCTGACCGGTGCGCCAATCACAATGTTCGGAGATGGCACACAAACGCGGTCGTTTTGCTATGTTGACGATCTGATCGAAGGTTTCTTGCGCCTGATGGACACGGATAAGGACGTCACTGGCCCAGTGAATCTTGGAAACCCCAACGAGTTCTCAATGAATGAGCTGGCCACCGAAGTCCGTGCGCAGGTGGGTTCGGACACACAGATCATCTTCAAGGATCTGCCGCAGGACGATCCCAAGCAACGGCAACCCGATATCTCGCAGGCGCGTAAGTTGCTGGATTGGGAGCCCAAGGTGCAGCTTAAGGAAGGGTTGGGCGCGACAATCCAGTACTTCCGCGAGTTGCAGTCCGAAATGCAGTGAGGCCGATGGGTACACCACCCTCAGGTCCGCGCATTCAAGAGACCTAGACGGGCGCTGAAGTCAGACCGACCCGCATAGTTAGCGTCCGACAAGGTTTGATCGATCCGAGCCTCCAGCGCCTACCCCAGCTTCTGGTCCAGCCAGTCCGCGATCTGCGCGGCTGGTCCCTCCCACCCTGGCTCCATGAACAGGAAATGTGCGTGGTTTTCGGCGGGCATGAAAGTCGCACGGTCTCCGTAGAGGTTCGCCAACGCGCGGCAGGTATTGGGGTTCACGGCTCGGTCCTCGGTACCGGAGACGATCAGCACGGGGCAGTCGACCTTATCGATGTCCACTTTCATCGCGTGATAGTCGTCGAACATCCAGAAGAACATCTCGAACATCACGCGCCCGCTTTCCGGGCCAAGCCGATCGAAAACCGCGTGTTGTTGCGCCTCGGGCAGCTTATTTAGCGCAAACGGGGCCATGAGGTCGAAATCAACCCGCATCGGCTGTTTCCAGAAGGCCCCACCCTCCATCAACGCACGTGGAACGGCACGTTCATCGTCGGTCTCGGGCAGAGTGCCCCAGGCAGCGTTTGGGTTGATCAGCACGATTGCGCTGGCCAAGCCGCGCGCGGCGACCTGTTGCGCTACGACCCCGGCAATGGCGTGGCCCAGCAGCACAGGCTTGCTGTCGAGCCCTTCGACAAACTCCGCGATATCATCCGCATAGTCCATGACGCTCGTGTCAGTCAGGCCCGGATCAGGTTCGGCCTTGGGGTCCGCATCGTGATACCGCAGCGCCGGGGTGTGGACCGTCCAACCGCGGTCACGGAAAAAACCGGCGTAACCCTCCATACACCAAGGGCCGGCAAACGCGCCGTGGGTCAGGACAATATGCTTCTTCATAAAAACCTCCCACCTATTTCCGCCCAGTATGGTCATCCTGAAAGACGAAACAACTGCGCGTGATCGCTGTTGCGTGAGAGGGCGGACCACTTAAACTTGTCTCATGACATTTGTGACCGAAAACCAATTGCCTCTGCTGATCATGTTCTTCCTGATCGGATCGGTTGGAACGGGCTTTCTGTTTCGCAAACCGGCCGGGCACAGGGCGTGGAAGCTGGCCGATCTGGTTTGGGTCGTCCTCGGGGGGATCGGTGCCTTGGTGGCCGTCCTGGCAGGGCTTTATACATCCGACAGCTCGCGGCTGGATCGGCAGATAGATGTGGCATACGCGACGTCCTCGGCCTTTGACCGCGATGCGGCGCGGTTCCGGTTGCGGTTTTGCGACCCGGCCTATGATCCCGACACCGGTGTCTTGTGCGAAAAGGTCGAGTTTCTGTCGGCCTCAACTGCCAGCAATACCGATCTGCCTCTTTTCATCGCCGTCACGAATGAGGTCGCCCCCCTGCAGGGTTTGCACTTCCTGTTCGGACGTCAAGACAAGGACGAGATGGAGGAAATGGCCGCAAAGGCCGATGCCTTCGATATTGAACAGTTTCTGGTCTTCACCTCGCTGGATGACGAAACCCAAACCGCCATCGACAATTTGCGCCGCAAAGTCCCCGCAATTGCCGGAGACTATCTGATCCTCGCCCAAAGCTACGATGAGCTGATCGAGCAGGTCAGCAAGCTGAAAGATGAATGGGAGTATCTGCAGGCCAACGCCCACATTCTTGTTCTGCAGATCGTGGCGCTGTGTCTTGTCAGCTTTGCCGCGCCCTTCCGATTGGGGAAATCCATTGTCGAGCTGCGGACAACGCTGCATCCTGACGTGCCGCAGGAGGTGACCGATACAGCGCCTGACAGTCCAAACAAGGCGCAGGCGGACAGCTAGTTCAGGCGTTGCAAAGCGCCGAAACCCACTGGTCTCGGCCACAAAACTCCCTATATCTCGGGGCCGAGGCAGATGATAAGGACCACGCCATGCCAACCCGCCGCATACTGCGCCTGACCGGCTCGGATACCGAGAGCTTTTTGCAGGACCTGATCACCAATGACATCAGCGGGCTGGATGCAGGGCTGGTCTATGCCGCGCTATTGACGCCGCAGGGCAAATACCTGGCCGATTTCTTCCTGAAACGCGACGGCGACGCCGTGTTGCTGGACGTGGCCGAGTCGTTGGCGGATGGCCTGATCAAACGGCTGAGCATGTACAAGCTGCGGGCGGATGTGGCGATCGAGGTCTCGGATCTGAACCTGCAGCGCGGCACCGGGCCTGCGCCAGAGGGCGCCTTGCCTGACCCGCGTCATCCTGACTTGGGCTGGCGGGCTTACATCGCGTCGACAGAAAGCGATGATGGTACCGATTGGGACGCAATTCGCGTGCGCCATTGCATCCCTGAAACCGGCGTCGAATTGCACCCCGACAGCTATATCCTCGAATCCCGATTTGAGCCGCTGCGAGGCGTCGACTTCAAAAAGGGCTGCTATGTTGGTCAGGAAGTGACCGCGCGCATGAAACACAAGACTGAGCTGCGCAAAGGACTGTGTCGCGTCGCCATCGACGGGGCAGCCCCTGTGGGCAGCGCGATTGAGGCCAATGGCAAGCCGGTGGGCACCCTGTTTACGCAATCGGGCGGCCACGCCATCGCCTATCTGCGCTTTGATCGGGCAACCGGTGACATGCAGGCCGACGCGGCCACGGTCCGTCTGATCGACTGATATTTGTTGCCCAATCGGCACGTGGCCAAAGCGGTCTGAGCGCTGACCCTTTGAACCCCGGTCCCTGCCCTGCCACAGTGCGGCTATTCGAATGAACCGGATACCCGCATGCTCAGACTTTATTCCGCAATCTGGCGCGCAAGCGCCGGGCGTCAGATTCTACTGATCCTACTCTCGGTGGCCGTGGCCGCTCTGGCCGCTGTTCCGCTGGAGTTTCAACGCGCAATCGTCAACCATCTGACCTCGCTCGATGTTGGGGCGGAACGCCTGGTCTATCTGGGGCTTGGCATGATGGGGGTGATCTTGCTGAGCCTCGCGTTGAAATGGGTTCTGGGCTACCGCGCGGGTACTTTGGGCGAGGACATGATCCGCTTGATCCGCCAACGCCTGCTTTGGCGGTCTTCAGACATCAACGAAACCGGCGAGAGCGTGCGCAAGGGCACCATGACCACGGCAATCTCGGCCGAGGCGGAGGAGCTGGGCAAATTCGCAGGCGGCGCGTTCTCGGACCCGGTGGTCCAGATCGGCACGTTGATCAGTGTCATCGGCTATATCTCATCCACGCAGCCGGGGCTGGGCCTGATCGCCTTTTCGATGATCGCGCCGCAGATCATCATCGTTCTGGTCTCGCAGCGCAAAGTGAATGTCTTCGTGGCCGAACGCGTCCGCATCCTGCGCAGTGCGACAGATCAGCTAACGACCGAGGACCTTGAAGCGGTTGAGCAGGATATCAACGCCCTCTTCGACGACATCTATGAAACCCGCAAACGAATGTTTCTGTGGAAGCTTTCGGCCAAGTTCTTGCTGAGCGTGATCAACGGCGCGGGCACCGTTGGAATATTAATGTTGGGCGGCTGGCTGGTGCTTGAAGGCAAAACCGATGTGGGGACCGTTGTTGCCGCCACCAGTGGCCTCGGTCGCATTCAGGGACCCACGGCCTTCCTAATCGCCTTCTACCGGCAAGTCAGCGCCAACCGGATCAAATATGAGCTGATGCTAGAGCTGTTTGGCCCCGACCCTACACGCTATCGCCACCGCACATAAAAAGACCGCGCAGCGGCAGGCTAGCGCGGTCTTTTTCAATACACACGGTCGGCGATCAGGCGCGCTCAGAATATTCCATGGTTTCGGTGTTCACGACGATCATCTCGTCCTGACCGATGAACGGAGGCACCATGACCTTCACGCCATTGTCCAGAACCGCCGGTTTGAACGAGTTCGCAGCCGTCTGACCTTTGACCACCGGTTCGGTCTCAACGATCTGGCAGGTGACCTTTTGTGGCAGCGAGGCGTTCAGCGCCTCGGATTCGTAGAACTCGACCACGATGGTCATGCCGTCCTGCAGAAACGGGCGACGCTCGCCCAGCAGGTCGGCAGGCAGTTCGATCTGCTCATAGGTCTCTGCATCCATGAACACCAGCATGCCATCAGATTCGTACAGGAACTGCTGATCTTTCTGCTCCAGCCGAACACGCTCGACCTTATCCGCCGACCGGAACCGTTCGTTCAGTTTTGACCCGTTGCGCAGGTTGCGCAATTCGACCTGTGCGAAAGCACCGCCTTTACCGGGCTTTACGTGGTCTACTTTTACAGCCGCCCACAGCCCGTCATTATGCTCAAGCACGTTGCCGGGGCGAATTTCGTTCCCATTGATCTTGGGCATGACATAATTCCTTCACAAACGGTTGATGCGTCAGTTGTCGTCCCTATATCTGGCAGGACCATCCCTGACAAGACAACGACACCTAGTGCTGCACATGCAGCAAGCCATGCAAATGACGCAACGCAACTATGCATTTTAGCTGTATCCGAATCGGAGCTAATAGGTCATAAGGACCGTCACGCCGAAAATGCAAGAGCAAGAACAACAAGGAAGACGAGATGAGAGATTTCGTTGACGGCACTGCCTTTAACAATGAGCAAGGCAATCGTGCGCGTAAACTTTTCGCGGCTGTTGTGCTGGCCGCACTGGATGATGCCATCGCCGATGACAAGAAATACGGCAATGGCCCCGAACAAATCGCCCGCTGGGCCCGCTCGCGCGATGGTCGCGAGGTGCTGTCCTGCGCGGGTATCGACCCGAACGAGCGGGTTGTTAGCGGATTGATGGACTTCGTTGGCCGAGGTGTGCGGACTTCCGTCGCCCTGTCACGCGAAGAAAGCGAGCGTCGCAACGCCGCCCAACAAGCCGAAGCCGCCTGATCCAAGGCGATTTCACTACGAAAAAGCGCGCCTCCAGACTTTGGGGCGCGTTTTTCTTTGGCTCTGCCTAGAAGAACAGAACCCATTGCCGTGCGACCCAAATCTCGGCCGCCAGCAACAGCGCGAAGAAGAGCTTTGCGGATATCGACAGCCCCCTGCTCCAAAGCACGACATAAGAGCCGACGCATAGCACAATTGACACCGGCATAACCCAAATCGAGTGATGCGACGTGTCCCAATAGCTGACCGGGCTGTGAAAGACCCAATCGCTCAGTGGCCAGAAGTGAGGGCGCCCGTCCCCCGCATGCAGCCCGAAATCCATCATTATATGCAATAGCCCTGCCGATGCCGCGACCGTCAGGACTCGCCATCCCCGCCAAAGCCCCAGCGCCAGTGCCAACCCCCACAGGATGAACGAGTTGTCGATGGCGAAAACCGTCTGCCACTGCGGTGAAAAATACAACTCGTCGAACACCACATGGGGCGGGATGTTCAGAATATGCAGCGATACCCCCGCCATCAGGTACAGCGACAGATCTGGCAAAAGCGACCCGAGCACAGCCGCCCAAAGTATGCGCCCGCGTGCAGGGCGCGCAAAGGCGGCTGCACCGATCAAAAGATGCGCAGGCGTGTTCATCTGGGGCTTTCCCTTTGGCGTCAAATCAGGTCATTTGCCCTCAACGTATAGGAGACACCCATGGTTCGCGCCATCATGATTCAAGGCACCGGCAGCAATGTCGGCAAATCGGTTCTGGTTGCCGGGTTGGCGCGGGCGTTCACGCGGCGCGGTCTGAGGGTCGCCCCGTTCAAGCCGCAGAACATGTCGAACAACGCGGCTGTGACGGAAAACGTAGGCGAGATCGGACGCGCACAGGCCCTGCAAGCGCGCGCAGCCAAACGCCCGACGCATACGGATATGAACCCGATCCTGCTAAAACCCGAAACGGATACCGGCGCGCAGATCATCGTGCAGGGCCAGCGCGCAGGCACGATGAAGGCCGGCGATTACCGCAAGGACAAATCAAAACTGCTGGGGGCCGCGCTGGAAAGCTTCGACAGGCTGTGCAGCGACGCCGATCTGGTGCTGATCGAAGGCGCGGGCAGCCCGGCGGAAACCAACCTGCGCAAAGGCGACATTGCCAATATGGGCTTTGCCTGCGCAGCCGGTGTGCCGGTGGTGGTGGTCGGAGACATTCATCGGGGCGGTGTGATTGCGCAGATCGTGGGCACTCAGGCCGTGCTGGACCGCGGCGATCTCGAGATGATCAAAGGCTTTGCCGTGAACCGCTTCAAAGGCGACGTGTCGCTGTTTGATGAGGGCCGCGACGATATAGCCGCACGCACGGGCTGGCCCTGTCTGGGCGTGGTGCCGTGGTTCCACGATGCGTGGAAGCTGCCCGCCGAGGATATGATGGACATCCGCTCACACACCGGCGGGGCGTGCAAGGTCGCTGTGCCTCAGCTGGAGCGCATGGCCAATTTCGACGATCTGGACCCGCTTTCCGCCGAACCCGGTGTGAGCGTCGAGATCATCCCCGCAGGCCGCCCTCTGCCCGGTGATGCCGATCTGGTGCTGTTGCCCGGCAGTAAATCGACCATCGGTGATCTGACCTATTTCCGGAAGCAGGGCTGGGATATCGACCTATACGCGCATGTGCGCCGTGGTGGTCACGTTTTGGGTCTGTGTGGCGGATATCAGATGCTAGGGAAAACGATCTCAGACCCCGAAGGCGTGGATGGCCGCCCTGGCACGGTTGAGGGCCTTGGACTGCTGGACGTTGACACGGTCATGGCGGGTAAGAAACAAGTGACCCTGACCGAAGCTTGCGCCCTACCCAATCGCGAACCCGTCAGCGGCTACGAGATTCACATGGGCCGGACCGAAGGGCCCGATTGCGCCCGTGCCTGGCTTGAGGTGCAAGGACGCCCTGAGGGTGCCGCCAGTGCCAATGGGCGCATACTGGGCAGCTATCTCCACGGGATTTTCTCGTCCGATGTTTTCCGCGCGCAGTATCTGTCGGGTTTGGGTGTCACCTCCGAGACCGCATACGAAGACGGCGTCGAACAGGCGCTGGATGATCTGGCAGACCATCTTGAACAGCATATGGATCTGGATCTGCTGCTGGAGCTTGCTCAGACGCCGCAACGGGCCTGAGCGATTATTCCAGCTCTTTGGTGGTCAGCGCGCGATGAATCTCGCGCCGAACCATCTTGCGCACATTGCGGGTGATGCGTTCCCCCAAGGCGCCCTGTAGCTCGGACCGGACAACCTCGGCGATCATCTCACGCAAGGCCTCCTCCTCGGAAGCAGACAACCCGATCTCGTCCTCAATCGCTTCCTCAAGCGCGTCGTCTTCCACTGGGTCTGCTTTAGGAGTATCCCCGTGCCGAACGAATGTCGCCGGTTCTTCTGTCGCGGCATCCGCCTCGCCTGAGGGCGCATCCACATCCTCGGCGTCCTCTTCTTCAAAGGTGGGCGCAGGTATCCAATGCAGCGCCTTCGAGGGCGTGCCGGAATACGCGTCGTCGCTGTCTCCGTCCGGCTCCCATTGGTCCTCGGTTCGCGCGATGGCGGCCTCCAGGGCTTCAATCTTCGCACTCAGGCTGCCAGATAAGTTTTCCGACGGGGTCTCGTCGCCGACCGCCTCAGCACCATCTTGATTGGCTGCGTCGCCCGGCTGAACAATATCACAGGCCCGCAGGAGCATCGGCTTGGCCGAATCCTCGGGACTGTATTTGGGATCCAGTTTCATGGGTTCGGATTTTGGCGCGTCACCAACGCGCAGCGCGTCCGTCAAGACCAATCGGCCCGGCTTGCGTGGAGCGGTCGCAGTATCGGCATCCGACACTTTGCGACCGTCTTCGCTCACCAGTCGTTTTACCGACGACAGTACATCCTCGATACCTGAGGTCATGACGCTATCCGACATTGTTCTCTACCGCTCTATTCTTGAGACCAAGTGTAGCCAAACACATCGGGCGTCACAACCAGTAGTATAGATCAGTCCCGCCGCAACGCTTTGAGAACGCGATCCAGATCCTTGCTTTGCTTGCTGACCTGCGCCGGAGCCTTTTTGACCAGATTGTAGTACAGCGTCGG
Organism: Ruegeria sp. AG1; assembly: GCF_056541705.1. NCBI lineage: Bacteria > Pseudomonadati > Pseudomonadota > Alphaproteobacteria > Rhodobacterales > Roseobacteraceae > Ruegeria > Ruegeria sp. AG1. The sequence goes on along the minus strand of NZ_JBQFYU010000007.1, from coordinate 97,641 downwards.
ATCATAGATCTGCACCGCAAGCCCCAGACGTTCAGCCGTCAGAAGGCCTTGCGCCTGCAGCAGCTGGTATGCCGCCAATGACCGTTCCGTGCGCGAGGCCACCTCGGCCAATTGGGCATCCAGAAGATCCTGCTGAGCGGTCAGCACGTCCAGCGTGGTTCGCGCGCCCAGCGTCGCCTCTTCGCGAATCCCGTCAAAGGCCACTTGCGAGGCCCGGACCCGCTCGGTCGAGGCCGTCAGGCTGGCCGTTGCCGTTTGGAACCGAACAAAGGCATCTGTCACGCCTTGCGTGATGTTCTTCTGCACGTTCAGCAGATTGGCCCGCGACGAATCCCGGGTTGCCATCGCGCGACGTACGTTGGCTGCAAGACGACCGCCTGCATAGATCGGCTGGTTGAAGTTCAGCGAAACAGTGGCGTCGTTGATGTAATCATCATTGTCATATCGCTGCGTCACACCCGCATCCGCGTTCAGGCTGACATTGGGCCCAAGGTTGGCGCGTTGTTGCTGGACGATCAAATCCAGCGCCCGCACCTGGTGCTGAGCCGATAGAATCGCCGGGTGATTGCGTTGCGCGAGGCTGATTGCCTCGGATTGCGAGCGTGGGAGATTCGGAAGCCCCGGCTGCCCAGCCGTACGCCCCGGCAACTTGCCGACCGCATTAACATACTCGGCCTGAGCGGTGCTGAGATCCCCTCTGGCATCCGCAAGATCCGCGCGCGAACTGGCCAGCTGCGCCTCGGATAGCGCGACGTCGGTCCGCGTCACCTCACCCACTTCGAAGCGGTCGTTTGAGGCGCGAAGTTCCTCGCTCGACAGATCGACGTTGTTTTGCCGAATCTGAACCGTTTCCTCTTGCAGCAGGACGCTCAGATACGCGGTTGCGGCCCGGAAAAGAACTTGCTGTTCGATATCAATCAGCGACTGGCGCGTAGACAGAACCGTTTCTTGTGCGGACTGCTTGCCCAGCACCGAAGCCCCGCCATCATACAGAAGCTGGCTAAGCGTCAGGCCCGAGAAGAAACGCGACGGGTCGGTGCTTGTTCTAACGGAGTCAGTTCTTGTTCTCGTGTAATCTTGACTGACCTGAACCGTCCAATTGATGATCGGGCGCAGCGCGGAAAGCGCAATTGCCACGTCTTCATCCGCCGCCCGCAACAGGGCTCGGTTCTGTTCCAGCAGACCGCTGGTATTATACGCTCCGATGAACGCATCTGTCAGATTGTCAGCCCAGACGGCCCGTCCGGGAACAGTACTCAGGGCAATGGCCGCAGTCACTGCAAGCGCTTTGACCAGCTTTCCCGCTGTCTTTCCACGCATACCAAATCCTCTCAAATCGAAATTACGCTGCCTCTCCGGCAGTTTGCGTCTTTATGTTCAACTAATCAAGGTGGTGGAAACAACAGTCAGCGGACTATAGCGAAAATGCACACTCTTTGGAAAAACCGTCCAAAACCAGCGCACTGGCGTTGAAGGCATCCCGCCAACTGACCACGCCACCGGCCTTGCGACCGATGCGAACCGTACCCAGTTGCCCATCCACAAACAGACAGGCGATCCGGCCCTGATCCTTCAATTGGTCCAGCACCGCGTCGGGCACCTGTTCGACACCGCCTTGTATCATAATCACGTCATAAGGGCCATGCTCGGCAGCCCCTTCTTCAAGAGGACCGACATGAATGACGGCATTGTCGACGTTTTCTTCGGTCAGCACGATTTGCGCCTCAGAGGCAAGATGTTCGTCAGATTCGACACCAACCACCAGCTGTGCCATCCGCGCGGCGACAGCGGTCGAATAACCATAGGCCGGGGCGATATCGAGAACCATTTCGTCATTCGAGATATTCAGCGCATCCAACATCTTGGCCAGCGTGCGCGGCTCAAGAATGCAGCGGTTGCTGCCCAGATCGATCAACCCTTCGACGTAGGCCGCTTCGCGCTGTGCAGTTGGCACAAAGCTTTCACGCGGAACGGACAGCATCGCGTCGATAATTGGAAACTTGGTCACATCCGAGGGTCGTACCTGCGTATCAACCATGGTGCGGCGCCGGGCTGCGAAATCTGACATCTGATCTCTCTTTTCAATCCCTTGGGTAATTGGCTTGTGCCACACTCGACCTGACTCGACAACGGCCCAGATGCCGCAAGCCTGGTTCACGATCCGTTTCGACCGGTACCCTACAAATATTGATTTGCGGCCCAAAATCGGCGCCAATCCTCTGGACGCCCCCGATGAAAGCTGCTAAAACGCCCATCACACCACGGCAAGTATTTGATTTTACTTGAAAAGGCGAGTTGGCGGAGTGGTGACGCAGCGGATTGCAAATCCGTGTACACCGGTTCGATTCCGGTACTCGCCTCCACTTCTCAAGCCATTAATTTGGCTGAGGAAAATAACCCTGACGGTTGTCAGCAGGGCCATGTTCACGGATTTAGAGGAACGCCCATGCTGATCAAGCACGCCTTAGAGCGTTACAAAACTGACCATCTGGATACACTCAAGACGGGTAATGAACGCCATATCCAACTGACTCGCGTGCTGAAAAAGCACCTGTCTGATGACATGGCATCCATCACCAATGCTAATATGTCCGACATGCTTACACGTTGGTCAGGTGCCACTCGGAACCGCTACCGATCTGCACTGACCCACTTCTGGAAATACGGTCGGGCAATGGGTTGGGCAGACCTATATCCGACTCTCATGGGTGGTAAGGAACAGCCGCGCGATAACGTGCTGTCGATCCGACAATTGCGCAGCCTATATGACGCCGCGCCCTATCAGGGCCGTGTATGGGCACAATACGCTCAGTTGCTGATCCTGACCGGCCAAAGGCATTCAGACCTGATGCGGTTTTGCCCAAGCCGACTGAACGGGATGGACATGCACCTGCCGTCATCAAAAAACGGCATGCCCCATATTGTACCGCTCGGTCCAAAGGGGTTTGTGCTGGGTGGTATCATGCCAAACCTATTCGCTGGTGTTGCGACCACGGCCCATTTCAAACGCCGCTGGTTCCGGTCGGCTGGTATCCCGCTGTCTTTTCAGCTTCGGGACATACGCAGGTCCATGGCAACGCACCTGTGCGAAGCGGGTGAGAATGAGGCCGATGTAGACAGGCTGCTGAACCATGTGGCCAGTGCCACGGCACGTGGCGTTGCACGGACCTACAACCGCGCAAAGCGACTGTCACAGCGTCGAGAGATAGTCCAACAATGGGAAGCGATGTTGTTTCCGCCCGGCTCTTGAATGCCCAAACACACGGCCCGGCTTCAATTGGCACCAGACACCGGGTCGTGCAATCTGTAAAAGTGTTCTCAACTCAGCCTAGCCTGAATGAATTGGTAATCTGAGAATTTGGACGAATGCTGATGAGTGGGCCAAAACCTTTCCTGTTTGAATCACCGATTTTGGAACGGGAGTGTATGCGCCTCTTGCAGATCCTATACTCATCTGAACGCCTGCACGAAGTTATGTTGGGTTATCGTCAAAAAACACCAGAACAAGAGCATCCAAATTTTCGAGCCGCTGGCGGCATGGCGCATCTTCGAAACGGTGAAGAACCCGAAGCCTCCCGCATCATCTTGAATCTAGCCGTTGTTGTTCGGAACAGTCTGGACAATGAACCGCTCAATCCTAATGAAGATGCCTACTGCGCACTGCTTATGGCTGTCAAAGAACCATTCAAAGGAAAACCGCCTGAACCTTTTCCTGAAAGTCCCAGTGAGATTTGGGCAGCTTTTAGCAAGGAGAACGTGGAAAAGGAACCACTGGGCATACGCGAAACATGTAACAAGATCATCCATGCTAAAGGCGTCGAGTGGCTGCGCGACGAGGATGCGGACATAGACGGTGTTACCCCTCTTGGAATTGAGTTTCCACTGACCGGCGAACTTATTCTTTATGGTGATCGCCAAAAAGAAATCTGGGTTTGCTTCATCAAAGTGGAGACGTTCTGTTTGGCAACTCTGGGACTGTATTAACGTACTTTGATGTCCGCGCGGATGGTAAGACCAGCACCCACCCAAACCATTTGCATTATTGGAAAACGCCCGCCACCAAGTAAACTGACTGCCAGATTGCTGGGAGAATTGAACCGGTGGCGTCGCGAACAGTTTCAACCTTATGCAAGAGAAGCCACTAGCTTCATAACTTGGAACACTTCTGATGCGCCTTTTGGCCCGCTCCGATCCGATCCTCAGCGCACTGCAATCAGTATTGATCCCAAAATACAGGTTGATTGGGCTAGTGACTCGACCTATCCTAGGACTCCGTTCCGAAGCTAAGGAGTTGCAAAACAAGCCATTTCAAGCTCCAATCACGGCAGCCAAAATTAGGTATGCAGAGTCCGAATACACTTAAGTACGTCAAACAAATATTAGTCTAAAATTTCACCTTGCTTGCCCACGACACCACATTGGTGCTTTAGTGCTACGTACGACGCAAGGAGAGTGCCTGTAGATTGCCCGAAAGTGCAGACAAAAATTGAACCATCCGTCTATCAAAGTATCGCCGTGGCAAACAGGAAGCTCTTTGTTGAATTGAGTAAGGTAGACCTGCGTTGCTCAATCATACCAAAGGGAAGCACCGTCTGTTTTGGTCTTACTGCACAAGACGATCCAGAATTGGATTTAACATTAGTTTTCGACGAAGATTCTGAGGCTTGCCTTGAGACCGTAATACCGAAAATGGTTCAATCTGGCTTTGAAGTTCAGGAAAGGCCGAACTGTTATATTTTTCAAATACATGGTGTTAAGCTTGACGTGTCTGTAGCTACGAAGTGTAACGACCGTGGCCTTGTAAGGTGTACAGCACCTAATGGCATCAAAGGTAAGTATTCGTGCCCCTTTCCTTACACTTCGTGGATAGCGGAAGCCAACTCTGACACCGCGTCATACTTTAGAGTATTGTGCAACGGTGACGTTGTAACTCCGGGGGGCGTCAACTGTTTAAATGATTTCTCTGTCACTTTCAGAGAAATTAAGAGAATTAATGACTTTTTGTTAGACAACCAAGTCAAGAAAATCCCATCATTTATTTTGTTGCATTTTTTGAGAAGCACATGGAATCCCAGTCAATCAACCGGGGACAATCTAGAAACCGCGTTGGGTCTCTTTGTTGAAAGGCTGGTCAAACAGAACGCCAAAAATAGCTTATTGGTAGTAAAAAACCCATTCAGCTCACGAGTGATCTTAACGGATAGGTGGCCTGGCTGTATTAATGAGCAGAAAAAACTTCCGGAGCTTATCTCGGCTTGGCAAAAGCAGAGGAAGAAATAAGTGTTGTTCAGTAAGACTGATTTTGATGAAGTATCCAAAAGTCTTGCGGAAGACTTTTTGTCAAAGGTAAGCGAACACTATGATAATAGCTTTGGCATAGACTACCACATGAAACGGTTTTATGAGAACAGGTGTCTTCTGTTTGTCGGGCGCGAACAACCCTGTGGTGAAATTTGCACTGGTTGTTATATAAAGCCATCTGGCCGAAGGTGCGCAACTTTCGTTGCCCGCGACTTTCGCGGGACGGGTGTAGCATGCAAACTTATCAAGTTTTCTTTAAAGCATATATCTAAGCAGTACTCCATTCTTTCTGCTTCGAACACCAGCATGATCGAGTCTCTCTTTCAGGCAGGGTTTTCGAAGGTCAAAAATCAGGCAGACGTCAAAAGCATTGCCGAGGACGAGTATAAGCTAATTGATTTAAGTACATTCAACGCCCCGAATTATTTTCTAACTAGATATAGTCAACGTCGTGACGCCACAACTGGCAATTTAATTTTGCTTCAAAAAGGGTTCATAGATGGCTGATTGGGCTCAAATATTCGAAGCCGCAAAAGGCTTGTTGAACAATGTTGCACCTTCAGTTGTCCTAATTCTAGCCGGGTCACTACCTGGAGCATTCGTTGCGTACCATGTAATGGCTAGACAGCTCAAAGAAGATAGAAAAAGCACTGAAGAAGAAGAAATTCGAAAGCTGTTCTACCCACTATTTGATGCCTCCGTGGAGTTGTACGATAGGATTGGCAAGATACGAGACGCTTACGCTTTAGATTGGCTAAATTCAAAGTACTTTGAAGAAGCTATGCAAGGTGAAGGCTTTTCTAATGATCCAAGAAACAAGGGATACTTTATTTTTAGCTCAATATTTCTTTTTGGAAAGTTTTTTTGTTGGTTAGAAATTGTGAATAAACAGGCAGGCTATTTTTACTCGCCTAGTAAGAAAAGAAGCGTTGAAGTTTCCAAAGCGGTTTCGAGTATCTCGAGAGCATTTCAGTTTAAGGAGATTTGGAATAAGTGCGAGAGTATTGATCACGTTTTTCAAGAGCATGAAAGCAGGTCTTCCAAGGTTCGTGACGCATTTTCTCTGCACCGCCAATTTCAGCACTCGATAGGGGAACTGCTGACGGAACGGCATAATGAAGAGAGCCGCTGCCGCTCCTTTCTAGAATTTTTCACATCTTATACGAAAGATGAGGAATTTCGGTACTGGCTTCGCCCGTTGGAGGACTACGTGTTAGATGTTTCGAACTATGGGGGGACTTCAATTTTTGAAGGCGCAATCGAGTCAGGCGATATTCGTGCACTACGCTTGATAGCTATTCAGTTTTGGCTGGCAAAACTTCTGCACGCTTTGGCTGGTGAAATCAAACTGAAGGCCCCTGTAAATCCTGAACAAGTGTTATATGGATTGCCGACAGATGTAGCAGATACCATCCGATCAATTGACGGCCTGCAAAGTGACGGATTTTTCTCACGTGGAGTGGAGTTATGACCAAGCGGCATCCAGTAACAATAGTCTACTGCCATGGCGTTGGAGGCGACCCAAACAAAGGAATGAAGGTCAGCGCGATCAGAAAGTTCGCTGAAGATGAAGGTATTAACGTCTTGGCTCCGAGGTTCGACGAACAGTCTTCGATTGAGCAAATGGCCTGTGACCTAGCTCGAAGTATAGAATCGAGCAACGTGGTGCTTCCCGGAGCCATTTTTGTAGGTTCAAGCCGAGGTGCTTTCATCTGCGCGTCAGCGACACGGCTACACTTTAGCGACACCCCCGGTGGCATGGTTTTATTGTCTCCTCCGATAGGTATTCGGAAGGATTTCTACGGGAGTGATTTTCCCGTGCCGAACGCTCGTTCTGTGGACATAATTCATGGCTTTCAGGATCAGTTGATTCCAGCACGAAATGTCGTGGAATACTGCACCGAGCATGGTATTCGGCTGCATCTTGTCAACGAAGGCCATCGTCTGACGGCAGAAAGAGACTTCATTGTTGAATTGATTCGCATGAAACAAAAGCTAATAGTCAACGACTCCAAGTTTTCGACCTAGTGTTAAGAGCGTTTCGCCTTTATTTGATAGAGGTTACAGGTAACTGTGATGGTTTTCACACCGGGTTCCTGACGATTATTTTCCCTCGAACCTCGTCACCGTTGCTACTAGGCATTCGCTGTGAGACGTTGCGCAACTTAGGCTCAATTCCACGCTATCTGCCGCTATTTTCGGTTGCAGGGAACTGGACGGCTAGGTTCGTTCAAGGCACTTACGTCCTTCTGTTGTAAGTAACGCCGCTTCAATGACCTTCAAGTAATCGGCCCTTGCCGGATAGTCTTAGGGCGATGGCGGGTGTACTAACACGACTCGGCCGATCATCAATTGTCGGCCCAGTGTGATCGGCCTTTCAATCAGATGCGCCCGTTGTTAACGTCGTTCAGTTCATCCCACGGCAAGGCGTCCATCAGACCGTGACCACGCAGGAAGTGAGCAACCGTTTCAAGATTGTCGTTCATGACGCGGAAGTAATGCAGGCGTCCTGGCCCTTCAGGCGGTGGCCAGTGACCACCCATTAAGTGCTCAACAAACCACGCCCGATCCGGCACGCGGTCAGCTATTGGATTCTCAAGCTGTTCCAATCTGGCGATCCGTCTTCGTGTGTTGCGACCGGTTTGGCACCGATGGTCTTGCGGTGTCGCTGGCGTTTGGTGTTATCCAGCGGGCTTTTCTGGCGGTCGTTCAGAACGTCTTTCGACCGGATGCCCAGATCGCGCAGCAGCGTTTGCAATTGGCGCGTCAGTTCGAACTGATAGACGTGCGCCGGGTTCTTTCCGATGGTGCCGTTGGCGTGCTGGATCGTTGGCGGTGTCGTCATCACCACGAAGCGGTTCGCGTGCATTTGCTGCTGTGTCGCGGCGGCTTCCACCAACATCAGCATATCGGCTTCGGTCCAGTGTTCCGCATTTTCTCGGTACAGGCGGGCCAAGCAATCGCGCCCGAACCCGTCCAGCATTTCCGCGCCGGGTAGGTCCGGCACCGCAATGTCTTCGGCGTGTGGCTTGGCTAATTCTTCACGCATTGCCGGAATGCTGTCTGATCTTTGCTTACGTGGTGCCATGTTGCGCGATCCGATCTGAATGCATGTAATTCGACGTAATTTGGTAGTAGATTTTCCAGATATATTGCGCTTATATCCAAAATTTCGCAACTAAGTTGCAATACGATGAGCGAAATCGGCGGTTAGAGTTAGAAATTTTGGACCCCGCGCGGTGGCACGACCCCCAACGATGTTTGGTGATACCCTCCCCCAGAGTTTGGCGGCATCGGTCGCCATCACACTCGAACGTCACGCAACGCATCGTGATCAGATCACACACGTGACGTGATCGAAGACATCACAGACAAAATAGGTAGGGGGCACCTATAGCATTGCGAATATATCTTATCCTGATCGTCCGTTGCCGTTGGTGGTTGGTGGGCTGTCGATTACGTGTCGTGTGGTTCGTATCCTATAGGCGTTTGACTAGTGGATTTGGCTGGTGTGGTGGCTGGTGGTGGCCCGATTTGGATCCCGTTGGTGGGGGTTTTCCAGTGTTCCAGTGTTTCCCTTATCCGACGTATAGTATTATACGTGCGACGCGCACATATCATGTGTATATACATACGTCTGATAAGATAGCGATTGGAACATTGGAACACCCATTGATTTTAATGGATTTTTTTGGGCAGTGGTGTGCAACCGGGTGGCATCGTAGGTACCGACGGCATCACGCTGGGCGGCGTCACCACACCAGCAGGTCGTAACTCAACGCCTCTGAAACATGAAATTGGGCTGTCATTGTTCGTCATTTCACCCACACGCATCTTGCTGGATGCGTACCCGTGGCTTTCCATATCCTTCTTGATCTGTGGTGCGGACATCAGACGCATGCCATTTTCCACACGCCACGCGTTGTAGCGGCTGACGAATTGGTCCTTTGGTGTACCACAGCGGGTGTCTGTCAGGTCCACACGCCCGTGTTCACGAATGAAGGTACCCAGCAGGTCTTCGTCTGCCATGTAATCTTCTACAGCAGCCGTCACAGCCGCTGGTGGGTTCAGACCGTCACGTTGCCACGCAAGGCAACCGTCGATCAGCCAACGCAGGATTGCGGGTGCTTCGGAACGCAGCTTGTTGGGCAGATCGGGATCGCGCTGGTCAGGGGGAATGTAGACCGTGAACGGGATCATCAGGATACGATCACGGATCGCCGGGTCCACACCGCGCAGCGCGGGTTTGTTGTTGCCCGCGATGGCCAGCAGGAACTGGGGCATGAAATCGAAGAAATCGCCCCGCATGAACCGTGCGGTCAGCACGTCGCCCCCGGTGGCATCTTTTAGCTGCACTTCGTTCCAGAACGCACCGCGCGGAATCTCACTGCCGAACACGAACCGCTTACCGACCAGACCGGCCAGATTGGTTGAATGCTCCGGCGTCTTCGATTCGAGAAACACGCTGGCCGGTGCCTTGCGGGCGTACGGCCCCAGAATGTCCATCACGGTGTTCAGGAACGTGCCTTTGCCGTTGCGGCCCGTGCCGTACAGGAACGCAAATTTATGTTCCGATACCAGCCCGGTCAGAGCGTAGCCAAACAGACGTTGCAGGAACGCGATCAACGCCTGATCACCAGCCATGACCGTGTGTAGAAATGCGTTCCAATGTGGTGCGGCATTACCAGGTGCGGACGGATCGACCGCAACGCAACGTGTGATCAGATCGTCAGCGTTGGCCAGCCTGTGTTCCCCGGTGCGCAGATCGATGGTGCCAGACGGCGTCCCCAGCAGCCACGGGTCTTTGTCCAGATCATCCGACAGCACCACCATGTCGGGGTTCGACTTCATCATTTCGCGGATCGCGTTGACGGTCGCCTTGCTGGTCAGTTCCTTTGCCGCCTGCGCGGCCCATTTAAGCGTTTTCTCGGCCTTCTTGGTATCCGTCTCGGCCTGTGCCACCCCAGCGGCCCATTCGATGATCTGGCGAGCCTTGAGACGCAGATATGATCGCACGTAGGTGTAACTGGCCAGCTTTTCGTCTTCGGCCCAGTGTGAGTCATTCCAGAACAGAAACCGTTCACGTTCCGGCCAATACCGCGCCCCCCGGTTCCATCCGACCAGCCCCATTTCCAGCGCAATCGTATCGTGCGCCAGATCGGGCAATTGGCCATCCAGCAGTGGCGGGATCGGCTGCGCCTGTAATTGATCAAACCGGATCGCTGCGGCCCGTATACGGTCCTGTTCGGCCTGCGTGAGCATTTGCGGGGCTGCGGGTATCGGCTTGGTCATCACTGTTCCCCTTGCGGCAGCGGAAAGGTTGCGGCCAATTCCGGCGCGATCTGGTGAAGGTCGGACCGCAGGATCATTGTAAACGCGTTGGATTCGTTGCGGTCGCCCCTGACACTCACGTTCAGATAACGGTCGTCTTGTCGGTTGGGGTAAATGCCATCGATCCGGTCAAAGCGTTCCGTGCCTTGGAAATCACCGAACACTGGCAGGTCTTTGGGCTGGATCAAGTTGCCGTCAAAGTCGCGGTACGCATAGCCGCTGGTGAAGGTCCGAATCCACTGGGTTTGCCGTTGGCAGTTACAGTTGTTATTGTGGGTCATCTTTTACTCACAATCCTATGTTGGCCCGGTTGGCGTTGCTGCGCTGCCGGGTCTTTCTTTGCCGGTGGTTCGCGTCAGTTCAGGCCAGCCACACCGGCCCCCACCGGCTATGGCTACTTCTCCAAATGCAGATGCTTGGCCAGCTTATCTTCGGCTTCGCGCAACGCGGCACGTGCGGCCTGAATCTCACAGATCAGGTCGTTTGTTTTGGCGTCGTGTTTCTTGCCGTTTTTGATGCTGGTGGGTGTCTGCATAGCTGCATGAAGCTATCATCAAACTTGATTCAACACCCATCAAAATATGTGGGATTATAGAAATTGTGCTATATGTTACAAGGGCTTAGAGACTTGCTGGACATCGAACAACTTTACCGCGAAGAAATCCGCAAACACCTACAACAGATCGATTGCAAATCCGTGTACACCGGTTCGATTCCGGTACTCGCCTCCAATTTTTTTCATAAGATACTGTTTTTATTGAGTTTATTACTAAATTTCTCTAAGAGAATTTCCACCTACCCGCCCAACAGCAAAGCGATTGAGTATGCAAAATTCTTTTGCGGCATAAGGGTTTAACCAAAAAGTTGGTCGTCTGCTAAATCATTCCTTGAAGGCAGTTAATTGATACCCAGTCAGCGCGGCGACCAATTCGCGAGTGAACGCCCCAAACGACGGATGATTGCCTGATTGCTGCCTCGTTCAAATCGGGCGTGCAACACGCTTGGATCGCGGTCAACCATGGTTCGTCGCAACTTGAGAACTCGATCGAAGTCTGGTGTTAAAACCCACACAGAATTGTCTGTTTTATCAACCTCAACCCGATACTGGAAACCAGGAACGGGCGCGATCTGCTTTGTGGCCGGATCGACATTTCTGCGCCATTCACGGGAAGTCCAACGCTGACTGGTGCGATTTAGCATGTCTTCCCTGAATGCTGTCCAAACATCGTTTGTCTCGGGTGTTGGCCACTCCCCACCATCCGTCAGCGCGACAATTTCGTTGGTTTCAAGCCAAGCAATAAGGCCATCGTTGTCAGTGAACACCGGTTCCTGATCGACTATTGCGTTGAGCGCCGCCGACCTTGAAGGAAGTCCGGCGCGAACGATCAATGCCATTGTGTAGCGTGGCAGACCAGTTTCGAGACAGGCAGCTGCGGTCCCGGCAATAGTCTCCGGCTGCCAGCCAAGGGCTATACGCCGAGTGCGGAGGGCTTCCAGCGCCCAAATTAAGCGGTAGTTCAAGACCTCCTCAATGAAGCGCATGCTATCCGGACCAATCTCATACAAAGGTGTTCCCGATATCCACGCAGCGAGAATGTCACGCCAGTCGTCCGGAATGGGGTCATCCGGCACGAAGGGTCGGATCGAGAGCAGGTGCTCCGCCAGTGCCGTTAATGACGCAACTAGAACTTCGGCATCACCCGGCAGGGCCGCCTCGTCAGCCTGGTCGAGCAGTATTGCGAGATCGTCCGCCATCGCGTCAAGGGTTAATCCAGATTCAAGCCCAACTCCCATGGCGAAATGCCCGCGCCTCTGGTCCACAGTTGTTTGAGACCAAATTAGCACCGAGCGAGACCTGAACAATTCGAGCTGGCGTGCTCGCAAGTCGTCGCCGCGGCGGGCAAGTTGGCGAGCCCAAAGCGAGCCGTTTAGTGCCTGGTCAATTAGCTGTGGCAAGTCCGCTTCGTCAGCATCCAGCGCTTCGACAAGTCCAAAGATCGCGTGATCGAGTTTTTCTACAAGATGTTCGAAAGGTTCGTCGTCTTCCTCATCTACATTGATGTCCCACGCACCGCGGTTATTGGCTAGGTACTCAAACGCGTCGTCGCGATTCAGCGTTCCACTGCGGGCCAACCGATTTAGAATTTCACTTGCGATTTGAATGAGTCCGCTTTCAAGCGTCCGGGCTCTTGATGCGTTCACAAGTTCGCGCCACGCCTGTCTTCGCCAACGCTGAGGTTCAAACATGACGTGAATTACGAGCCCTTCGAGATCGACAAACGCCCGACCGGCTCGTCCGGCGACGTTCGCAAATTCCTCTCCGGTGAGCGGCATTCCCGCGCGATACAAAGTTGGCACCAGTAGGACCGCTGCGTTCAAGTTGAGACCCTGGGCAAGCGTGGGTGATGCAACGGTCACAGTCAAAACACCTTCGTTGAGCAGGCGCTCAATTTCGCGAAGAAATGGGTTTGGCAGCCGCGCATGGTGAATTGCGACCCCGAGCTCTAGGCACCGGACGGCGGGATGTTCTGCACCAAGCCACTCGGCCCCAACGGATTTCGCTCGCTCGATGGCGTCCTCTTCCTCAAGAAGCGGAGCTATAAAGCCACGCTGTGCGAGATCGACTATGCGTTTCGCGTAGCTCTCGACATGATCGCGCTGCGTACAGAACAACAACGTGCGCTTACCTTCCCCTGCGAATTGCCATGCAGCAGCGACAGTCAGCTCTGGATTATCTCTAGGAAAAGACGTTCTTCGTGGAGCAATAGGAGGCTGCTCTGTGACGAAGTTGTTGATAAAAGGTCCATCATCATCGAGATCGAAAGTCAGGCGTGCCCCCTGTCCAGCCCACGCCAGCGTTCCGAATTTTTGACGTGTGGGACGCCAACCTGACTTCACCGGCTCACCCTCCGCATCGCTGCGGACCCATGCTGTCAAATCGTCGAGTTGCTCGCCGTCCGGCAAAATAGCGGACAGGCACACGATACGCCGCTGATCAGCATCCTGCCGTCGAAGCAGTCTTTGCACCAATATTTCATAGCGGAGTTCGCGCTCACTTGGCCCAATCAGATGTCCTTCATCGAGTACTATCAAACCGATATCATCGAGCAACTCCGGGTCGCTCCTTAGCGCGAAATCCAACTTTTCCGGTGTCGCAATGACGATGTCGCGTGAACGCAGAGCGTCCTGATCACCAGGCATCGCGCCGCTTGCTCCGTAGAGCGAGGAAACAGAAAAACCGAGGGGACCGAATGTTCTCCTGAACGAACGCTCTGTTTGCGCCGAAAGTGCCCGTAGCGGCGTTACGAGCAAAACCCGCTTCTCCGCACTGAGCGACATCAACGTGCAGATTTCTGCGACGCGGGTCTTTCCGGCACTCGTGGGTAGGGCCACGACGAGATCGTCCGCCAAATCGGTCGCTCGCCGTGCAGCACCGATTTGTGAAGGCCAAAGCTCTACCTCAGCTGTCCTGCGGGCATAAAGAGACGCAAGAAACATCTCACGCAGATTGTCATAGTCGCCCGCCCCGTCCGGCCCGTCTTCAGGCAGGATGCGGTGCAGGCTGTTGGACCACAAATCGTCAATCAAATTGACCGCAACCCGTATGATCCACCACATTGAAACCGCACCAACGTTTCTTGCTACACGCAGACTGCGCTGCAGGATCGAAGCGGCTTCAACCCGCATCGCATCATTGCCGGTCAATATTGCAAATTCGAAGAATGCGAAGGCGCGAAAAACTGACGTGGTAAGGATGATCGAGAACGCGTCATCAAAATCGCTTTCGTCATCCTCTAACTTTGCCTTAACGGCATCGTCGCTGTGTTCTTCGCTTCCTAACCACGCCTCGGACTCCTGGCGAAGCGTCCCGAGATCACTTAGAAGCAATCTAACAATGGCCCGCTCTGCCGGGGCGAGATTTGCCTCTTCCTCGGCCTGGCTCATTAGCGAGTATGCCATCGCGGCGTACCCGGCTAGATGATAGGAAGCCGCGCCCATGACACGCCAGAAACCGCGTTGAAGCGCGTCGGGCGAGCTATTTCTTACAAGTGCTTCGAAGGCATTTCCGGCTTTTAAAAAGCCGTCGCGGTAAACGTCCGCATCACCTTCCTGGCTTTCGCGCAACGCGAGCGACGCCCTTAGCAACGAAAAACCATATTCAGAAAGATCGGTATCGAGAGTGACTGCAAACGGCGGCGCGCCTTCGGGTAGTTGTCCTTGTCGCCTGATGATCGCACGGGCTTCGCCTCGGGCAAGCAGTCGCCCGCGAATATTAGGCTGCGCGACCGCACCGATAAATTCCTGAAGTTCGTCAATCGTCTCCAAGGTTTTCCGCCTCTTCATAAACCCAGGCAATGAACTCCTGGTGATCGTCGATTCTCAAATTCACTGAGATGTAGCCGTGATCGCCGTCAACACCATTGAGATCAGTTTCGAGTTCCGCGCGGCGATCGTTCCCTGTCAGCGTGAACAGACCGTGCGTTACCTGCTGCGCGCGGATCGTGCGCCTACCCATCGCGTTTCGGATTTCGCGACCGAGCGCTTTTTCTACTTCATTTCCTTCTAGCAATCGATCTGCAACGAAAAGGAGCGAGATCGGAGTCGGACGGCCATCGTCATACCCTAGTCGTTCCCGTGCTTCAGTGATAACTCCTCGACCCATGTTGCGACCGCTTTTCGCTTCGCCTTTTAGGTAGTTCAGGCGCCTGTCTGTAGCCTCGATTCCAAGAAAATCGTCACCACGCAGCGCCATTTCACGACCGTCTTTGTAGCGGAGACGGCGAACCGGAACGCGAAAATTTGTCTGGTGCTCCACAAACTCGGTAGCCAGGATTTCTCCAACCTCACCGGAACGCTTTTTTGCATCTTGTGGCATCCGTTCACGGAGAATGTTAGCAGCTCCGGGAAATCCAAGCTCGGCGATGTCGTCAGAAATGTTTTTGGGATCGTCGTAGTGGCCGCGGACACGGTTAATAAGGTCGACCTCGACGGTAGCGCGGCCCCCTTCTCTTTCAACAAGCATGTACAGGCGTTTGCGGTCGCCATGATCTGTTTCTTCAATGTTTAACCAGTCTTCAATCATTTTGGGCTTTTGGCAGTTCTAAATCTAGGTCGAAGGTGTGAAACCAAGGAGTGTTTGATTATAAAATTCCGCATTCTTTGCCCAAGTTGTAACGAATGTTGGTGCCTGCACCCGATATCTTGATCTGTAGGTCTTCAGGAACTGTTGTTTCTTAGCCCGGCTTTTTCGCCAAAGGGCATGCATTTGTTCGCAAAAGAATTGCAAACACACTGGAATGCTCAATGACATCATCCTTTACCTTCCAAGCCAAGAAGACCAACTTCTTTTGCGCTTAACAGAGGCCTTTGCCCCCTGCTCTTCGGCCGCCGTCTCTCTGGAAGTTCCAATATCTTTTTCTTGGAGCTTAACAACGCGCGAGGACTCCCTAGTTGACTTCAGACCCTGAGCAGCATGATCGAAAAACTCGTCGAGCAATATCTCTAGCTCGGGTTTTGGAAGCATTGAGAGACTACGTATCTCATTCCGAATTCTTAGACGAAGTATGGCTGAACGCATTACGTCTTCCATTTGACTTCTGCCAAGTCGGTCGCTCGCCCTGACCCACGCTTCAGCAAGCTCTCTGGAAAGGATTGCATCCGCACCAATGCTGGGTCTTTCCGTTATTTGAACCAGTGCATCCTCGGTGAGACTGTCCAGAAGCCCCCAGCGGTCTTGGGTTGTCTCACCCCTGTCGAGAACACGAGCCCGCATCCAAAGGCGTTGAAAAGTATTACGTATCCCACCGAGATAGCGCTGCCTCGAATTGCCGAAGCGCCAATGAACTATGTCGGGCGCCACGACGACGCCCACAAAACACCACACATCATCTCGCAACGCCTCGCCTGTTTTCAGGAGAGGATGCTTGACCAGCCAGGCTCCGAGGGCTGCATCAAATTTCGCCTGTGTGGCTCTCGCATCGCGTGTTCCAAACCCAAACTCCTCTGCTACTAGAACAATGCCACTTCGAAATTCCCGAAGCTGCAGTGGATCGACAGCTGAACCACCTGTAGACGCAAAACGTGCCTCGTCTGGAAGGCTTGTCGGATCAAAACCCGGCCAATTCAGATCGTCGCCGTCGAACAACGCATCAAGCATACTCTCGGCGGAAGGTCCTGGTAGTCGTGGCAGCAGAAAGCTCATTCTTCGCCACCCCGCTGTTCTGCAAGAGCATGTATTGCTGCCCGGAAGGTGCCGGGACGAGATTTCATTTGAGATTGAACAAAGCCAAGATCGCATTCGGGCCACGCCGCCCTGATCCAGCTGGCCGCCTGGGACCCCAGCGATCCTTCCTCGAACCCTTGCGCAAGGGTTACGCAATCATCAAGTGCAAGAAATCTTTCGCATACCTGGCCCATGACATCAGCCATGATGGCCCTTAGCGTTTCCGGATCACCTTCGGTCACCCTATCGATGAAACCTGAGTGGTTCTTGTTCAAGTAAAGACGCATTGAACCGTGAAAATCTCGTGACCAGTCTCCCGGCGACCAGTGGACATACCAAGGCGCGGATACGGCAATGCTTCCAGAAAGCAAGTTTCCGAAATCAGCCACTTCAATTGGAAACCTAGGCTCCTCACCTTCGAGACGAACACGGAGCGTTTCATGCCAGACTCGTTCATACGGTTTTGACGGCGAGAGGGTGCCTAGATCCATGGGAGCATTTTCAATCACGATCTCGGTCCTCAGATCGAGCACGGACGAGAGCTCATGGCCAAGAATTTCAAGGTCGAGAACGATGGTATCTGTGTCATCGCCAAATGGATGCTCTTGCTGAGAAATAACTGATCTGGGCAAGCGGCCGACACCGGTACCCGCCCTTACACAAAGCGAAAGGGCTAAATGGCTCTTCTGGATCGCAAGTTCTGCGGATGCCAAATCCTTATTCACGGAAACCGTTCGCTGCAGATATATGCGGGAGGCGTAGTCCCAGTCTGGAAGGTAATCACCAGCCGGAGCTTGCTCATTATCGTTGAGCCGCAGCATCCATGGCCCCGCATCGACTGCATGATCGCTCAACGTGAGAAACGGAAATGCGACACGAGACTTCATATGCCATCACCACTCTGGATTTCGGCATCTACCGTTACTGCGCACTCATCCGGTATGCGCACGACAATTTCATAGGTGCCGCTCGCGCCATCGATCATCAGCGTATCGCCAAGTTCGGCGCAGCTTCCATCTTCGGCCCTCAACTCAATTACTTCCGGGTTAAGGATAGTCTGGTCCAACTGGTGCGCCGCAGCGCCATCTATTGCCACTGAAGCCGACGCGTTTAGATTTCTTCCGCTGCAGTCAAAATCCTGCTGCACAGAAGTGGAGAACACTGCAACTTTCATGCCGTCCCGCTCTTCCAACCTCAAGAATACTGGCCTTGATGCACGCGCTCGAAGCGGCCTAGATGCACCTCCTCCACCATTGTTAGTTCTCGGTCGTCCAGCGCCTTCTCCGTCAACCCCCTCAAGAGCAGCGCCCAGCATACCGGACACTTTTGCAAGAGGTGGCGCGTCGCTTTCTTGATTGCGGCCAGATGCGGAAGGCAGCCCAATTTCCGCTGCACGAGCATCGAGCTTTCGAAGGGCGACATTCACGAACGTTTTGGCATGACCCCTCTCCAAATTACCTGGGATCCAGTCATCGTGTGCCGGGGGTTCCGAAAGTGCGAATGCGCGTTCTACTTCATCGTCCTCCGAAGTGAGAAACACGCCGGCCCATTCAAGGTTCTCGTCAGGCAATGCTGTGCCCTCTAGATACTTCACCACAAGCTGAACGGGCCTCATTAGGGCTATATGCCTTGAGGTCCTTCGGAAAAGGCTGTCTTCAACCACAATTGGCCTTCTTTCGCTCCTGAGCCCCTTCTCAATCGCAAGCCACCCGAGATCTCTCGAAGGGCGTTCAGAAAAAATCCTCTCAACCCCTACGCCCGACCGCGCTCTCGCCTTGCGCATCGCGCGGCAAAACAAATGAAGCGGTGGAAACAACTCCGGGTCCGGGATATCCAACTCTACACCGTCGACTTCCACACTGCAGGAAAACTGCATGCCGACTGGGGTGTCCTTCATCATCCGAGGCCAGAAGCTATAGAGAAGACCCTCGACAATCCTTTGGCCGACGGCAAAGAGGTCTTCTCCCTCAGGATTGAAGTCAAGCATCATGATGGAAGTACCGGACTGCCCGGGCATACGAGGCGGAAAGCCAAGTGCTTCAGCCAAGACTTTGGCATCAGAACCCAGCGCAGGATCAGCAATGCCGTCGTCTGGGTCGGCCACGCCCCACCAGTGGCGGCCGGTGAATTGCTTCTTGTAACCGTCTTCGGCGACCTCGTGCCTTGAGCCGACGTGGCATCCGATCACTCGACGTTCACCTCCGTGCTCTTCCGCAACTAGTGTATCTACGAGGATAGTTTGGCACTGACTTACTGCGTAAAGCGACGCCTTGCCAAATCCGTATGTACCGCCGCCGCGATCAGTGTCGCGAGGTGCGCCTATATTTCTCAGAAAGTTAATGAAATCGTTCTGTTCCACGCCAAGTGGGATCCTGTCCGCCCGTGTTGGTCCGCCAAGCCCCGTGGTTCCGAAGTCACAGATCTCTAGAACAACCTGCTCTTCCTTTTCGAGAAAGTCATTGAACTTCTTACGAGAGTTCAGTTCGTCAGGAAGGTGGTACAGTACATTGTTTCTCATGCAGTTACGCTGGTCGTCATTAAGACGGCGCAGTCTGATGCGAACCCCGGGGCCCTGGCCTAGCTTAGCGGCGTCCGCGATATTTTGAATCGCCTCGCGGATCACCGTCTGTAAGGGATCGGTGGAAGGCGTACCAAGCAATCGAAGGAAGTTCTCCCCAATGTTCCCTGTGCTTCCGTAAGGTTCCGAGTACAGGCTAAGCGTTACAGGCATTACAGGAAAAGCTCCTCGATCTTAGCCGTTTTGGCCGGGTCCACTCGAAATTCCTCTGCGGTTGAAAGATCAATGGAATAAGAGACGCTAGAAACACCTGTTGGTGGCGAACCCGCTGCGAGCATTGACGGCACCAGTCGCGGAAAACCCTCTTCGACGCAGAACAAGTTTTCGGCCTCCAGTCTGAAAGCTGTGTGGTTCCACGCAGGATCCCGAACTTCTTCGCAGCCAAGAGCTGAAAGTAGCTGCTGCAATTTTTCGGGCTCATTTGCCTTTCCAAGTGCGGCACTGCCGAGTGCCTCGACTGTAAGCATTCCCGCCATGACCGCTTCCAGCTCAAAGTGAAGAAGATGAAGACTGCCTCCCGCCGGTCTCTCCAGCTGGTTGAAGCCATTAATACCTATCGTGGTTCGCCCTTTGCTCAGGGACGTCTTCACTTCAAGAGAGTGCGATTCAGATGCGAAATCATGCCGGTCGCCCGCCGGACCGCGCCAGCTTTTCCACGCTGATGACTCTCGATCCAGCAACCGGTTCAAAAAAATCAACTCCCCCACCAGACCTGCGACTTGACTGATAGACGACTGCGTTGAGTTCGGCCTTACAAGCAGTGATCTGAACTCTTCAATGGTCGATTTGGCAGCTTCTTCGCAGCCCACACCACCAGCAACACGGGACAGGATTTCATTGCCCAATTCCGTAAACACGCGTTCCAGCTCATGAGCTCGGCAGGTGAGATCAAGGAAGCGCTGTTGTTTTCCCCCCTGAGTGTATACGGAAACCAAAATTTGCAGAGCTTCTGCTCCGACTACTTCCTTGCCTGACTCCCTGTCTGACAGCGGGAGTAGCAAACGCGCTTCCCCTTTGCCGCCGAGAGCAAATCGCACAGGACCATCTGCCGTCGATACCCCGGCCGGTAATGTCGCTATTTCCAGGCCTGACGAGTCAGAGGACCCCGCGCGCAGAATGGCCCATGCCTTGTCAACGGCTTGCTCATCTTCTTTACTCGACACCAGCTGCCTCCACCTGTGCTTTCTCCTCTGCCTCTATTTCTTCAATCTCATCCGCGGAAATCGTTTGGAGCTCCACCGATACGAAACTTGCACCCTCGGCGGTCGATCCCGGGAAAACGATCCCATAACCAAGGACGTCGTGCAGTGCATTCAGGGGCTCACGGACGTCACTTTTTCTTTTCGGCTCAGAGTTGCGATCAATCGCATAAAGTAGCAGCAGCGGGACCTGGCCAATGGTTTCCAGTCGTCTGTCTTTCACATCATCCCAGCTACCTGACCCATCAAGGTCGGCCGGGCAGTCGAACCTGATGTCAGCTTTCGACATAAGGGCCTTGATATCCGCCGAGTATCCGCTGTTTTCCAGTTTCGCACGATTCACGGTTTTTACTTGTCCGATCGGACCCAGCCCGACTTCTGACGGCGTACCAATCTGCGACTCCACTATACCTACATTCCAGCTTTTTAGTCGGTCATCAGACTGCCGCAGGAATGGCAGTAAAACGTCGGCCTTCAGTTCACTGTGATCACTGTGCGGAAGGTATTTTTCAAAGAAACTTAGGATCAGATTTCTTGGCACGCCTTCCCACAGACGATGTCGCCAATCCTTGTTTTCCAGGCCGAGACTGGATGCAGCGCCGAGAAGGTCTGCCCCCGCCTGCCAGTTCTGCTTGAGAACTGAAATATTCCTGTGCTCGAAACGGAAAGTCTGTCTGTGAGTGCCCCAGAAGCTAATGGCACAAGTCTTGGCCGAGCGTGTCTTGGTGGCTCCGGTGATTGCCATACCAGGAATTGCCCGGATCCGTACAGCGATATCCATAGGCGTCATGTCCTGCGCACTGTAGCGATCGATATCGCTTCTGATTTCCATCTCGACCCTGGCGAGGTTACGGAAGCGCAACTTGAGGTCTTCCGGCATCCAGATTCGCGGCAAGTCCTCATAGTTGGGGCGATACCCGAACCAGCGCCCCATTTGCAGGAGAGTGTCGTACTGATTGGCCGTTCGCAGAAAGTAGCTGACCATTAATCCCTCCAGCGTTAAGCCTCTGGCAAGGATCGAGCCACCGACAACGATGTAGGTCTTTGCATTTTGCTCGTAGTTAATCCTGTCGTCGCTGGCCCCGTTTTCTACAGGAAACTCGATTGCCTCAAGGACCTCGGGCAAATATTCAAAAATTTCGGTTACGGAGATGCTCTTTGCCCCGGTAATGTCCGCAGGCAATCGTCCATTCTCCTCGTCCCAGACCGCTGCAAGCTCTTTTCCAATTTCTGAGTTTCTGTCTGGAATATCTTCCGCATATTGTTCCACCCAGCCCGAGATAATGTTGGCCACTCGTTGATGCGCCACTACAAATGCTGAAGTATGCACCAGCATGGTCATGTGTTTTTCAGTATCGCCGCGAGCCCTTCGGGCCGCGCAACACGCCAGAAAATAAAGTACTGCCTTTTTCAGGCTTGGAGTCATTGCGGGATAAAAAGCTTCCCTGTCCTTCGCACTGCCGGGTTGAAGCGCCGTCTGATCTTCCTCCGGCACATCTCGGATCATATCTAGCCCTAGTTCCTCCGGGGTTTCATTGTCAGCATCGTCCGGCGGCACGCCGAACAGCTTCGCTGTGCCGAAATAGTTGTCCGACGAGGGCAGAGCAGTAATGAAATCTCTCGGATAAAGGTCATCAAGCCGCTCTCCTTTGTGTTCATCCACCCGGTAAGGATCGATGAGTACATTTGCAAAAGGGGTGGCAGTATATCCAACGTAAGTGACTGCAGGAAACTTCGTAAGCAGCCCTCGAATACGTTGATTAATCGCCGTCATGTCAAGTTCGCGGCTGGCCGCATTAACGCTGGCCTGATCGCATTCGTCGTCAATTACGAGCACCTTCAGTCGCCGCAAATGCGCCGGCAAAGTTTCATTGATTGCAATCTCCAGCTGCCCCAGCGGCGAAACGTTTTTCTTCACAACAGCCAGCTGAGATTTGTCTGTATGTGAGAGGAATCCGCCCTGCGCGGGTGCTCGAAAATCCAGCCCCTCGCTGTTTGCCGTGAGAACTTGCCAGTTCAGCGGTCGCCGTTTAACGAGATCGCCGTACATCCTCATTTGGGTCTGGTAACGCAACTTGTTTGTCAGCCCCGCCAGAACAATGATTGTGTTGTATCCTGCATCAATCGCCTTCGCGATGACTGCAGTCATGTTCGCAGTTTTTCCGGACTGCACATGACCAACGACGAGCCCACGGCAATCGAATTGGTCTTGCTGCGGATTGTCCAGTAGCGACACAACTTCGTTCGAGGCGTGATCGATGCCGTCGACATCGTCTTTATCCCAGCCTTTGCTTATCAGGAATTGCTTTAGGACCGGCCAGTGAAGATCTGTTGGTCTGGGACCAAAGTACCAGTCTGGTCGTTTACGAATCACCGACCGTTGGTGAAGGATTTCAATGTCCTCAAACTGTTTTTCGACTTCGAGACGGGCCAGCCTCAATTCTTCGGCATGATCCAGCGTATACCCCGGGAGAAGCACTTCGAGATCGTCTGTGACAGACTTTACCGCTGCATCCAGATCATTCACTCTGGGTAGTACATCAAGGATCTTTTTGACGAGTGTCTCAACCTGCGCGTCCAATTTCATTTATCCTTTTGCTCTTGCCTATATTCTGGCGGGCACAAGTGACAATGTCTCGAGTTGAGATTCAATCCCCTTCTGATTGAAATTGCCGAGGCCACCAATCTTTCTTTCGGGGGAAGAATGAAGTTGAAAGCTATTGATTTTACAGCCAAGAGCGGCACCAAGAGATAAAACACTTAAGTATACAAAGGATAACCTGAATGTGATGTTCTCTTGCGCCCGGAGTAAATTGACACGAATATTGGGTTCAAACCTTCGCACCAAGTGCCCCGGAGAACTGAAGCCGTTGCCTCATGGCAACAGCGCCACCAGAGCCTCGGCAATTTGCTTGGCCAAAAATGGCGGAACAGCATTTCCAACTTGAACGTATTGCTGAGTTCTGTTGCCGAGGAACAGGTAATTGTCAGGAAAAGTTTGCAATCGCGCAGCCTCTCGCACAGTCAGGCTTCTGCACTGTTTTGGATCCGGATGGATGTAATAGTGCCCGTCCTTGGCTATGTGACTTGTTATTGTCTTTGACGGTTCGTCCCAGTTTTGAACCCGAAACCGATCGGCGAATTTACCAGTCTTCCAGCTGCGATGGTTCGGAGCCAGTTCATCAGGAAAATCCGGAGCTTTGGGAGCCCGCCCAAACACGTCTGAGAATACTGAGCAGAAAAGGTAACGCGCGAGATCACTCTTCATGTGGCCTCGTGTCTCGTGCTGCGAAAGCAGAGGCATCCTTGGATCAGTCAGGAATTCGATGAGCGAACCAGGCCTATCCCTGCTCTCAATTGCCAGCTCGTATTCTCCACTCTTCCTCGACAGCGGATTGTTCTTTCTTTGGTGAAACTTTGCTACGGTTCCGACTGTCTTTTTCCACTTTTTTCTTTCAGCCGCGGATCCAATCTGAAGCTGCAATGAAGAAAGGAAATCTGCGGCCTCGAGAACCGTCTTCTGCCAGTCCTCTGCCGAGTCTTTGCGGCTCAAACCACTTCTGATTTGCGGCAGTCCCTTGAGCACCGTGCTGACAGTGTTCGTACCTTCAAAGTTCAGCACAGATTCGTAGTCTGTGTCGTCCAGCCTGTCTGCAATGTCGGCCCTCAGACCTACGACAAAGACACGATGCCGTGCCTGCGGGATCGCATGCTGCTCAGCACGAACAATAAAATCATGCGGGTCCGGACCAAGAGTTGAAGCGGTTTTGCCGTATCTGTTTGGGACCAAAGCCAGCAACCGATAACCGCCTTCCTCACTGCCAACGCTTTGCAGGTCATCAAGAATGCGCTTGAAGATACCTGTGCCAGAAACCTTGGAAGACAGGATGCCCTTAACATTTTCCATAACAAATGCAGCCGGGCGAAGGCGATCCAGGATATCAATGTATTCCCGGTAAAGGTAATGTCTGCCGTCGTCTTCTGCATTGTATTCTGAATTACCCGCGTTTCGAGCTCTGCCAACCAGTGAGTATGCCTGACAGGGAGGACCGCCAATCAGAACAGTTCGCCCTCTGGCCGACTTTTTGATCCTGTCTATAGCAGGATTTATAAGGCTTGCGGCTTCCGGCGTTCCGAGGGTTGCGTGCAGAGCTTCCTTCTTAGCCTTCCTCCACTCACCAGGATATTTTTCAAAAAGTTCGTCCTGAGATATCGTTCCAGCCACGAACTGGTAATATTCGTCAGGCAACGTGCCAGGCGGGAACTGGCGAGTGAACGAGCGCAGGCTCAAGGTCTTGTGCGCGGCTTCCTCCATTTCGACAGAAAGCGCCACGTCGAACACGCGCTTTCCTTTTGCCAGGACCGATGAAAATCCTTCGGCCAGACCGCCAGGCCCTGCGAAGAGATCAACCACTTTGTAAGCTCGCGCCATGCCTGTTTTTTATCCTGACGATTGGAATTACACTTCTTACCAGGATGGTTGGAAATGACCAGGGATAAGATCGATGGCTGACATCAAAAGTTCCGCCGACCGTTCCAGAAACATGTCGCGGATTCGCAGCAAAAACACCGTTCCCGAGATGATCGTTCGAAAAGAACTTTTTGCACGTGGCTTTCGGTATCGGCTGCACGGAAGCCGCGCCATGGGATCGCCGGATCTTGTCTTTGTCAGTCGCAAGGCTGTTGTTTACGTACATGGCTGCTTTTGGCACCAGCATCCCGGCTGCAAAAACGCTGCAAGGGTAAAAGATG
This sequence comes from Ruegeria sp. AG1, assembly GCF_056541705.1. Lineage (NCBI taxonomy): Bacteria > Pseudomonadati > Pseudomonadota > Alphaproteobacteria > Rhodobacterales > Roseobacteraceae > Ruegeria > Ruegeria sp. AG1. The sequence goes on along the minus strand of NZ_JBQFYU010000007.1, from coordinate 72,257 downwards.
ATGCGGACAGTAAATGGGCAAAAAAGCTAAGCGGCAACCGGGAAAGAGATCAAAAAAATTTGGAACGTGCCCTTTCAAACGGTTTCAGCGTCGCTACTGTCTGGGAATGCTCACTTGAACCTCGAAAGCGGCACAGCGAACAAAGGGCCATCACGCTCAACAGGCTCTGCAACTGGCTGAAGGACGACCGGCGATCACAGGTTGTGGATTTGTAGCATCTGTTCAACACCTGCCTGGCCGGGAAAAATGATCTGATCGAAAGGCTGAAGAGCGGTTTTCCATGGAACCGGAAGTTTCCAAGATGTCAGCCGTGAAGTCAGCGGATTAAGTAATTGAATTGGAGTCGAATTCTCGGGCACGCCGAAACAACTTCTCTAACTCCGGCTGACGTTTGCCCTCAGCATTTGCGGAACATATCTGTCTGCAAAAAACTGCCCGGTTGCGAAAAAAAATTTGCGAATGCGGATAGAGACGGGTCTGCGGGTATCCGGCTGGAGACTTTGAAACCACCCCCTCCAAGGTGCGCTCGCCAAGAAGCTAAGCAGTAGATGAAGTAGATGTATTCGCGTGAACTTGCTCAGAGAGCAGGTCGGACATGATCCGCTCTTACCCAACTTTTGAAAACAGTTTTATTTCATTTACTTAGCCGGCCGCGGAATACCAACACAATATCGGTCTACCTCCTCTACTGCCAGGTCCTCTCGGTGAAAGAACCTGGCTTCGTCTACTGCTCAATCGTTCCCAGGTTTAAGCTACCCGAACAAATCTGGTTGCGCCTTTATCCGGTCCGGAAGTGAACTGGCCGTCTCGCTGGTACCCAAGAGACCTCAGTATACCCGCCACCCTTTTTGTTTCGCGCTGCCCCATATTCTCACTGCGAAACCCGAGCGCTTCCGCCAGAATGGGTTTGCAGGCCACAAATTCCCGTCCTTCGCAGTACCGGGAAACTTCTACCACCCAGGGATCATCCTCGCCGCGCTCGGACTGCTCCAGAGAGGCCAGTTTGGAAATCTCCGCCGACAGCCACCATGCTTCGCCGGATTGGTATGCGCTTACCGCTTCCGCCCAAAGCTGGTCACGATCTCTTCGAACGCCCTCGACATCTATTGACCCGGTTCGCACGGGCCAAAACCGACGGTTCCCCGTTGAATCTCGCAAATAGTCATCTCGATTGGTTGTGCCGGCAAAAACACATCGGCGAGGTTCAACAATATCCTTACGGCCGTATGACGGGCGGTACTGCTCTATCTGTCTCGAGATAAACGCTTTGATTGCCTCGAAACTGGCCCGGTTCAGTGTTGCCAGTTCGGCCAGCTCAATTATCCACTTTCCACGCAGGAACTGCTTTGAGTCCTTGGATGAAATGTCAGGCAGAGAATCTCCAAAGAACTTTGGTCCTGCCAGCTCACGCAAAACTGAGCTTTTTCCACTGCCCTGATCGCCCTCCAGCACGATGCAGCCATCTGCCTTGCAGCCTGGAGAGAACACGCGAGCCACCGCCGAAATCATCCAGCACCGTCCAACTGCCACATTGTACGTGCTCTCCTCCGCGCCAAGATAGTTCATTAGCCACGATGACAGTCTGGGACGGCGATCCCATTCTAAACTCGCCAGCCAGTCTCTTAGCGGATCAACAGTATTTGCACCGGCAGCCGCCTGAATGGCATCCGCGACAGTGTTGCGCGTCGCATCCGGAAAACCATTTCGGTTGAACCAAACCTGAGCCTGAACAATATCGGTGTCCCTGATTTCACGGATTTCAAAATCTTGGATTTCGTCGGTCCCGGGCACAGGGCGGTACAGCATGTCGCATTGGAGAAAGGCATCGTGGCGAAGGCAGCCCTGCCAGTCCGAATGGTTTTCCAACATTGCGATCGCCGTGGCGGGGCACCAGACAGGCAACCCCTTGTCATTGCGGACGACCGGAATGTCCACATGACGGAACTTGAGGCCTCCGCCGGATTGCTGAGGTGTTCCTGATGTCAAACAGCTGGAAGCCCGCGGCGTGGCACGACCAGTAGCCACGTTTCCTGTGCTTGGATCCCATTCGACTCGCTGGGCCTTCTCCGCGGCTTCCAGAATTCGATTTCGCTTATCCCCTTGCATTGACGTGTCCCTCCGTCTTTGCGGTCTCCCAGCGTTCAAGCTCGTCGAGCCGCCAGCGGGTACAGCCGGGCGTTAGTTCCACGGGCCTGGGAAAACTTGGATCGGATTTGGCCCACCGCCACGGCGTTCCTCTTGAAACGCCATATCTTTTCGCCACCTGGCGATCTGAAAGATACATGATTGAACTCCATCGAATTGATGGATCCAAATTGGCACGCAGCGATTTTGCAGTCGGCACCCGTTCGCCGTGTCAATTCTGATGAAGGGGGGAAGTGTGGTCCAGCTCCAGCCACGAGTCATATGCCTTCGTCGGAGACGTATCGATCCCCAGAATACCAAAAAGCACTGCAAGGAACCTTGCCAGCGCGTGAGTTTCCTTGATGCCTTTGGCCGGCAAGTCCTGTCTGTTTCGCGCCGCCCAAAGAGGCGCTGCCAGAGCCACTACATGAAGTCTGTCCACATTGATCACACTGAGCGTTCGGCGCGTTCGCTCAGAAACCTCAATGTCTTTTCGCGCTGCAGCAACGAGCGTCCGCAGCTCTGAAGCATGCGCCAAAAGGTCCATAAAGAGGCGAACATGTCGCTCTTCACTCCTTTGCATGAAATCCAGAATCCCCTCGTCACTGTAGTCAGCTCCGAGGCCAAGGCGTGAATCCAGCCTTTTTCGCGCTGAGATACTCAAACTGTCGTAAACTCTTTTGTCGAGATGAGACAAACCGAGAATAAAACGGTCGAGCGCTTCCAGATCTTTTTTTCGGTCATATAACGTAAAGGGTTTCCAGCTCAGGAAGCTCAGGAAGTTGTTCACCATTTTTTCGAGGTTTGCACCCTCAACATCCAAATGAGCCTTAAAGGCTTCCACGAGCTGTTGTTCAACTTCAGGCACGTCACTTCCTCGGTCTGACCTTTTTGCGCGCTAAATCCTTCGAGCAAAGAAACGATCCCCACGCGCCCATCATTTCCCTGCGTTTTTCGACCTGGTCGGATCGATCATAGGCCTGCTGAACCTTGCTTCCGACTTTGTGGGCCAGCGCGATTTCGGCCATGTCACCATCGAACCTGGTCCGTTCGGCAACCCATGTTCGAAAGGTTGAACGCAGTCCATGCGGTACCGCAGGTTTGTCGCTTTGAGCGTCGAAGTATCCCCGGTTTCCAGATTTCAGATCTGCCGCGTGGATTTTTCGCATGACAGCTGCCAGAGCAGCATCTGAATATGCGCCTCCTCGCGGGGCCCAGAACACCAGCGGATTGCCCTGCTCGCGCGGCAGCTCGTCAAGCAGGGAAATAAGACTATCGGTGAGCGGAACCCTGTGCGGCCGCCCGGACGGCGGTATTTTTGAAGACTGGCGCCCGGGTTGAATAATCCAAAGACCGCGCTCGAGATCGAACTCGTCCCAGGTGGCAAAACGAACCGCTCCTGTGCGGTATGCAGTTAAAGCCTGAAACTCCAACGCCCTTGCGCTGGTTCCTTCTCGGGCGCGCAAGGCCGCATACCATCGCGGTGCATCATCAAGCTGCAGCGCGGAGTAGTGCTGACCGCCGGTCAGCTTCGTCGGCGCGGGTAAAACCATGTCAAGATTTCCGCGCCAACGGGCCGGATTCTCGCCACTTCTGTGTCCCGCGACAGTGGTGTAGTCCAGAACGCGCTCAATCCGCTGACGTACCTTTGAAGCTGTTTCTGTTTTTGTCGTCCAGATTGGCCGGAGTGTCGCCAGCACATCCTGAAGAGTAATATCGGCCACGGCTATTTCGCCGAGCAGGGGAACTGCGTGCCGATCGAGCGAGGCGCGCCACTGTTTTCGGTGCAGGCCGCTGCGAAATTCGACCGCTTTCTCCTGGTCATACAGTTCAACCGCCTCTGCGAATGTAAGAAGCCTGCGCTGTGCGGCCTGTCGCTCGGCAATTGGGTCTGCGCCATGCCGGAGCATATCCCTCGCTTCGCGAGCGTATTCACGGGCTTTGGCCAGCGGCACGTCCGGGTAAGGGCCAAGGCCCGCCTCTCGTCGCCGACCGTTATGTCTGTAGCGAAAGACCCAGGATCGCGCGCCGGTGCCGGTTACCTGCAATGCAAGCCCGGCCACGCCGCCCACTGCGTGTACGCCGGGCCGTGTCAGCCGTTTCACTTCGAGAGATCCGAGCTCTCTGGCACGTTTTGGCAATACTTGCGACCTCTGTTCGAACCGGGAATCGAACTCGACCTCTGAATTCCTACCCCATTCCTACCCGCCCAAACGGATGCAACACATGGCTATTTCATGCGACGGAATGGAACAAGCAAAATCGACCAGGCCTTTGAAATTAATACGAAATGAGACGGATCGGGACAGCGGTATTCAAGTGGTACTCGCCTCCACATCCCCTTCCTCTAAATACCGTCTCCGGGAATCAGTTTTCAGGAGGAACGCCCCTGAGGCACAACCTCGTAACCTGGTTCTTCCGGCTCATCGTCCTGCATTTCCGTAGGAAAACCCGGTGCGCGGATGTCCAGGCCTGTGGCCTCTTCCAGACGTTTTATGATGTTTGGCGACAGCTCACGCTCGCCAAACCGGGCGATGCCGTCTTCAAAGATCTTGATCATCACCGGATTGATTTCCAGCGGAACACCGGCGCGGTCGGCGACGTCCTGAAAGAGGCCGATGTCCTTTTTCACCAAATCCATCGTAAACGAAATATCGCGCGAACCGTTCAGGATCACCTGGCTTTCGGTTTCGTGCACGAACGATGTCCCCGACGAGATTTTGATGGCCTCATAGGTGGTGTTCAAATCCATCCCGGCGGCCTTGGCGGTGACTAGGGCTTCGGCACACGTGATCAGGTTGGCCGTGGCCAGATAGTTGGTCAGCACCTTCAGAACCGAGGCCGAGCCGAGCTCTCCGGTGTGCAGAACGCGCCGCCCCATGGTCGTCAGGAAGGGCAGAATGCGTTCGAAGGTGTCGCGATCGCAGCCAGCGAAGATAGAGATATTGCCCGTCGCCGCACGGTGACAGCCACCCGAAACAGGGCAATCGACGGCAGCCCCTCCGCGCTCCAGAACCAAAGCCCCCAACCGCTTGACCTCGGCCTCGTCAGTGGTGGACATCTCCATCCAGATTTTACCGGGGCCAACCTCGGGCAGCATCTCTTGCATCACCGCGTCCGAGGCCGCAGGCGACGGCAGGCAGGTGATCACAGCATCGCAATCGCGCATCATCTGGGCCGGGTTTTCAGCCGCTTTGGCGCCTTGCGCGACAAAGGCCTCGACCAAATCGGAACTTAGGTCATGAACCGTCAGATCGATTCCATTGCGCAGCAATGACCCCGACAGCTTGCCGCCCACATTCCCAAGCCCGATAAAACCTACTTTCATGGATTTCGCCTCCGTTTGCGATTTGAGGCCATGCGACCATGCATCAGCGCCATGTTCATGCCGCCTAGCGACGCTGGCAGGTCGCTTTTCAACGCACCACAGCGGTCTGGACTGCATCGCGCTTGACAAGCTGAGGGTCGGTGCCGCATGAGCCTCCTGTTGGTGTCTGTGAGAGCAGATGAAAAGGGAATGCGTCAACGGGTTTTCCGCCAAACGCAGCCGCCCCCGCGACCGTGACCGGAGAGGGTGCCCGAGCCACTGGCGCAAAGCCGGGAAGGCGGGACATCCGACAGAGGACGCCTCTGACATCCGCAAGCCGGGAGACCTGCCAGCGCCCGAAGATGAAACCGGACGGGGTGTTCCGGTGTCGGGTCAAGGGACCCGCATGAAACCCCGTCCCCCACGATGAGGATTTGGGGGGATGAGAGACATGACCGAGACCGCTCCGGTCGAATTGCTGGTTTGCACCACCTGTCGTCGCGGACTGCCCGTTGAAGACGACGCGAAACGCCCCGGCACCCTGTTGCACAAGGCGCTTGAACAGGCGGACCTGCCGGAAGGGATTACCCTCAAAGCCGTGGAATGCTTGTCCAACTGCAACGAGGGCTGTTCCATCGTGCTGCGTGGCGGCCCGGAACGCTGGACCTTCGTCTATGAACATCTGAACGAAACCGACCATGTCGACGTGATCGTGGACGGCGCCACCAAGTACCTCGCGACCGAGGACGGCTTGGTCAAATGGCGTGAGCGCCCTGAACACTTCCGCAAAAACTGCGCAGCCCGTATTCCCCCGATTGGAGCCCTGAAATGAGCAACTTGGAAAAACTCCCCGTCACCGTGATCACTGGCTTCTTGGGCTCGGGCAAAACAACTCTCGTTAAGCACCTGATGCAGAACCCGCAAGGCAAGCGTCTGGCCGTGGTTGTTAATGAGTTCGGCGATGTCGGCGTCGATGGCGATATCCTGAAATCCTGCGCGATCCCGGATTGTCCGGCGGAAAACATCATGGAACTGGCGAACGGCTGCATCTGCTGCACTGTGGCCGATGATTTCATCCCGACCATCGAAGCCCTTATGGCGCTGGAGCCGCGCCCCGATCACATCCTGATCGAAACCTCGGGCCTCGCCCTGCCCAAGCCGCTGCTGAAGGCGTTCGACTGGCCCGATATCCGATCGAAAATCACTGTTGATGGCGTGATCGCGCTGGCCGATGCCGAGGCCGTCGCCGCTGGTCGCTTTGCTCCGAATGTCGAAGCGGTGGACGCTCAGCGCATGGCTGATGACTCGATCGACCATGAAACGCCCTTATCCGAGGTGTTTGAGGATCAGATTTCCTGCGCCGATATCATCCTGCTGACCAAGCCTGATCTGGCCGGTCCCGAAGGCGTGGCAAAAGCCAAAGAGATCATCGCCGCCGAGGCCCCTCGCCCGCTGCCCGTTGTCGAAGTGGCCGAAGGTGCCGTGGACGTCCGCGTTGTTCTTGGTCTGGAAGCGGCTGCTGAAGATGACATGGACGCTCGTCCGTCGCATCACGACGGTCACCACGACCACGAGCACGACGATTTCGAAAGCATCATCGTTGATCTGCCGGAACAGTCCGATCCTGCCGATCTGGTTGCCAAGATCGAACGTTTGGCCAATGAGCTGAACATCCTGCGCGTCAAAGGCTACGCCGCCGTTCAAGGCAAACCGATGCGCCTGCTGGTGCAGGCCGTGGGTGCCCGCGTGCGTCACCAGTATGACCGTCCGTGGGAGCCCGGTGAAGACCGCCGCTCGCGCATGGTGGTGATCGCCGAGCATGACGACATCAAAGAAGCAGAAATCCGCGATATCCTCGCGGGTGTAACCGAGGCCGCCGAGTAAGGCCCATGCACGTCGTCTTCCGCGAAAGCCACGGGTTAGAAGAAACGGAAACCCCAACCGATCTGGGCCAGAGCCCGGCGGATTTGGTGGTGCTGTCCTTCTCGGATAGCGACCTTGGCGCTTTCGCGGCAGGCTGGCACCGTGGTGGCGGGCCGGAGGGGCGCATGCCCACGATGCGGTTGGCGAACCTGACGGCGTTGAAACACCCTCTGTCCGTTGACACTTATGTGGAACAGACGCTTGAGGGCGCCAAGGGCATTCTGATCCGTCTGATTGGTGGCGTGCCTTACTGGGCCTACGGGCTGCAGCAGGTTCTGTCACTGGCGCAGGCCAAGGGGATCGCGCTGGCCGTCCTACCCGCCGACGGGCGTGAGGACACGCGGCTGGATGAATATTCCACCCTTCCCGTCTCGACCCTACGCCGTCTGGCCCATCTTTGCGACACAGGCGGTGAAGTCGCGGCACAGGCCGCATTGGCGCAGATGGCATTGGCGGCGGGGCTTTACGCCGGTCCCGTTATGGGAGCCAAAACCCTGCCCGAATCCGGCGCGTGGTGTCCTGATCGCGGCGTGATCCCGGTTGAGACGGCCTTTTCGGGCGACGCAAAACGTATCGTCGTCACCTTCTATCGCGCCTATCTGACCTCGGCGGATACCGCCCCCGTCGCCGCCGTGATCCGCAGCTTGCGGGATCGTGGGTTTCAGGCCGTGGGCCTCTTTGCCCCCTCGCTCAAAGCACCTGCTGCCGCTGAATGGCTGCGTGACAACATCGCCGCTTTGAAACCTTCGGCGATCATCAACGCCACCTCTTTCTCTGGAAAAGGGTCATCAGGCACATCCCCTCTCGACGCAGCGGGCGTGCCGGTATTTCAGATGGCCCTCGCCACGTCCCGCCGCAAGGCTTGGGCCGAGGCCGAACGCGGCCTCTCCCCCGCCGACCTCGCCATGCATGTGGTGCTGCCCGAAGTTGACGGGCGCATTTCGGCGGGCGTCGCCTCGTTCAAGGAACCTGGCAAGCGCGATCCGCATCTGGAATATTCCCGCTTTGCCCACCGGGCTGAGCAAGAGCGAATCGAAGCGATTATCGACCGCGTCACCGGCTGGCTAACCCTGCATGACAAGCCCAAGGCGGATCAGGTGCCCGCGCTGGTGCTGTCGACCTATCCTGGCAAAGACTGGCAAATGGCGCATGCGGTGGGCCTCGACGCGCTGGCTTCGGCCGAGGCGATGCTGACCGATCTTCAGGCCGAGGGCTACAGCACCGCGCCGGCTGAGCCGATTGCGGAAACCCTGCTGGACGCGCGCATTTCGTGGTCTTTGGAAGATTACCAGGCAGCCCTAGCTGACCTGCCTGAGCAAATGCGGGCCGATCTCCAAACCGTTTGGGGTAAGCCCGAGGACGACCCGATCTTTACCGAGGGCGCGTTCCACTTCACCGCCCTGCGCCGAGGCAACGCGCTGGTTGCACTGCAACCCGAACGCGGCACACCCGAACTGCGCGATGACGACTATCACGACCTGTCTCGCACCCCGCGTCACAGCTATGTCGCCTTCTATCTGTGGCTCCGCAAAGGGCTGGGCGCAGACGCTTTGATCCATATCGGCGCGCATGGCACTCTGGAATGGCTTCCGGGCAAGTCCGTTGCTCTGTCGGCAAATTGCTGGCCCGAGGCGCTTATCCGCGATCTGCCAGTGATCTACCCTTTCATCGTCAATGACCCGGGCGAGGCCGCGCAGGCCAAGCGTCGGATCGGGGCTGTCACGCTGGGCCATATCCCGCCTCCGATGAAGGAAAGCGGCACCCCAGATCGTATGGTGCGGCTGGAATCTCTGCTCGATGAGTTCTCGAACGCGGACGGGTTGGACCCCAAGCGACGAGACCGCCTGCAGGAAGATATCCGCGACGAGGCACAGGCCATCGGGTTGGAGAGCGATCTAGGCCTCGATCAGGCCACCTGCACCGCCGAGGCGATCACCCGCATCGACCGCTTTGTCTGCGATATCAAAGAAAGCCAGTTTGGTGATGGGCTGCATATCTATGGCCGCGCGCCTGAGGTATCCGGTACTTTCGACCCTGCGCCTTCGGCCCATGCGGAACGCAGCGCTCTGATCGACGCTTTGGCTGGGAAGCGGATCGAGGCCGGGCCGTCCGGTTCCCCCTATCGCGGTCGCTCGGATGTTCTGCCAACCGGGCGGAACCTTTTCACTACCGACCCCCGCTCAGTGCCGACCCGGGCGGCTTACACCCAAGGCGTCAAACTGGCTGAGGAACTGGTCCGCCGCCACCTTCAGGAAGAAGGCGACTATCCCAAGGGGCTGATCGTCGACCTGTGGGGCTCGGCCACCATGCGCACGGCTGGCGAGGAATTCGCCATGGCGTTGCACCTGCTGGGCGTGAAACCGGTCTGGGATAAAGGGTCCGAGCGGGTCTCGGGGATCGAGGTGCTGCCGATTACTGACCTCAGCCGCCCGCGCTTGGACGTGACGCTGCGTGTGTCAGGCCTATTCCGAGACGTCTTCCCAACCCTCTCGGCACTTTACGGTCAAGCGATCCGCGCGTTGACCGCGCGGGATGAGGCGACCGACTGGAACCCCTTTGCCGGTCAGGCCCCGTCGGCTCGCGTCTTCGGCCCCGCGCCTGGCAGCTATGGCGTCAACATGACCCAACTGTCCGAGGTCTATACTGAAGAGGCCCGCGCGCAGGCGGGTGAGGCATGGCTTGAGGCCAGCTCTTTTGCGCTGGAAGGCGAGAATATCGTTCAGGACAAGGCGGGCATCACCCAACGCGTGGCGCATGCCGACAGCTTTGTTCACCTGCAGGACCTGACGGAAACAGACCTTCTGCTGGCCAATGACTACGCCACGCATGAGGCCGGTTTTGCTGCCGCCAAGAAGGCAACGGATGGGACCGCACAGCTATATCATTTGGACAATACCAACCCCGGAAACCCACGCGCCCGCACCTTGCCGGAAGAGATCAGCCGCGTTGTCCACGCCCGCGCTGCCAATCCGGACTGGATCGCAGGGATGCAGCGGCATGGCTTCCGTGGCGCGGCAGAGATCGCGGCGACGCTGGATCACATGGCCTCATTCGCGCATCTCTCGGGCACTGTTGCGCCGCATCTGTTCGACCTCTACCACGATGCCACGCTGGGCGATGAAGATGTGGATGCTTTCCTGCAACAGGCCAATCCGCAGGCCCATCAGGCCATGCAGGACCGGTTCCGCGCGCTGCTGGATGCCGGCTTGTGGAACACCCGGCGCAACTCGATCCGGGCGGACCTGGGGGGGCTGGGATGAGCGCGCCCACCCCAAAACCAGTCGTCCAAGGTTGGTGCCCCGGCGCCCACCGACCGATGATGTCAGGGGATGGGCTGGTGGTGCGCGTGCGCCCTCGGCTCGCTCGGCTGACCGCGCCACAAGCGCTTGGTCTGTGTGAACTGGCCCAGAAATACGGCAACGGCACAATCGACCTGACCAACCGCGCAAACCTGCAGTTGCGCGGCGTGCAGGAAAGTGAACACCAGGCTTTGCTGTCCGAGCTGTCCGCGCTTGGGCTGCTGGACGCGGAGCCGGATATCGAGGTCCGACGCAACATTCTGGTCTCACCGCTTTACCAGCCGGGTGATCTGACCGCGCGGCTAGCGCAGGAATTGATCGACCGCCTGAGCGAGTTGCCTGCTCTACCGGCCAAATTCGGCTTCGCCATCGACACTGGGCCGACGCGTCTACTAGCGGCGGAATCGGCCGATATCCGGGTGGAGCGTTCCGCCGATGGGCTGATCCTACGCGCAGAAGGAGCACAAACCGGACGTGCAGTCTCGGAGGCCGAGGCCATTGATCACCTGATTGCTCTGGCCACTTGGTTTGCGGAAGCCTTCACGCCAGACACCCGCCGCATGGCGCGGGCCGTGGCGGCTTTTGGTCTGCCTGCGGAATGGCAGGGCCGCGACCCCGGACCAATTGGCGCGTCGTTGCAACCTGGCGCTTGCGATCTGGGCAGCCTCTATGGCGCGGCCTTTGGGCAATTGCCCGCCAACGAGCTCCACGCGCTGATCCGCGACAGCGGCGCCTCTGCCCTGCGTGTCACCCCTTGGCGACTGATCCTGCTGGAAGGCGGGGCGGCGATACCCGCACCGGGTTTTGTCATAGACGGCACCGACCCGCTTATGACCACCGACGCCTGCCCCGGTGCTCCGTTATGCCCGCAGGCGCAAGCGGAAACCCGCGATATCGCGCGCGAATTGGCCCCGCTTGTGCCCGGCACACTTCATGTTTCGGGGTGTTCCAAAGGGTGCGCCCGGATGGGCCCCGCGGATGTGACTTTAGTCGGCCAGAACGGACGATTTGATCTTGTCAAACAGGGCCGTGCGGGGGATGAGCCAATCCTGCGCGGGCTGACCCCCGAAACACTGATGACGATGGACTTCACCTGATGCCCTACACTTACGAAACCGACGGCGCGGCGATCTACAAGGAGAGCTTTGCAACCATCCGGTCCGAGGCCGATCTGGACCGGTTCGACGCCGATGAAGAGCAGGTCGCCGTTCGGATGATCCACGCAGCTGGCATGGTCGGGCTGGAAGAGTTCGTCCATTTCTCGCCGGGTTTTGTAACCTCCGCGCGGACCGCGCTGGAAAACGGCGCACCGATCCTGTGTGACGCGCGCATGGTCAGCGAGGGTGTGACCCGTTTCCGCCTGCCCGCCGAGAATGAGGTGATCTGCACCCTGCATGACGAGCGCGTGCGCCCCTTAGCCGCTGAGATGAGCAACACGCGTTCGGCGGCCGCGCTTGAGCTGTGGCGTCCGCATCTGGAAGGCGCTGTGGTCGCTATCGGCAATGCGCCGACGGCTCTGTTTCACCTGCTGAACATGCTGGAAGACCCAGGCTGCCCGCGCCCCGCCGCCATCATCGGTTGCCCTGTGGGCTTTGTCGGCGCGGTCGAATCTAAGGACGCCCTGTGGGAGGCACAGCCCGTGCCGTCCTGCATCGTCAAAGGCCGTCTGGGCGGCAGCGCCATCACCGTCGCCGCCATCAACGCCATCGCGAGCCGCGCCGAATGAGCGCCGGCAAGATATATGGCGTTGGCCTCGGCCCCGGTGACCCCGACCTGATGAGCGTGCGGGCCGACCGCCTGCTGCGCAATGCCCGCCACGTGGCGTTTTTCCGTAAGCCGGGCCGCAGTGGTCAGGCCCGCCAGATCGTCAACGGTATGATCCCGGAAGGCGCGGTGGAATTCCCGATGGAATACCCCGTCACAACCGAGATCCCTCTGAACGATCCGCGCTACAATGAGTTGTTGGCCGCGTTCTACGAGGACTGTGCGCACCATCTGAAAGCCCTTGCTGAGAAGGGCGAAGATGTCGTTGTTCTCTGCGAGGGTGACCCGTTTTTCTACGGCTCGTTCATGCATCTCTACACCCGTTTGCGCGATATCGCCCCCGTCGAGGTCATCCCGGCCATTACCGGAATGTCCGGCGCTTGGACAGCAACAGGCGATCCGATCACATGGGGAGACGACATCCTGACCGTTCTGGCCGCCACCCTGCCCGAAGAGGTTCTGGCCGAACGCATGGCGCAGACCGACGCGCTGGTCGTGATGAAGATCGGGCGCAATATCGACAAGGTGAAGCGCGCGCTCAAGACCGCCGGAATGTATGACCGGGCTTGGATTGTGGAATACGCACAAATGCCGAACCAACGCGTCTGCAAATTGTCCGAAAATTGCGAGGGGATCACCCCCTATTTCTCGATCATCCTCGTACACGGTCAGGGGCGACGGCCATGAGCGGCTGGGTCAAGATCGCAGGCCTCGGGCCGGGCAATGAGGATTTGGTCACGCCGGAAGCTACCGCCGCACTGGCCGAGGCGACCGATGTGGTGGGCTACATCCCCTATGTCGCGCGCGTGACTGAGCGCCCCGGCCTGACGCTGCATGCCAGTGACAACCGGGTTGAGATCGATCGCTCGCAACACGCGCTACAGATGGCGGCCGAGGGGAAACGCGTCGTCGTTGTGTCTTCTGGCGATCCGGGTGTCTTTGCGATGGCCGCTGCGGTGTTCGAGGCGCTGGAGAACGGCCCGGAAGAATGGCGCAACATTCAGATTGATGTACTGCCGGGGATCACTGCGATGCTGGCCGCGTCTGCCCGCGCCGGTGCGCCTATGGGGCATGATTTCTGCGCTATCAACCTTAGCGACAACCTCAAGCCCTGGTCCCTGATCGAAAAGCGGCTGCGTCTAGCGGCGCAAGCGGACTTCTCGATGGCCTTTTATAATCCCCGCTCGAAGTCGCGACCGGAAGGCTTTGTGAAAACGCTGGAAATCCTGCGTGAGGAATGTGAGCCTGAACGTCTGATCCTTTTCGCGCGCGCCGTGTCGCGCGAGGACGAAGCGATCCGGATTTCCACTCTGGCCGAGGCCACGCCCGAGATGGCGGATATGCAGACTGTGGTGATCGTCGGATCATCGCGCACCCGCGTGATCGAGCGCGACGGCGCGCCGATCGTCTACACCCCGAGGTTCACCCCAGAATGAGCCAGCCAGTCCAGAACCTGTGCAATCGTCGACAGCTCGGTCCGCTCTGGCAGGACCGGTCGGTCGATCATCAGCACCGGCAGGCCCAGCGACCGCGCCGCGTCCAGCTTGGCCCGCGCGCCCGTGCCGCCTGCGTTCTTGGACACAACCAACTGCGTCTCGTGCCTCTGCATCAACGCGCGGTCGTCAGCCTCGACAAACGGGCCGCGGGCGACAACCACGTCGGCATTCGGCAAGGGCAGCTCATCGGGCGCATCCACCAGTCGCAGCAAATAGCGATGCTGGGGCTGGGCCGAGAACTCCTCAAGATGCATCCGACCAACCGCAAGGAACACACGCTGCGCCTCGACGTTCAGCGCGTCAACTGCGGCGGGGATATCGGGAACGTGTCGCCAGTCATCACCGGGCTGCGCGCGCCAGGCCGGTCGCGTCAGCGCGGCCAGTGGCGTTTGCGCCTCACGGCAGGCCTCAATAGCGTTTCGGCTCATCTGCGAGGCGAATGGATGGGTCGCGTCGACTACATGGCTGATCCCGTTGTCGCGGATGTAAGCGACCAAACCCTGCGCTCCGCCAAACCCGCCGACCCGAACCGGCAAGGGCTGCGGGCGCGGTTTCTCGACCCGTCCTGCGTAGGAATAGGTCGCCGCAAGCCCCTGTTCGGAAACGGCTTTGGCCAAAGCGTTTGCCTCGGTCGTGCCGCCCAGAATAAGCACATTGGGGATCAGGAGGTTGGTCATGTCTGATACTCCGTGGCTGACCGTTCTGGGCCTGGGTGAAGATGGGCTTGATGGCCTGTCGCCTGCAAACCGTCAAGTGCTGGATCGGGCCGAGGTCATCATGGGCCCGCCTCGCCACCTTTCGCTGGTGCCGGAAACAGGGGCTGAGCGGATCGAATGGCCGGTGCCTTTCTCCGACGGTCTGCCGATCCTGACCGGACTTCGGGGTCGTGCGACGGTGGTTCTGGCCTCGGGCGATCCCTTCTGGTTCGGCGCGGGCTCGGTGATTGCACGCAATTTCGAGGCTGCCGAGTGGACAGCGCGACCCGGCCAATCGACCTTTTCGCTGGCCGCCGCGCGTTTGGGGTGGCCGTTGGAGGGCACCCAGACCTTTGGCCTTCACGCCGCTCCTCTGACGCGTTTGCGACCGCACCTGTCTCCGGGTCTGCGGGCGATCATCCTGTTGCGCAATGGTGCTGCCGTTGCAGAGCTTGCGACCTATCTGACCGAGACCGGGTTCGCCGATACCCAGTTGCACGTGATGGAGGCCTTGGGCGGCCCGCGTGAACGCGCGCGCTCTGTCTCGCTGACCGAGGCGCTTCTGGGCACGTTCGATCACCCGGTCTGCGTCGGGCTGGAGGTTGCGGGCGAGGGGCGCGTTTTCCCAAAGGCCTCGGGCAAGCCCGACGAGATTTTCGAAACCGACGGCCAGATCACCAAACGCCCGATCCGAGCGCTCACCCTGTCGGCGCTGGCCCCACAACGCGGTGAGCATCTTTGGGACATTGGTGGCGGCACGGGCTCGATCAGCATTGAATGGCTGATGTGTGATCCGACCTTGACGGCCACAACCATCGAACCCCGCGTAGATCGCGCCGAACGCATCCGGCGCAATGCCGATGCGTTGGGGCAAGATCGGTTGAATGTCGTTCACGGTACGGCGCCGGATGCGCTGTCAGGTCTGCCTCTGCCCGATGTTGTGTTCATTGGAGGCGGTCTCAGCGCCGATCTCTTGGCGTGGCTGCGCAATGCCCTTCCATCAGGCGCCCGCTTGGTCGCCAACGCCGTTACTTTGGAAAGCGAAGCGCTGCTGGCCCGCTGGCACGAAGAATTGGGCGGAGATCTTCTGCGGATTGAGCTCGCGCAATCGGCACCGCTCGGCCCTCGGCGCGGATGGAAATCGGCCTATCCGGTCGTGCAATGGAGTGTGACGCTATGATCGTCGCAGGCCTTGGCTTTTCATCAAGCGCAACAGTGGACAGCCTGCGCGCAGCCTTTAAGGCCGCCGCTGCTGCACATAACGTTCAAGCCTTGGCAACCGTTGCCGACAAAGAGGGTCATCTGGCACTTGCCAGTTTCGCAGAAGGCCTTGCCTTGCCCTTGCATTTCGTTGCCGCAGCCGATCTGGCTGGGCAGCGCACCCTGACATGTTCGAACCGCAGCCGAGCCACCTATGGCACCGGCAGCGTGGCCGAAGCATCCGCATTGGCCGCCGCCGGAAATGGCGCGCGGCTTCTTTCACCCAGACATATCTCGGACGACCGGCTGGCGACATGCGCCATTGCCATCGGAGGACACTCATGACCGTTCATTTCATTGGCGCCGGACCGGGCGCCGCCGATCTGCTGACCCTGCGCGGGCGCGATATCATCGCCTCCTGCCCCGTTTGCCTCTATGCGGGATCCTTGGTGCCCGAAGAGATTCTAAGCCATTGCCCCGAAGGCGCGAAGATCATCAACACCGCGCCCTTGGATCTAGATCAGATCATGGCCGAGATCGACGCGGCCCATCAGGCTGGCCAGGACGTGGCACGCCTGCATTCCGGTGATCTTTCGGTCTGGTCGGCGATGGGTGAGCAAATCCGCCGTCTGAAAGAGATGGGCATCCCCGTCAGCGTGACCCCGGGCGTGCCTTCCTTCGCGGCGGCTGCGGCGTCTTTGGGCACAGAGTTGACCTTGCCCGGCCTTGCGCAATCGGTGGTTCTGACGCGGACCCCGGGCCGTGCGTCCTCAATGCCCACAGGCGAAACATTAGAGAACTTCGCTCGCACCGGCGCGACATTGGCCATTCATTTATCGATCGGTAATTTGGACAAGGTGATTGCCGATCTGAGCCCTGCCTATGGCACGGATTGTCCTGTAGCGGTCGTCTATCGAGCCAGTTGGCCGGATGAGCGGATCATCCGTGCAACGTTGGCCACCCTCAAAGACGCGTTGGATGAGAGCATTTCGCGCACCGCGCTGATCATGGTCGGGCCTGCGCTGGCGGGTGAAGGGTTCGACGAGAGCTGCCTGTATTCAAAAGACTACGACCGTCGCTACCGCCCTCAGAGCGCGGACAGCCCATGGTCGAGCTGGAGTCATGGTGATGACTAACCCTCCGGGCATTCTGATCTCTGCGCCCTCTTCGGGGACGGGCAAAACCACCGTGATGCTGGGCCTGTTGCGGGCGCTGGCTGAGGATGGCCTCACCGTACAGCCGTTCAAGAGCGGCCCCGACTATATCGACCCGGCCTTCCACCGCGCAGCGGCAGGGCGGGCTTCGTTCAACCTTGATAGTTGGGCGATGGGTG
Organism: Ruegeria sp. AG1; assembly: GCF_056541705.1. Taxonomy (NCBI): domain Bacteria; kingdom Pseudomonadati; phylum Pseudomonadota; class Alphaproteobacteria; order Rhodobacterales; family Roseobacteraceae; genus Ruegeria; species Ruegeria sp. AG1. The sequence continues at coordinate 55,116 of NZ_JBQFYU010000007.1, read as the reverse complement.
ACGGGCTGGTTGGCGCGATCTCGGATCAGGCCGAAGGGGCGGATATCGTGGTGGCCGAAGGCTCGATGGGTCTGTTCGATGGCGTCGCCAAACCCGGAGAGCTGGGCCACGGATCGAGCGCCGAAACCGCGCAACGCATGGGCTGGCCAGTTGTATTGGTGTTGGACGTGGGCGGTCAGGCCCAATCGGCAGCGGCGACTGCTCTGGGGTTCAAGATGTACAACCCTGACCTGCCTTTTGCCGGAGTGATCCTGAACCGCTGCGCCAGCCCTCGACATGAGCGGTTAACACGCTTGGGTATGGAACGTGCAGGCCTGCCGGTTCTGGGCGTATTGCCCCGTCGCGGAGACCTGACCCTGCCGGAACGTCATCTGGGACTGATACAAGCGATTGAGCATCCCGATCTGGAAAGTGCCATTGTCGGCTATGCCGCATTCCTGCGGGAGCATGTGGACCTTGAGGCAATCAAGCTGGCGGCTTCCTCAAGCCCCAAAGGACCATCGTCAGCCGCGCTGCCGCAGCCTCCGGCGCAACGAATCGCGCTGGCCCGGGATGTGGCGTTTTCGTTCACCTATCCGCATCTGCTGGAGGGATGGCGCGCGGCGGGGGCCGATATCCTGCCGTTTTCGCCTTTGGCCAATGAAGCCCCAGCCCATGATGCCGATCTGGTTTGGTTGCCGGGTGGGTATCCGGAGCTGCACGCAGGCACTCTGGCCGCCGCGAACACGTTTCTGACCGGTTTGCGGAAACACGCGAAAACCAAGCCGGTACATGGGGAATGCGGTGGCTACATGGCCCTTGGTGAGGTTCTGATCGACAAAGAGGGCGTGCCGCACCAGATGGCTGGATTGCTGGGGCTGCAGACCTCGTACCAGAAGCGCAAATTCAATCTGGGGTATCGCCGGGCCGAACTGCTGGCGTCGATGCCAGGGTTTGCGCAAGGTGCATCGCTGCGGGGGCACGAGTTCCACTATTCCTCGATCGTCGAACAGCCAGATGCACCGCTGGCGCGTGTGTTCGATGCCGAAGGGGATGAAGGCCCGCAGACCGGATCGCGCCGTGGCAACGTCACTGGTACGTTCTTTCACCTGATCGCCGAGGCCTCGGCATGAGTGGGTTTGTGTCATTCATCGGGTCCGGTCCGGGAGACCCGGAATTGCTGACCCTGAAGGCCGTGGACCGGATGCAGAAGGCCGACGCCGTTCTGTTCGACGATCTGAGCAGCGGGCCGATTCTGAGCCACGCGCAACCGGATGCTGATCTTGTGGGCGTCGGCAAACGGGCCGGGCGACCCTCGCCGAAACAGGATCATGTCAGCCGTCTGCTCGTGGAATACGCGCAGACCGGTCAACGGGTCGTGCGGCTGAAATCTGGCGATGGCGGCATGTTCGGACGGCTTGAGGAAGAAATCGTCGCCCTGCGTGCTGCCGGGATCGATTATGAGATCATTCCAGGCGTCCCCTCTGCCATCGCAGCCGCAGCAGCTGCCGGTATTCCGTTGACCCGCAGGTTGACGGCCCGGCGGGTACAGTTCGTCACTGGCCACGATGTCAGCGGGCAGCTGCCCCCCGATCTGAATCTGACCGCTTTGGCTGATGCGGCGGCGACCACCGTTGTGTTCATGGGCAAACGGACGTTTCCGCTACTGGTCGAGGCCCTAAATGCCAACGGCCTGCCGCTGGATACGCCCGCGCTGATGGCGGAATCCGTTTCCACACCGGATCAGAAGCTGCACCGCTCGACCATAGGCGCGCTGGCCGAAACGCTGAAATCCGAGATCGGAAACGCGCCTGCCCTGATCCTCTATGGTCCATTGGCGGAGTTCGAGGATGTATGAGCTGTCTCTGATCGGCATCGGCACCGGCAACCCCGATCACGTGACCCTGCAAGGCGCGCAGGCAATCCGCGAGGCGGATCTGATCCTGATCCCGCGCAAGGGTGAGAACAAAGCCGATCTGGCCGGACTGCGGGAGGAGATCATCGCCAAGGTCACTGAGACCCCTCCGCAGATAGCGTATTTCGATATCCCCAAACGCCGTTCGGATGACGGATATCTGCAAGGTGTGGATGATTGGCACGATGCTATTGCCCTGCGCTGGCAAGAGGCGATGGCGGTCTATCCAGAGGCCTCGAAGATCGCGCTGTTGATCTGGGGCGATCCCTCGCTTTACGACAGCTCCCTGCGGATTGCTTCTCGGCTGAACTCGCAACCGCGTAAACGCGTGATTCCGGGGATTACCGCGCTACAGGCGCTGACGGCAGCCCATGCCATTCCCATCAACGATATCGGTGCGCCCTATATGGTGACGACTGGCCGTCGTATTCGCGATGAAGGCTGGCCCTCGGACGCCACCAAGGTCGCCGTGATGCTGGACGGTGAGTGTTCGTTCCAGGCGCTGGATATGGGGGCGTTCGATATCTGGTGGGGCGCCTATGTCGGCATGAAGGAAGAGATCCTGATCCACGGCCCGCTGGATGAAGTCGCCGAGACCATTTTGACCACCCGTGCGCAGGCCCGAGCCGATCATGGTTGGATCATGGACATCTACCTGCTGCAAAAACGGTCACCCTGAAGACGCAGACGAAAATGTGAATGCAGCGATGGGCGAAACCTGCTCTAGTTGGGTACCAACAAGACGGAGACCCTGTGATGAGAGCAATCTGTGCTGCTGTCTACTTGCTGGCCTCGCCTGCTCTGGCGGATCAGGCCCTGCCGGGATGGGCCGTTCATGAAACAGGGAAACCCTATGACGCGCTGGTGGCCGACACCAAGGCTGCCGTCAAGGAACACGGGCTGATCGTTGTCACTCAAACCGGGCCGACCAAAGCGGCGGCGGCCCGTGGGATCACCATTCCGGGCAATCGCGTGATCGGCGTGTTCAACAACGACTATGCGGTGCGGGTGCTGGAAACCTCAACCGCGGCGATGATCGAGGCGCCGATTCGCCTGTATGTCACCGAAAATGACGACGGCACCGCGAGTTTGTCCTACAAAACCCCCAGCTTTGTGTTTGAGCCCTACGCGGATCAGGGCGGTCAGGCGCTTTCCGATATTGCCGCAGAACTAGACCAAAAGTTTCAATCCATCGCGGAAACAGCCGTCAAATAGTCACACTGATGTGAACCCGCTTGCCTCTTGCCGGTGTGTCAGACATTTGCTGTCACATATCTTTTTCTCGGAGCATGACTGATGCAGGACCTCTCTCCCCGCGCGGCGGATCTACTGGCTCAACGATTGTATGAGGCAGGGTGCCGCCATGCGTTCGGCATGCCGGGCGGCGAGGTTCTGACGCTGGTGGACGCGCTAGAACGGGCCGGCATCACCTTTCATTTGACCAAGCACGAGAACGCAGCCGGGTTTATGGCTGAAGCCGTCCATCACCGCGACGGCGCGCCTGCGATTCTTGTCGCGACCCTAGGCCCCGGCGCGATGAACGGGATCAACGTGGTTGCCAACGCGCTGCAAGACCGGGTGCCGATGATCGTGCTGACCGGCTGCGTCGACGCGGATGAGGCGCTGACCTACACGCATCAGGTCATGGATCACAGCCAAGTCTATCGCTCTATCACCAAAGGGACCTTTACCCTCACCGCTGAGGGCGCGGATATCATCGCCGACAAGGCGGTGTCGCTTGCCAACCAGCCCCGCCCCGGCCCGGTGCATATCGACGTGCCGATCTCGGTCGCGGATACCCGCGTCTCATCGACGAAACGCCGCCGTCTGGCCAAAGTGGCCGCAGTGGCCCCCGAAGGCGATTGCCTGTCCAAAGCCCGTCGTTGGGTGTCTGAGGCCGAGCGTCCGATTGCGATCATCGGGCTGGATGTCCTCTATGACGACTCGCGCAGCGTGGTTCAGGCGTTTCTGGAGCATTTCAGCATCCCCTTCGTCACGACCTACAAAGCAAAGGGCGTGGTGCCCGAAGATCATCCCTTGTGTCTCGGCGGTGCCGGTTTGTCCCCTCTGGCCGACAAACACCTTGTCCCGCTGGTGGAACAGGCCGATCTGGTTCTGTGCCTAGGCTATGACCCCATCGAAATGCGCCCCGGCTGGCGTGAGATCTGGAATCCCGAAGAAACGCGCGTCATCGATATCTCGGCCGTGGTCAATGATCACTACATGCATCAGGCCGGTCTGAACCTTGTCGCCGATACTGGCCAGACCCTTGAAGCCATTGCCAAAGGCAACCCCGCCCGCGCCACATGGCCTGCCCGAGAGCCTGCGAAGGTCAAAGCCGCTTTGGCGGAAGCCTTCCCACAGAATGACGATTGGGGGCCAGCTGGCGTGATCGCCGAAACCCGTGCCGCCCTACCCGCGAATACTTTGGCAACCGCGGATAGCGGCGCGCACCGCATTCTCCTCAGCCAGATGTGGGAGTGTTCGGAGCCACGCGGGCTGATCCAGTCCTCAGCCCTTTGCACCATGGGCTGCGCTGTTCCAATGGCGATCGGGCTGAAACTGGCGGAACCGAACCGCCCGGTGATCAGCTTTTCGGGCGATGCCGGGTTCCTGATGGTCGCCGGAGAGTTGTCGACCGCCGCTGAAATGGGTGGCAACCCGATCTTTCTGGTCTTTGTCGACGCCTCCCTCGCCCTGATCGAGCTGAAACAACGCCAACGGCAGATGGGCAACAAGGGGGTCGATTTCGACCGCCATGACTTTGCCGCCCTGGGCCGCGCGTTCGGAGGCTATGGACACACGGTCCGCAACCGCGCAGAACTGCGTGCAGCACTGGATGAGGCGGTCAAAGCCGACCGCTTCACCGTCATCGCTGCCGAGATCGAGCGTGGAGGATATGATGGCCGAATCTAACGGGCCGCTGAAAGGCGTAAAGGTTCTGGACCTGTCGCGTATTCTGGCCGGACCGACCTGCACCCAACTGCTGGGCGATCTGGGCGCGAGTGTTATCAAGATCGAAAACCCCTCGACCGGCGGGGATGATACGCGGCAATGGGGCCCTCCGTATGTTGAGGATGAAGCGGGCAACCGTTCCGACCTGAGCGCCTATTTCATGTCGGCCAACCGGAACAAGAAATCCGTCGCCATCGACATTGCAACGCCAGAAGGACAAGCCGAGATCAAGCGGCTGGCCTCGCATGCTGATATCCTGATCGAGAATTTCAAACCCGGCGGGCTGGCGAAATACGGGCTGGATTACAACAGCTTGTCGCAGGATCTTCCCGGCCTCGTTTATTGCTCGATTTCCGGCTACGGGCAGACGGGACCAAACTCGAGCAAGCCCGGCTATGACCTTATGGCGCAAGGTTATGGTGGGATCATGTCCCTGACCGGCGACCCCGAAGGCGCGCCTATGAAGGTGGGCGTGGGCATCGCCGATGTGATGTGCGGCATGTACGCAACCGTTGGCATTCTGGCAGCGCTGCGCCACCGAGATCAAACCGGTGAAGGGCAACAAATCGACCTTGCCTTGGTGGATGCACAGATCTCGTGGTTGATCAATGAGGGCACAAACTACCTGACCTCGGGCCAGGTACCTCAGCGACGCGGCAACGGACATCCAAATATTGTCCCATATGAGGTTTATGAGACAGAAGATGGTCACGTGATTTTGGCCGTTGGAAATGACAGCCAGTTCCGCAGGTTCTGCGCGTTCATAGGCCACGCCGATCTTGCCGAAGACGCACGCTTTGCCACCAATCCGGCGCGACTAGAGCACCGTGACGCACTGAACACTATCCTGCGCCCGGCGATGAAACAGCGCCCGACGACGACTGTGATTTCCGAGCTTGAGGCCCTCAAGGTGCCCGTCGGCCCGGTGCAAACGGTGGATCAGGTGTTTGACACCGATCAGGTCGCCGCGCGGCAGATGAAGATCGCCATGCAGGCCCAACCGGGAGAGGTGAATCTGATCGGCAATCCGCTCAACCTGTCGCTCACGCCTGTAACATATCGGCATGCGCCGCCGGTCTTCGGGGCCGATACTGATGATATTTTAAGCGCTGAAAACCCGTTCGAAGATTGAAACACTTGCATGTTTCGGCAGCAACTTGCTGAAACATGCCCTTGAATCGGCGGTTTTTTTCACTTTTTTCACACACGCGATTTCACCAATTCGAGAGCAGGGTCGATACTGTTACGAGGCCGTCGCAGACTCTGATAAATCGAACAGTGTCAAATACCGCAACCAGATTGGACCCAAGTATGAAACAAGACGTTTTTGGACAGATGAACACTCTGACCCACCCGGCGGCCGTCGAGGCATGGGACGGTGTTCTGCTTGGGTTCATGGCGCATGCGGCGATTACTCCTCAGCATCTGGGAAAAGTGTTGGAGCTTGAGCCCGACTTCGCTTTGGGCCACGCGGTCAAGGGCCTGTTCATGGTTCTTCTGGGCCGGCGCGAGATGCTGCCCGTCGCCGTTGACGCGCTGAGCGCCGCTACTGAAGCGATGAAACGTCAGCCCGTCTCTACGCGCGAGCAGCTATTTGTTGAGGCCCTGTCCCTCTATCTGGCGGACCTGCCGTCTCAAGCCGTGCAGAAATTCGAAGAGGTGCTGCGCGCCCATCCGACCGACTCGCTGGCGATGAAGCTAAGCCATGCGACCCGGTTTGTGCTGGGCGACGCGGAAGGCATGCGGCGCTCGATCGAACGCGTCATGCCCGCCTACGAGCCGGATCATGCAGGCCGTGGCTATCTGCTGGGTTGTCATTCCTTCGCACTGGAAGAGACCGGATCCTACGAAAAGGCCGAGATTGCCGGTCGTCAGGCACTGTGGATGGTGTCCGACGATGCCTGGGGTCTGCACGCGGTCGCACATGTTCACGAGATGACGGGCAATGCTCAGCTCGGTCTGGATTGGCTGGCGGGGCGTGAGGACGCCTGGGCCCATTGCAACAACTTCCGCTATCACGTTTGGTGGCACAAGGCGCTGATGCATCTGGATCTGGGTCAAGTCGATCAGGTCATCGACCTCTATGACCAGCATATCCGCAAGGACAAGACTGACGATTATCGCGATATCTCGAACGCAACCTCGCTGCTGTCCCGGATGGAGCTTGAAGGCATTGATGTCGGCGACCGCTGGGAGGAGTTGGCCGATCTCAGCGCTGCCCGGACCGAAGATGGCTGCCTGATTTTCGCCGACCTGCATTATCTGCTGGCGCTGACCGGCGACAACCGCTCGGACGCGACGGGCAAGATGCTGCAGCGCATCCAGAAAGACGCGCAGCGCAATCAAGGCGACACACCGATCCGCATGTCTGACCCCGGCATAGCCGCCGCCAAGGGGCTTGAGGCCTTTGGGGACGGTCTGTACGGCGCGGCGTTTGATTTCCTGTCGACCGCCCGCTCGGGCATGCAGTTGGCCGGTGGCAGTCACGCCCAACGTGATGTATTCGAGCGCATCACAATTGATTCCGGCCTGCGCGCCGGGCGCCTGGATGCGGTCGAGCGTATTCTGGATGACCGCCGCGCCAAACGCGCCGGAGGCGAGGATAATTACGCACTCGCGCGCCGCGCCCTGATCAACGCGGCCCGCGACAACGGCGACGCACAAAGCGTCCCGGCTGAATAACAAAAAGACCTAGAAGGACAGAAAACGTATGGCGACTGTTTCGCCCGCTTCTGATTTTGCGACTGTTGCGGCCTCGGCCGCAGCGCCCGCTGCCCGTTTGCGCGATCCGCGACTGGATTTCTATCGCGGCATCGCGATGTTCATCATCCTGATCGCCCATATCCCGAACGATCCTTGGGCCAAATGGATCCCAGCTCGTTTCGGGTTCTCGGATGCGACCGAGATCTTCGTGTTCTGTTCGGGCATGGCCTCGGCCATCGCATTCGGCGGTGCCTTCCTACGCAAAGGCTGGTGGATGGGGACCGCTCGCGTGGCGTTCCGCATCTGGCAGGTCTATTGGGCGCATATCTGTCTGTTCTTCTTCGTGGCCATGAGCATGGCCGCACTGGACAATTCGGGCCTGTTCGAAAAAAGCTATGTCTCATCGCTGAACCTGCAGCATTTCTTCAATGATCCGCTGCCGCAAATGGTCGGGATATTCACCCTGACCTATGTGCCCAACTACTTCGACATCCTGCCGATGTATCTGGTCGTTCTGGCGATGATGCCGCTCTACATGGCCCTATACCGCGTCAGCTTTTGGCTGATGGCGGCTGTGTCGGTCGCAATCTGGCTTGTGGCACAGACCGGAGCATTGGCCCTTCCAGCTGAGCCGTGGTCGGACCGTCAATGGTTCTTCAACCCGTTCGGTTGGCAGCTGCTGTTCTTCACCGGGTTCGCCTTTATGCGCGGCTGGATTCCAGCCCCTCCGGTATCAAAAACGCTGATCTGGGCGGCCATTGCATTTCTGGTTTTGTCCGCGCCCTTTGGATCGTGGAAGGTTTTCCTGTGGGTTCAATCAGCAGCCCCCGGTCTGGCCGAACAAATCCGCGAGATTTGGCCTTTGACCAAAGAACTGCGTGGAAAAACCGAATTCGGCCTGTTCCGCTACATCCACTTCCTGTCGCTGGCCTATCTGGGCTGGGTCGTTGCCGGTGAGCATGGTCACCGCCTGATCGCCACAGGGCATTCTGTGGGCGCGCGCATCTGGCAGGTGGTTCTGAAACTGATCACCAAAGTGGGACAGCAATCGCTGGCGGTCTTTGTCTTCTCGATGGCCGCAGCCCGCCTGATCGGGGTCGCGCTGGATCAGACCGAGCGGGATGTTGCCAGTGTCTTTGTCGCTAACATGATTGGCTTTGCCATGATCATCGGGGTGGCCTATCTGGCCGCCTGGTTCAAATCTCAGCCATGGAAATCAAAGAAATGAATTTGACTCGCCGCGCATTTCTGGCCTCGACCTCTGCGCTGTTTCTGGCGCCGGCCACCTTTGCCTCGGGGTCAGAGGTTCCGTTCGACCGCAATGACGTGATCGAACTCGCCCGTGAACTGGCCAGCCGCCCCTTTGCCGAGCGCGAGATGGTGCCGCAGGAATGGCAAGACCTGACCTACACGCAATACCGCTCGATCCGCTTCCGGCTGGACCGCGCGCTTTGGTACGAGACCGAGACGCCCTTCAACGTCGATTTCTTCACCCCCGGCCTGTATTTCCCGCGCACAGTCAAGGTCTCGACTGTCGAGAACGGGATGGCCAAGCCGGTCGCTTTCGACCTTGAGATGTTCGACAAGGCCGAAGAGGTCCCGACCCTTCCAATCGACGAAACGCTTGGGTTCTCGGGCCTGCGTCTGCGTACGGAAATGCACCGCCCCGGCAAAACCGATGAGTTCTGCGTCTGGCAGGGCGCCAGCTATTTCCGCGCCATTGGTCTGCATGAGGTTTACGGCCTGTCCGCGCGCGGTCTGGCCCTGAAAACCGGCGATCCGGATGGCGAGGAGTTCCCCGAATTCATCCGCTTCTGGCTGGAACGTCCCGAACCCGGTCAGCGCAACATGGTTGTCCACGCCCTGATGGACAGCCACAGCGTGACCGGTGCCTACCGCTTTAACGTCACCGCTGGCGCCGATTGCATCATGGATATTGAGGCCACCCTCTTCCCCCGCGAAGAACTGCCGCATGTGGGTATCGCGCCCGGCACCTCGATGTTCCTGTTCGATCAGACCAATCACAGCCGGTTCGACGATTTCCGCCCGGCTGTCCATGACAGTGACGGGCTGCTGATCCGCAACGGCGCGGGTGAGGTGATCTGGCGTCCGCTGGCGAATCCGACTCGTCTGCAAATCTCGTCTTTCGTGGACATGAACCCTCAGGGCTTTGGCCTGATGCAGCGCAAGCGCGAGTTCTCGGACTATGCGGATCTTGAGGCGAACTATCATAAGCGCCCCAGCCTGTGGGTCGAGCCCGGCTCCGATTGGGGCAAGGGCACGGTGACGCTAGTCGAGATCCCCGCCGATCAGGAGATCTATGACAATATCGTCGCCTACTGGCGGCCCGCCGAGCCCTATGCCGCAGGCAGCCAGGTAGACCTGAGCTACCGCCTGATCTGGGGTGAGGAACCACAGCGCACGCCGATGCCGCGGGTCATCAACACGGCGATGGGTGAGAACACCTTTGGCGAAGGCCGTCTGGCCGTGATCGACTTTGAGCCCAGCCCGCTGTTCGACGATCTGGAGGCGGTCAGTATCTTCGCCAATTCGCCCCATGCGGAAACCTCGGACGGTGTGTTGCAGCGAAACCCAGATACCGGCGGTGTGCGTCTGGCGTTCTCGTTCCAGCCGGGGGACCGCGACCATGTCGAGCTGCGCGCGCAGCTTCTGGTCGGCAAGCAACCTGCCTCCGAAGTCTGGCTGTACCGTTGGACCGCATGAGCCGCGACCTGCATATCATGCCACCCGAGGCACCGCTGGTAATGCCCGCGCAGGACTTCCGCAGTGGTTTCCGCGATGCGCAGGTCCCAGCGGGTACCCGCCCCTCAGCCGGGTTCTGGCGCGCGCTAGCGTTTTCGCCCGCAATGGCGGCAACGCTGGGATTGCTATGGGTCATGAGCGACTGGTTCGGATCCGAAGGTATCAACCTTGTCGAAGCCATCCTTCTAACGTTGATCTCGTTCAACTTCTTCTGGATCTCGTTCACGGTCTGCACCGTGCTGCTGGGCATGATCTCGCTGTCCCGGCAGGAGCGCCCGATCCGACAAGACCGCGCGCAACCACTGCGCGTTGCCCTGCTGATGCCGACCTACAATGAGGTGCCGTGGTTCGTGCTGGGCAATGCCCGCACCATGCTGGAAGAACTGCGCGCCCGAGGCGGGCAGCATGAATACGCGATGTTCATCCTCTCGGACACCCGCGACCCGGACATCGCCGCGCAAGAACAAGCCAGTATCGAGGCGCTGCGCACCACACTGGCCCCCGACCTGAAGCTCTATTACCGCCGTCGCGAACAGAATACTGACCGCAAGGTTGGCAATATCGCCGATTGGGTCAGCCGCTGGGGCGCGGATTGGGACGCGATGTTGGTGCTGGATGCCGACAGTCTGATGACAGGCCGCGCGATTGCTCGGCTGACGGATTCTCTGGCGCGTGATCCCGGCGCAGGCTTGATTCAAAGCTACCCACAACTCATTGGTGCTCAGTCGGTCTTTGCCCGGATGCAGCAATTCGCCAATGGCGTCTACGGTATCGCCTTTGCCGAAGGTCTGGCCCGCTGGTGTGGGCAAGAGGGCAACTATTGGGGCCACAACGCCATCATCCGCACCAAGGCCTTTGCCACCTGTGCCGGACTGCCCAAGCTGCGCGCCTTCAACGGGCAGGAAAAGCTGATAATGAGCCACGACTTTGTCGAGGCCGGTCTGCTGCGCCGTGCCGGTTGGGCCGTTCGGTTCCTGCCGCGCATTCGTGGTTCATACGAAGAAACACCACCCACCCTTATCGACCACGCCATGCGGGACCGCCGCTGGTGTCAGGGCAACCTGCAGCACCTGAAACTGCTGGGCTCGCGCGGGTTCCGCTCGGTCTCGCGGTTTCACATGTTCCACGGCGCGGTCGGTTACCTGATGTCACCGCTATGGTTTGCCCTGTTGCTGATGTGGGCGCTGATCGGTCAGGGTGAGGACGCTTCGGTCTTGCATTATTTCAGCCCCGACAACCCCCTGTTCCCACAATGGCCGGAGATGTCTGAGACACGCCATGTGCTGATCATTCTGGTCATGTACGCCATGCTACTGGCCCCCAAAGTACTAGGCGTGGCAGCCCTGCCGCTCAGCGGTGTGCGCTACTCGGATTTCGGCGGCTGGCGGCGGTTCTTCACCTCGTTCCTGTTCGAGGTCATCCTATCGATCCTCTACGCGCCGATCCTGATGGTACAGCAAATGATCGCTGTGTTCCGCACTTCATTGGGCATCCAGAAAGGCTGGTCCCCGCAGGCGCGTGACGGGGGCAGCTATTCCTTGCGGACGCTGGTCCTGTGCCACGCGCTGGAAACCGTCAGTGGCATAGCACTTAGCGTTGGTATTTTGGCCGGGCTAGTCTCAGTCTGGCTGGCCCCGATTGCGATCAGCCTTGCACTGGCGATACCGCTGTCCGCGCTCAGCGGTGTGTCGGCTGGTACCGCCCGCCGCATGGTCGGTATGCGCGAGGATTTTGCTGAGCCTGCCATCACCCGCTCGGCCCGTCGTCATCGGAATGAGTTGAAGCGCCTGATCGAAGGCAAGGGCAGCATGACCCCGGCGGAATAATCAACCGCCGGGCAATCCTTCGTACCAGTCCAGCATCATATCCGCCCACCCGGTGGGCACCGTATGACCGCCGGGGAACAGCGCGAACTCCAGCGCGCTGCCCTCGGCACATCCCATCCAGTTGCGCCGCATGAACTGGCCCGTGGTCGAGAACCCGCTGGGCTTGGTATCAACACAGCCATTTGCCTCGCGCCAGATCTCAAGCCCGGCAAAGATATCACCTTGATGGAAACGGCCACCGCCCAACAAGCGCCCTTCGAGCGGGACGACATTGTCGATCCAGCCATGGGTGTGAAACATGCGGATCGGTCCGGCGCAGGATTCGGGATGCGGACGCCAGAAGCCACCCGAGACGGGGACGTAAGCCGAGAAGGTCTCAGGCGCGTCGCAGGCGAGGTAATTCACCATGAAGCCGCCGGCGGAAAACCCTCCTAGAACAGCGCGTTCGCCGTCAATGCCAAACCGTTCTGCAGCGTCATCAACCGCTTCGCTGAGAAAGGCCGTTTCGTCACGCTCACCAAAGCCGGGATAGAAGTTCCAGCTTTGAATGCCGCCCCGGTCTGGCCGCTCTAACCCCTCCGGTGCCATCACCGCATAGCCGCGCGCCAGAAGAGGCTCGACCATACTGCGATTGTTCATGGTTCCTGAGCCGCTGCCTCCGTAGCCATGCAGAAACACGACCAGAGGCGGATTTTCGGCTTCGGGCAGCTCGATGTGATACGCGCCCGAGGCGATCTCGCAGGTACCTTCATCCGTGCCACAATCGGCCAAGGTTGGTTGCGCCGCTGCGGCCAGACAGAAAGATAGCCAGTATTTGTATTTCATCACGCTCCCTCGACAAAGGTTTCAACCGGCAGACCGGCCCGCACCCAGCCTGGTCCGGCGGCCGAGCCCAACATACCCTCAGGCACGTCAATGATATTGGTAAACCCGGCTGCAGTCAGTTGATTGCTCAACCGTGCCGAACGGACCCCACGCGCGCAGATCAGCGCCACAGGGGCTGACTTGTCACCGCCAGCCATTTGCACCAAGGCCGGAATGAAATCCTCGCGCCGCATATCCAGAGGCTGCGCACCCTGCCCGACGCCTGTGGCCTTCCATTCCCGAGGTGTGCGGATATCCACCAGCAACACGTCCCCAGCGACGGCCTTCTTATGCGCCTGCGTTACCTCCAGCTGGCCGCCCGAGTAATCCTGCGGGATCAGGCTGTACTCACGAATGGCAAATCCTGCGGCAATTGCGCCTGCCCCGCCCATCAAAACCCACCGTCGCGTTCGGCTTTTCCCGTCTGCCATATAGCGTTCTCCTGCACTCATGGCTTGGTTCTATCACAAGGGTTGCAACCGCGCGCCGGGGAATTCCGGCAGCGGGATCAAGTTCGCGTCATTATCACGCAGAAAGATAGGTTCGGTATACACCTTTTAACATCCGTCAAAACCTTGCAATTTTTGGGCAATCATTAAATTATCCTACAAAATCTGTCATATTGACCGCCCAGACCGGAGTATCGCACTTGTCCCTATTCCTCATCGCGGCCCTTCCCTTCCTCGGAGCTGTTTTCCCAGCCCTCCTGATACGGGCGGGACGAAATGCAGCCGCCTCGGCCGCAGGGTTGACCACTTTCCTCGCCTTGATGGGGTTGCTGATCCATATCCCCAGCGTGATGCGCGGCGATGTCGTGACAGCGCGGTTCGACTGGATACCGGGGCTGGGGCTGAACGCGAATTTCATGTTGGACGGGCTTGGTTTTCTATTTGCCCTGCTGATCCTCGGCATTGGCCTGTTGATCATCCTCTATGCGCGGTTCTACCTGTCGCGCGAAGACCCGATGGGGCAGTTCTACACCTATCTATTGCTGTTTCAGGGCGCGATGGTTGGGATTGTTCTGTCCGATAACATCCTGCTTTTGCTCATTTTCTGGGAGCTGACCTCGCTCAGTTCATTCCTGCTGATCGGCTATTGGAAACACCTGCCCGAAGGCCGACAAGGCGCCCGCATGGCACTGGCCGTTACCGGAGGCGGTGGCTTGGCGATGATTGCCGGGATGCTGATTTTGGGAAATATCGTCGGGTCCTATGACCTCAGCGTGATTTTGCAGAACAAAGAGCTGATCCAGGCCTCGCCGTACTACCTGCCAGCGTTGATCCTGATCCTGTTGGGCTGTTTCACCAAATCGGCGCAGTTCCCGTTCCATTTCTGGCTACCTCACGCCATGGCCGCCCCAACGCCGGTTTCCGCCTATCTGCACTCGGCCACCATGGTGAAGGCCGGTTTGTTCCTGATGGCGCGGATGTGGCCGGTTCTCGCGGGGACGGAGGCGTGGTTCTATATCGTTGCAACAACCGGGTTGGTGACCATGCTGCTGGGCGCCGTGATCGCGCTGTTCAAGGACGATCTGAAAGCTCTGCTGGCATTCTCAACCGTGTCGCATCTGGGTTTGATCACAATGCTGCTGGGCTTTGGCACCAAGTTTGCAGCCGTGGCCGCGGTGTTCCACATCATCAACCACGCGACGTTCAAAGCCGCGCTGTTCATGACCGCAGGCATTGTAGACCACGAAACCGGAACGCGCGATGTCAAACGGCTGGGCGGCTTGCGTCATCTGATGCCGATCACCTTCACCATTGGCACCATCGCAGCTTTGTCCATGGCTGGTCTGCCTCCGCTGAACGGTTTTTTGTCAAAAGAGATGATGCTGGAGGAAACCGTCCACACAACTTGGCTGAACTCTCACTATCTCGTTCCGGGTCTCGCCCTGCTGGCGGCGCTGTTCTCGGCAGCCTATTCCTTCCGTTTTGTCAGCCATGTCTTCCTTGGACCAAAGCGTGAGGATTACCCGGCCCATCCGCATGACCCTCCGGTTGGGCTGTGGTTGGCACCCGCGTTTATGGTCGTTCTGGTCGTGCTGATCGGCCTTTACTCGACGGCCATCGTCGGCCCGTTGGTAGCTGTCGTATCCAGCGCCGTAATCGGGGGCGAAAAGCTGCCCTATTATTCGCTGAAACTGTGGCACGGCTTTACGCCTGCGCTGTATATGTCCGTTGTCGCGACGTTGGGCGGTCTGTTCCTGATGTCGCAACACAAACGCGCGCAGCAGCTTTGGAACACCCTGCCCCGGCCTGAGGCCAAAGTGATCTTTGAGGCCATTATCAATGCGTTTACGCGGCTCAGCCAATGGATCACAGATGAGCTGCACAATGGTGTCCTCAGCCGGTATGCGATCATCTTTGTCGCCTTTACCGTCGGCCTTGGCTACTACGCCTATTCCACCGGGACGATCGGAGTTGAAACCCGCGTGCCGCTGCCTGCGCAGATCATTCCGATCGTTGGCTGGATCTGTCTGGTGGGCGCAACGCTGGGCATCATGTGGTTCCACCGTAACCGCCTGTTGTCGCTGGTTCTGATTGGTGTTGTCGGGCTGATCGTTTCGGTTGCGTTCAACTACCTCTCGGCTCCGGATCTGGCACTGACGCAGATCTCAGTCGAGGTGGTGACGATGATCCTGTTGCTGCTGTCGCTGAATTTCCTGCCGACCGAGACCCCATGGGACAGTACCGCCGCGCGGCGTTGGCGGGATGCCGCGATCTCGGTCGTGGCCGGGATTGGGACAGGTGCTCTGGTCTATGCGATCATGCTGCGTGATTTCGCCTTCCCGACGATTTCCGAATTCCACCTTGCCAACTCGTACAAAGGTGGTGGCGGCACCAACGTGGTAAACGTCATCCTCGTGGATTTCAGGGGCTTTGATACCTTTGGCGAGATCATCGTTCTGGGCATCGCGGCGCTGATCATCTTTGCCCTGACCGAAGCGGTCCTGAGCAGCAATGTCCGGGGCTACCTGCTGAATCGCAAGCCGCATTGGCCGCAATCGGGCGACTCCCATCCGTTGATGATGGTGGTCGTGACCCGCGTGATGATGCCAATTGCCCTGATGGTGGGTGCCTACATCTTCTTCCGTGGCCACAACCAGCCCGGAGGCGGCTTTATCGCCGGCCTGATCGTCGCCATCGCCTATCTGATGCAGTACATGGCCAGCGGCTACACCTGGGCGATCGAACGGCAAAGGTTCTACTATCACGGCACCATCGGCTGGGGTGTGCTGATCGCCGCCGCTACCGGTCTCGGCGCCTGGTTCAATGAACGTCCCTTCCTCACCAGCGACTTCGGCTACATCAACTGGCCACCGCTGGAAGAGTTCGAATGGGCCACCGCAATGTTGTTCGACACCGGTGTCTTCCTCGCTGTTCTGGGCGCGGTGATGCTGGCGCTGGATAGCCTGTCCCGCTTTGCATGGCAGCCGGGCATGGCACAGGAGTTCCCGATGGATATCAACCCGCTGCGGGACGCTCCGCCGGAAGAAGAACAAGAGAAGGAGCAGGCCTGATGGAAGCGCTCGTTGCCTCTGCCGTAGGTATTCTGACCGCCGCCGGGATTTTCCTGATCCTGCGTCGTCGAACATTCCCGGTCATTCTTGGCCTGTCGCTGATCACCTATGCGGTGAACGTGTTCCTGTTCGCAACCGGACGTCTGGCGCTGAATTCGCCTGCCGTTCTGAACAAATACGAAGACGTCCCTTATACCGATCCGCTGCCGCAGGCGCTGGTGCTGACGGCCATCGTGATCTCGTTTGGGATGACGGCGGTGATCGTGATGATCTCGCTCTCGGCGTATCTGTCCTCGAAGGATGACCATATCGACATGAGCCCGCATGACAGCGTGGACGCGCCGGGAGAAGACGCATGAACCATTGGATCGTTGCGCCGATCGTTCTTCCTGCGATCCTGGCCCCATTCATCATCATGGTCCTGCGCTATCACCTCGACCTGCAGCGCATTTTCTCAGTCGCGGGGGTTGTTGCGCTGCTGGGCATTGCCCTGACCATCACCGCGCAGGCTGCGGGAGGCGACATTCAGGTCTATGAACTGGGCAACTGGCCCGCCCCCTTCGGGATTGTCATGGTGCTGGACCGGCTATCAGCCATGATGGTTCTGCTGACGGCCTTACTGGCCCTGCCCATTGTGCTCTACGCCATCGGCTCGGGTTGGGACGAGCGTGGCAAGCATTTTCACGCCCTGTTTCATTTCCAGCTTATGGGCGTGTGCGGGGCCTTCCTCACCGGAGACGCCTTCAACCTCTTTGTGTTCTTCGAGGTCCTGCTGATCGCCTCCTACGGTCTGATGACCCATGGCGGCGGAGCGGTCAGGCTGAAGGCCGGCGTGCAATACGTGGCCTATAACCTGCTGGGATCGACCCTGTTCCTGTTTGCCCTGGGTACGCTTTATGGTGTGACCGGTACGCTCAACATGGCCGATATCGCCCTGCGCGTGGCCGAGATACCGCCTGAGGATACCGCGTTACTGCGGGTTGGTGCTGTGTTGCTGTTGTTGGTGTTCTGTATCAAGGCCGCCGTTCTACCGTTGCATTTCTGGCTACCGGCCAGCTACGCCAACGCTCCCCTACCCGTGGCGGCCTTGTTCGCGATCATGACTAAGGTTGGGGCGTATTCAATCATCCGGATGTACACTCTGGCCTTCGGACCCGAGGTTGAAGCGACGCAAGGGCTGGTTGGCAATTGGCTGCAACCTGCCGCGCTACTTACGCTTGCCGTCGGAGCTATCGGCATCCTCGGCTCGCAACATATCGCGCGAATGGTCGCCTTTTGTGCTATCGCCTCGATGGGTACGCTGCTGATTGCCATTTCGCTGTTCACGCCGGATGCCAGTGCAGCCGCGCTTTACTATGTGTTCCACTCGACGCTTGCGACGGCCCTGTTGTTCCTCGTCGCTGATCTGGTGATGGAACGCCGCGGTGGGGCCATCTCGCCCACGAGGCCAATGGCGCAGACTGGATTGATCTCAGCGCTGTTCTTCGTCGGAGCGATTGCGATGGCCGGGATGCCTCCGCTGTCCGGCTTTATCGGCAAGCTGCTGGTTCTGGATGCGGCCCGGGATGCACCTGACGCAACCTCGGTCTGGGCGGTCATCCTGATCGGGTCCTTTGTCACTATCGTTGGTCTGGCACGGGCCGGCACGTTGATCTTTTGGAAAAGCCACGACGCGGACCATAACCCTAAGCCCGAAGAGGAAGACGCCGAGCCTCAACCCGCCCCTGAACCACACCCAGGACTGGCATTTACAGCGGTCTTCGGTCTGGTCGGCGGTCTGATCCTGCTGACCTTGTTTGCAGGCCCCGCGCTCGAATACACCAGCAAAACCGCCGAGCAACTGTTCACACCCGAAGACTACATCTCGGCCGTATTGGGAGAGGCAGAATGATCAAGCTGCTACACCGCATATTCCCACACCCTCACCTGAGCTTTCTGCTGACACTGGTCTGGGTTCTCCTTGCCAATAACGGGTCGTTAAACTCGCTCGTTTTTGGTTTGATTCTCGGGATCATCATTCCCTTTATCACCCAACCCTACTGGCCAGATCGCCCCAAACTGCGCAACTGGCCCATGGTAGCGGAGTACATCCTGGTAGTGCTCTGGGACATCGTTATCGCAAATATCACTGTCGCCCGGATCATCCTGTTCAAACGCGACGACGCCCGACAGCCCAACTGGATCTGCGTCCCGCTTGAACTGCGTACGCCCGAGGCAATCACCGTACTGGCCGGGACAATCACGATGACGCCCGGTACGGTCAGCTGCGATCTGTCAGCCCAAGGCCACAACCTGCTGGTCCATTGCCTGGACGCGCCTGACCCCGAGGCTGTGCGCGACCAGATCAAACAGCGCTACGAACGCCGCCTGAAGGAGATTTTCGAATGATTGATTATGCGATCTACTTCGCCTTCGCCTGCTTCGGAGCCGCAATCATGATGTGCCTGTGGCGGATCATCACCGCCGATGGTGTCGGCACCCGCGTTCTGGCGCTGGACACGATGGTGATCAACACCATCGCGCTTATGATCCTGTACGGGCTGGATCAAGGCACCGAGATATTCTTCGAGGCTGCCATGATCATCGCCATGCTGGGTTTTGTTTCAACCGTAGCCTATGCGCGCTTCATGCTGCGCGGCAACATTATCGAGTGAGGGCGACATGACATTTCTCGTCGAATTGCTGATTGCCGCCTTCCTGATCATGTCGGGTATGTTCGGCTTCGTTGGATCGTTTGGGATGATCAAACTGAAAGACCCGATGTCGCGCCTGCACGCGCCGACCAAAGCGACAACGCTGGGTGTCGGCGGCGTTCTATTGGCCTCGATCGCACATTCCGTGCTGCTTGAGGGCAAGCTATCGATGCATGAGCTGCTGATCACGCTGTTTTTGTTTCTGACGGCCCCGATCACGGCCCTGTTCATTGCCAAATGGCACATTCATCGTCATGAAAAGCCGCAGGATCT
This sequence comes from Ruegeria sp. AG1, assembly GCF_056541705.1. NCBI lineage: Bacteria > Pseudomonadati > Pseudomonadota > Alphaproteobacteria > Rhodobacterales > Roseobacteraceae > Ruegeria > Ruegeria sp. AG1. The sequence goes on along the minus strand of NZ_JBQFYU010000007.1, from coordinate 35,625 downwards.
GCCGGATGCGGGCGAGGATGAGCTTTGGGCCACCCACGCGGTCGAGCAGGTTGAAGACGTCCCTGATCACAGCGCGAACTGAGCCAGATGCATAACCCTCCGCTGCCCCTGACCCGTGATCTGGTTTTGATTGGCGGAGGTCACACCCATGCTTTGCTGCTGCGCAAATGGGGCATGAACCCTCTGCCCGGTGCGCGCGTAACGGTGATCAACCCCGGCCCGACTGCGCCCTATTCAGGGATGCTGCCCGGTTTTGTCGCCGGTCACTACTCCCGCTCTGATCTGGACATTGATTTGGTCCGTCTGGCCCGTTTCGCGGGCGCACGGGTCATTCTGGACGCGGTTGAGGGGATCGACACTGACCAGCGCCATGTGCATGTGCCGGGACGGCCTCCGGTGGCATTCGATGTCGCCTCGGTCAACGTCGGGATCACCTCGGACATGCCCGCCCTGCCAGGTTTTGCAGACCATGCCGTTCCGGCCAAACCCTTGGGCGCCTTTGCCGCGTGCTGGTCTGCATATCTGGACAGCACCGGCCCTGCCTCGGTGGCCGTGATAGGCGGAGGCGCCGCTGGGGTCGAGCTGGCGATGGCCATGGCCCATGCACTGAAAACCAAAGGCAGACCCGCGCGGATCACGCTGATCGACAATGCCTCGGCCCTGACAGCGACCGGCCCCAAAGCCGCAGCGACGATCCGCAAGGTGATGGCCGGTCTTGGCATCGACGTGCTCGAAGGAGTTTCGATCAAAGAGATCACCGCAGATCATGTCGCACTGGACGATGGCCGCCAGATCCCTGCCGAGTTTGTGACCGGCGCTGCGGGGGCGAGACCCTATAGCTGGATCCAGCACACCGGGCTGGACCTGCACGAGGGTTTCATCCGCGTGAACGGCCAGCTGCAATCCAGCGACCCCGCCGTCTTCGCCGCCGGAGACTGCGCCCACCTGACCGAGAATCCGCGCCCCAAGGCGGGCGTCTACGCGGTGCGCGAGGCTCCGGTGTTGTTCAACAACCTGCGCGCGGCCCTGGGGACCGGGACCATGCAGCGATATGTGCCGCAAAAGGACTATCTCAAGCTGATCTCATTGGGTGGAAAGTCCGCATTGGCCGAACGTCTGGGCACGTCGTTCAGCGGTGCTCTGATGTGGCGTTGGAAGGACCATATCGACCAGAGCTTCATGAACAAGTTCCGCGATCTCCCTGCCATGGGGACCCCCGCCCTCCCGCGCGCGCATGCTGCCGGTATGGCCGAAACCCTTGGTGACAAACCAATGTGCGGCGGCTGTGGGGCGAAACTCGGTCGCGGCGCTCTGCGTGGCGCACTGTCAGCGCTGCCCGAACCATTGCGTCAAGATGTGACAGCGCTGCCCGGAGACGACGCCGCGCTGTTGACAATTGGGACAGCGCGGCAGGTCATGACCACGGACCACCTGCGCAGTGTCACCGATGACCCGGTCCTGATGACCCGTATCGCCGCCGTCCATGCACTGGGGGACATTTGGGCGATGGGCGCAGAGCCGCAGGCCGCAACGGCCACTCTCATCCTGCCGCACATGTCCTCTGACCTGCAGGAGCGAACGCTTTCCGAGATCATGCACACTGCCAGCGACGTCATGCAAGACGCCGGAGCCGAGATCGTCGGCGGCCACAGCTCAATGGGCGATGAGATGACGATTGGCTTCACGGTGACCGGACTATGCGCGAAAGACCCAATCACTCTGGCGGGCGGCAGGACCGGCGATGCGCTGATCTTGACCAAACCCATCGGCAGCGGCGTTTTGATGGCTGCCGAAATGGCCGGACGGGCCGAAGGCGCAACGGTCGCGCAAGCCTATGAGATGATGACCCAACCGCAAGGCACAGCGTCGCGCATTCTGGCAGAGGCCCATGCGATGACCGACGTCACAGGGTTCGGCTTGGCCGGGCATTTGAACGGGCTGTGCGAGGCATCAAATTGCGGCGCTGTGCTTGAACTTGAGGCGGTCCCCGTGATGCCCGGAGCCGCGGAGCTGAGCGACGCAGGCATCCAATCGACCCTTTTCGCAGATAACCGCTCCATTGCGCCTGAACTGCCCATAGACGGCAAAGCCGCGCTGTTGTTCGACCCACAAACAGCGGGCGGGCTGCTGGCTGCGGTAGCGCCTGAAATAGCCGACAAACTGCTACAGGATCTGCAAGCGGCGGGTTACCCGGCTGCGCGGATCGGGCATTTGACCGAAACTCCGGGGTTGAACCTTCAAAGCTGATCCAGCGTGTTTTTGATGCGATCCGCCGCGCCCTTCAGGCCATTATCATCCAACTGCGCGATCTCGATCCGCGCCAAAGTCTTTGCCGGGTGTTGACGCTGGGATTTGGCGTAGGCCGGATCATAGTGCTGCTCCATCAGCGCACGGGTCAGAGCCTCATTGTCGCCCGACGACATGAGGTTCAACCACCCGTCCACGACCTCATGCCCGCGATGAGATCGCAGTGGAGACAAACGATCCCGAAGACGCTCGGTATCCGACAGGATATCGTCATAGGCCTGGGTCAGGTAAGCCGACCGGGCGGACAAAGGCGCGTCGATATGAATACGAGGCGCGGCGCACATCGCTGTCCAGACGCTGGGCGGCAGGATGCGATCGCCTATTTTCGACGACTCCGCCTCGACCACCACAGGGCGAGATGGGTCTAGGGCGCAAAAGGTGGCAGACAGAGCAGATTCGAAGGCTTTCTGACTGGGCTGCCCACCTGGCCTTTCGCCAAGCAGCGAGCCGCGATGGTTGGCTAGCCTCTCCAAATCAACCACTTGCACGCCGCGTTGATCCAGATGGTGCAACAACTCAGTCTTGGCGGTGCCAGTGTAGCCATCCAGCGCGATCAGTTGGAAGGGCAGCGGCTGGTCGTACAGGTAGGCCTTCACTAGCCGGCGATAGGTCCGATAACCTCCATCGACGACATCCGCCTGCCAGCCAATCTGCTGCAACGTCCATGTAAACGAGCCCGAGCGTTGCCCGCCGCGCCAGCAATAAACCAAGGGCCGCCAGTTCCCCTCATGATGGCTGAGGCGATGTTCGATATGGTTCGCTGCATTGCGAAACACCAGCGCCGCCCCTAGCTTTCGCGCCAGAAAAGGGCTTTTCTGTTTGTAAATCGTGCCGACCCGCGCGCGCTCTTCATTGTCCAGAACCGGCAGATTGATCGCCCCCGGCAGGTGGTCTTCGGCGAACTCTGCCGGGCTGCGGACGTCGATAACTGTATCGAACCCGTGCGCGTAGAGCTGCGGTAATTCTGTGAATTTCAGTGCCATACCAAGCGCACATCTCTTAGTCGCAAGTAAATGGAACGCATCTGCAGCTAGTCCTCGATGACTTCAATCAGGTCCGGGCCAGACGCCCGATTGGAGTTAACGGCGGGGTCGACACGATGAAACTCCAGCACATCTTCAGCGCCGGGTTGCATCAAACGCGCGGCACCTTTGCCTGCTTCTCCCAACCAAAGCGGCCAATCGTCGGATTCTAAGATTAATGGCATCCGATGGTGAATGGTCGACAGGTTCTGGTTCGCCTGGGTCGTCACGATGGCACAGGTGGATTGCCGTGCCTCTTCCGGCCCCCAATCCTGCCAAACTCCCGCAAAGGCGATGGGCGCACCGTCCTTGCGGTGGATGTACCACGGCAGGCGCGTGCCCTGCTGGGTCTTGGTCCATTCATAGAACCCTGTTGCCACGATCAGGCAGCGCCGCGATCGGCAGGCGTCGCGAAAAGCGGGTTTTTCAGCCAGTGTCTCGGCTCGTGCGTTGATCAACAAGGGGCCTGCATTTTCGGCCTTGTACCAATGGGGCAGAAAGCCCCAGCGCAGCGCATCCAAGCGACGGCCAGCATCTCCTGCACGAACGACGTGCACCTGATTGGTCGGGCAAACGTTATAGTTGGGCACGTCGGGCAAGGCATTGGCAGGGCGCGCGGCAAACAGCTGCGCCATCGCGTCATTGGGCAAAGTGATTGCAAACCGTCCGCACATCAGTCCGTTGTCCAATCCCGGATCATCGCGGGATGCGATTTCAGCCAAAAGAAAAAGCCGCACCCAAACGGGCACGGCTTTTCAGGTCTTACTTCTGCTTGATGCGACCATCCAGATAAGGCTGGTACGGCGCGTTTTCGGCCAGGTATTCCGCCGTCACATCCGCCAGATCCGGGCCGAAATCATAGGCATTCTTGTCGTCGCCTTCGAAGACGCTGTAGCCGTCACCGCCATTGCGCACGTAGTTATTGGTCACCACCAGATACATGGCCGAGGGATCAATCGGAACAAAACCGTCACCATCGGCGACCATCACCTCGGTGATGCGCCCTTCATTCGGGGCGGCTGAGGGGTCCCATGTAAAGGTCAGGCCTGCCACCTGCGGGAACCGGCCTTTGACCTCTTCAACCTGGCTCACGCCATTTTCCAGCGCGTCGATCACGCCCTGCCCGGTGATCTCAAAGGTCGACAGGGTGTTCTGGAACGGCAGGACCGTCAGCACTTCGCCCATGGTGACCTCGCCTTCGTCGATCGAGGCACGCAGACCACCCGCATTCGCAATCGCGATCTGAGCGCCCTGATCCGCAACGCGGGCCAGCATGGCATCTGCAACCAGATTGCCCATCTCGCACTCCTGCACACGGCAGACATCACGCGAGCCTTCAATTGTAGCAGCTGAACTGGCGACAACGCGGCCCTTCATCTCTTCAATCGGGGCGCCCATTTCTGCGACACGGGCCGCGATGCCCTCGTCCGGTGTGACGGAGGCATCCAACAGAATCGGCTCACCTTCTGCCGAAATCAGATTGCCGTCATCATCAAAGGTCAGGGTGATCTCGCCGAGGTATTTCGAATAGGCGTAGGCCTGAACCACCGGAACATCGCCCACCATCACCGGGTACGCACCTGCCGCGTCCTCATCCGTGTTGGACAGCAGAGTGTGCGAGTGTCCACCGACAACCAGATCAAGGCCGGGCACCTGTTCGGCGATCTTAATATCCTGAGCCAGACCGACGTGGTTCAGCGCGATGATGATGTCCACACCTTCGGCTTCCAAAGCGGCCACATCGGCCTTCAGGCTTTCGACCTCGTCTTGGAAAATGACGTCCTTGCCCGGGCTGGACGTGTCCACCGTATCGGTGGCCAGGGCCGAGATGATGCCGATCTTCTGGCCACCCACCTCAAGCACCACGTGGTTTTGCACCTTGTCCTTCAGCTCAGCCGAAGACGACAGGTCCAGATTGCCAGAGATCACGGGAAAGCTGACCGCATCGATAAAGGCCGCAAGACCTTCCGGCCCGTCATCGAATTCGTGGTTGCCGACGGCCATCACGTCATAACCGATCGCTTCCATGAACTCGGCCTCGGCGGCACCTTTGTAGGTCGTGTAGAACAACGAGCCCTGAAACGGATCGCCCGCATCCAGCAAAAGTACATTCTCATCCGCCAGTTCGGCGCGCTTGGCGTCAACGGCTGTTTTCAGACGCGCCACACCGCCAAAACACTTCCCTTCGGCTTCATCTTCAGCATCGCAAGTGGAATCGTATTTGTTGATCGACTCGATCCGGCTGTGAATGTCGTTGGTGTGCAGAATGGTCAGCTTGTAGTCGGCAGCAGCGATGCCTGCACTCAGGCCGAGGATCGCGACCGACGTCAAAAGGCGGCTTACCATGTTGAAACTCCCTGTCATTGTTTTTCGGGATCGTGCGCTGATGCGGCGGAAGAGTCAAAGGGGGAAATCCGGCTTGATTCCACGGGCTATGCGGGGCATCAGACCCTCATGCTGATCTACAAGATATTCCGGGCCGAGGAATGGGCCGCGTTGCAGGCAAATGGCGCAACTGATGGCGCGCCAATTGATATCGCTGACGGGTTCGTCCATTTTTCGACAGCCGAACAGGCGGCGGAAACCGCAGCCAAACATTTTGCTGGCGTCGAAGGTCTGACATTGCTTGGCTGCGACGCTGACGCCATGGGCGACGACCTGAAATGGGAAGTGTCGCGTGGTGGGGCGTTGTTTCCGCATCTCTACCGCCAAATCCGGCTCAGCGACGTGGTCTGGGCTCGCCCCCTGCCCTTCGATGGCCAAACCCACCAGTTCCCGAGCGAGATGATATGACCGCCTACATTGATCCCGACCGCGAACAGTTCGAAGCCTTCAAGGCATTGGATCGGGATCAACCCATCGAGATGCTGAACCTTGTAAGGTTTCGCACCAAGGCCGACTACCCGGTGGGCCACGCCTTGGCGGATCAGGGTCTGACAGGCGCCGCAGCCTATCGCCACTACGGGACTGAGACCGCTCCGATTATCGCCAGGATCGGGGCGTCGATCCTGTGGCGTGGGGCGTTTCAGACCACATTGATCGGACCGCAGGACGAGGCTTAGGATGAAGTGTTCATTGCCCGATATCCCACAGCCCATGCGTTTCTTGAGATGGTAACAGACCCGATTTACCGGTCTGCGGTGGTTCACCGTCAGGCCGCCGTGGCAACCTCTCGCCTGATCCGCTGCGGCACCGCGCAAGGAGGCGCGTCTTTCGGATGAAACTGACCGAGAAACTGGGCCTCGCCGCCCTGCACCGTATGGACCCTGAAACGGCCCATGGTCTGTCGATCAAGGCCTTGCAGGCCGGCCTTGCCCCAACGCCCGGACCGGTGACGTCATCACGTCTACAGACCGAACTCGCAGGGCTGCGCCTGCCCAACCCCGTAGGCCTCGCCGCCGGGTTCGACAAGAACGGAGAGGTTCTGGCCCCTCTTTCCCGCGCAGGGTTTGGGTTCATCGAGGTCGGAGCGGTGACCCCGCGCCCGCAACCCGGCAACCCGAAACCCCGCCTGTTCCGCCTGACCGAGGACAAAGCCGCCATCAACCGTTTCGGCTTCAATAATGAAGGTATGGCGGTGATGGCCGAACGGCTGGCCAAACGTCCCAAGGATGCGGTGATCGGCCTGAACCTCGGAGCCAACAAGGATAGCGATGACCGGCCCGGTGATTTTGCCAAAGTGCTGGCCCATTGCGCGGCGCATCTGGATTTCGCGACGGTCAATGTCTCTTCCCCCAACACCGAAAAGCTGCGCGATCTTCAGGGCAAGGCGGCCCTTGGCGCTTTGTTGAGTGGTGTGATCGAGACGCGGGACGCTCTGCCGCGCCCTCTGCCCATTTTCCTGAAAATCGCGCCTGACCTGACCGAGGATGAATTGCAGGACATCGCCGAAGTGGCCTCGGAAACGGGCGTAGATGCGGTCATCGCCACCAACACAACCCTGTCGCGCGACGGGCTGCTTAGCGCGCACAAGGACGAAAAAGGCGGCCTGTCCGGTGCGCCACTGTTTGAGAAATCCACCCGCGTTTTGGCCCGGTTGAGCCAGCTGACCGATGGCAAAATCCCTCTGATCGGTGTGGGCGGTGTCAGCTCGGCAGAACAGGCTTATGCCAAGATCTGTGCAGGCGCGTCGGCGGTACAGTTTTACACCGCGATGGTCTATGGCGGCCTGTCCCTGGCTGCCGATATCGCGCAGGGTCTGGATACGCTTCTTGCCCGCGATGGGTTTGACACCGTGGCTCAGGCTGTGGGCAGCAAGCGAGAGGATTGGCTGTGATCGAATATTGGCACAACCCGCGTTGTTCAAAATCCCGCATGGGGTTGGCTTTGCTGGAAGAGCGCGGTGCAGAGATCGAGGTTCGCAAGTACCTTGAGAACGCCCCCTCGGTCGACGAATTGCGCGCCGCGCAATCCCTGCTGGACCTGCCTGCCATCGAGATGATGCGCACTGGTGAGAAGCGGTTCAAGGAGCTGGGCCTTTCAAAGGAAGCGCCGGATGCGGAGCTGATCCAAGCCATGGCGGAGAACCCGATCCTGATCGAACGTCCTCTGGCCATCTCGGGCGGCAAAGCCGCAATTGGCCGCCCACCTGAAAATCTGCTCACCCTGCTCTAGGCCACCCGAGCTTCAAGCTTCGGATAGCGCCAACCCATCGTCACGCCGCGCGCAAGGTTCAGAACCATAAGCGCGGCCCAAAGGCCATGGTTGCCGAAAGCGGGTACCAGAATGAACAAAGCGACCACATAGATCGCCACCGATTGCAGCATCGCGTTGCGCATATCGCGGGTCCATGTGGCCCCGATATAGATACCGTCGAACATCCAGCTTGCGACCCCGATTATCGGGGCCAAGGCCGCCCAGAACAGGAACGTGCGTCCCGCCTCGCGTACTTCGGGAGAGGTGGACATCAGATCAATCAGCGCGGGACCTGCAAAGAAGAAAACTGCGCTGAGTAGCACCGCGCCACCGCCCCCCCACTGAGACGCCATGACCGAGGCGCGCCGCACTTGGTATCGGTCCCGTGCGCCAACCGCGCCTCCGACCAGCGCCTCGGCGGAAAAGGCGAATCCGTCCAGAGCGAAGGCGGTGATTTCAAGGAATTGAAGCAACACTTGATTGGCCGCCAGATTGACGTCTCCCAAATCGGACCCGACGAAAAGGAAGGTGGTGAACGAGCCCGTCAGCAGAACCGAGCGGATCATGATGTCTCCGTTCACCTGCACCATCCGACGCAGCCGCGTGGCATCGAAGATGCGTGGCCAGTCGCGCCAGATTTGCCCGGCAAACCCGTCCCGGCACAGCCACAGACCCAGCGCCAACCCTGTCCATTCTGCGATCAGGGTTGCAATCGCCACGCCTTCGACGCCCCAGCCCAGTCCCAGAACGAACCACAGGTCTAGCACGATGTTCAGACCGTTCATCCAGATCTGCAGCAGGAACACACCCCGTGTCCGTTCGACCGCGATCAGCCAGCCTGTGATCGCATAGAGGGCAATGGTTGCGGGCGCGCCCCAGATCCGAATCTCAAGGTACGACCGCGCGAGTGTTTCAACCTCGGGGCTGGCCGGGGATAGCCAGAACGCGCCACTGAAGATTGCGACCTGGGCAAAGATAAACACGAGGCCGGCCGCCCCGCCGAGCATCAACCCGCGAATGAGCAAGGCGCGCATCTCGGCGGTCTCTCCGGCCCCGCGTGCCTGCGCCGCAAGGCCCGTTGTGCCCATTCGAAGAAAGCCGAAAATCCAGTAGATCGCGGACAGGATCACCGCGCCCATGCCCACCGCGCCAATCGGAGCAGCCGCCCCTATCTGCCCCACAACGCCCGTATCCACGGCGCCAAGGATCGGCACAGTCGCGTTAGACAACACAATGGGAACCGCGATCTTCAGCACCCGTTTGTGAGTTATGGGTGCCGAGGCATCCTGCATGTTCAGCCCTTGTCGCGGGGCTGTTGCGGCATGAGGAAATGCCCCGTCGCCTGCGCAAAAAGCTTGGCATGGTTGTCCTGCCAGGCCTCAACCCGAACCGAGGCGTAACGCCGTCCGGCCCGGTTCACAAAGGCACGCGCATAGGCATCGCGCGGCAGACCCGAGCGCAAATAGTCGACCGTAAAGTCGATGGTTTTGGGAAAGCGGATCGATTCATCCGTAACAATGGCCTCGGCATCAATTTCACCACTTTCGATGTCCGAGAACATGTGCTCCCAACTCAGCGTTATGACGGCAGTGACCTCAAGAAACGCCGCGGTAACGCCGCCATGAAGGGCTGGAAGAAACGGGTTGCCGATCAGTTTCTCGTCAAAGTTCAGCACGCCAGTCAGTTCATCCCCGCGCCGGTCAAAACTGATATTGAGAAACCGGATATAGGGCACACCATCAACCAAAGCGCGCAAGGCGGCGTCGCGCCGTTGTTTGACAACCTGCATGGGTTCGGGACGGGAACGGGCCATATTACTTACTTCCCCTCAACCGTGAAAGACCCCGAGGCGGTCGCCACTGGCAGGTCAAGATCATCATCCATCGCCGTTGCACGCACGAAGGCCACATTTCGGGTGATGTGATAGCAATTGGCCCGCGCGGTGATGCTCTGCCCTGGCGTGGCGGCGCGCATATAGTCGATGCGCAAATCAATCGTCGCTGTTCCGCCCGGAGAAGACGGGTGGCTCATGACTGCGGCCCCGCAGCAGGTGTCCAGGATGGTCGAAATCGCGCCGCCATGGATCACGCCCGTGCGCGGATCTCCGATCAGATCCTCATTGTAAGGCATTGTTATCTCGGCTTCACCTTCCCCGATCTGGCTAAGATGAAGGCCTAGCGCGCGCGCGTGTGGAATGGCTTCGATAAACTGTCGGGCTAGCTTTGCTTTGTCGACCATGATCATATCCTGTTGTCTTGCCCCTTTATGAGCCGCCATCCGATCAAAGGGCAAGCCCACCTGTTGCGCTTGTTCGCATGACGTCCTAGGTTGCTGCCGAGGAGACCCCGAATGTCCGACAACCGTTTGTCATTCAAAGAGATGTGCGCCGAGTTCGACGTGACTCCGCGCACTCTGCGCTACTACGAATACATCGAGCTCTTGCAGCCCGACCGTGAAGGGCGATCCCGGTACTATGGCCCCAGAGAGTGTGCCCGCATGACCCTGATCATGCGCGGCCGGAAATTCGGGTTTCCTTTGGAAGAGATTCGCCAATGGCTGTTGATCTACGAAGATCAAGGCAACGAAGCGCAGATGGCGACCTTCGTGGAAATGGCAGATCGCCAGATGGAAGAGCTGCGCCAGCAGCGCACCCAGCTGGACGAGGCGATGGATGCCCTCAAGCAGCTTCGGGATCAAACGGCTAAGTCCATCAAGTAGAACACCCTGCCCTTCTGGGTTCTGGTGAGACAAAGCAATGCACCTTGGAATCGCGTCCTCAGACCAATCTGAGGGTGAATTTCCCTTGCCCCTAGGGAAAGAAAATTTCGCAAAACCCGTCATTACGCGACTGGAAGTTACGTCAACTTAGAAATGACGCAGCGTCTGGATTACGTAAACGTCACCTACATGTTGTAAAGCGTCCAGCAACTGCGCAACTCTATTCGGACGACGCCAGTGACGAGAGTATGACGAATGACCGAAGATCTGATGACCATCCGTGAAATGTGCGAGACCTATGATGTCACGCCCCGCACCTTGCGGTTCTACGAGGCGAAGGAACTTCTGTTTCCGATCCGCGAGGGTCAGAAGCGTCTGTTCACCAAACGCGACCGCGCGCGGCTAAAGCTGATTCTGCGCGGCAAGCGGTTTGGTTTCAGCCTCGAGGAGATTCGCCAGCTTCTGGACCTGTATCACGTGGGCGACCAGCAGGTGACCCAGATGTCGCGCACCTATGAAATCGCGTGCGAACGTCTGGCCGATATGGAATCGCGCCGAGAAGAGCTGACGCAGGCCATCGACGATCTGAAAGAGCAGTTGCGCTGGGGCGAGAAAGTCATCGCCTCGATGAAGACCGAAAAGAAGGCCGCCGAGTAACCTCGTCAGCCAGTCACCCGGACATATGAATTAAGGGAGCTTCACATGCCCGTCTACAACGCGCCAACAAAAGACACTCAGTTCATCCTGCATGATGTCCTGAAAATCTCGGAATCTGACATTCCGGGTTACAACGAACTAGAGGCCGAGTTCACCGGCGCCGTTCTGGAAGAAGCAGGCAAGGTCGCCACCAATGTTCTTCACCCGTTGAATGTTGTCGGCGACACCGAAGGATGCCGTTTGGAAAATGGTATCGTCTACACACCCACAGGCTTCAAAGATGCCTTCGAGCAGATGAAAGAAGGCGGCTGGACTGGCCTCGACATGCCGGAAGAGTATGGCGGCCAGAACATGCCCTACGTGATTGGTACGGCCGTGGGAGAGATGTTCTCGGGCGCGAACCAGGCGTTTACGATGTATCAGGGCCTGACCCACGGCGCGGCCTCGGCGATCTTGGCGCACGGCTCGGACGAGCAGAAAAACAAATACCTGCCGAACATGATCAGCTGCGAATGGACCGGCACCATGAACCTGACCGAGCCACATTGCGGTACCGATCTGGGTCTGATGCGCACCAAAGCAGAACCTCAGGGCGACGGCAGCTATAAAATCTCGGGCCAGAAGATCTTTATCTCGGCCGGTGATCACGACATGGCCGACAATATCATCCATCTGGTTTTGGCCAAAATCCCCGGTGGCCCAGAAGGCATCAAGGGCGTTTCGCTGTTCATCGTGCCCAAGTTCATCGTGAACGAAGACGGATCTGTGGGTGAGCGCAACGGCGTTTCGGTCGGCAAGATCGAAGAGAAGATGGGCATCCACGGCAACTCGACCTGCGTCATGAACTATGACGAGGCCACCGGTTGGCTGCTGGGTGACGAACACAAAGGCATGCGCGCCATGTTCACCATGATGAACGAAGCGCGTCTGGGTGTGGGCATGCAAGGCCTGTCGCAGGCCGAAGCTGCGTATCAGAACGCTGTTGAATACGCCAAGGATCGCCTGCAGGGCCGCGACGTAACAGGTGTGAAGAATCCGGATGGCCCTGCCGATCCGCTGATCGTTCACCCTGACATCCGCCGCAACCTGATGGACCAGAAAAGCTTCACTGAGGGCGCGCGTGCGTTCATCCTGTGGGGCGCAACTATGATCGACAAGGCGCACCGCTCGGGTGACAAGGACGCCGATGGGCTGATCTCGCTGCTGACACCGGTGATCAAGGGCTTCCTGACGGACGAAGGTTACGACATGACCGTTCAGGCTCAGCAGGTCTATGGCGGCCATGGCTACATTGAAGAATGGGGTATGTCGCAATACACCCGCGATGCCCGTATCGCCATGATCTACGAAGGCGCGAACGGCGTTCAGGCGCTGGACCTTGTCGGCCGTAAGCTGGCGCAGGACGGCGGCAAGCACGTCATGGCGTTCTTCGAAATGGTCAAAACCTTCTGCAAGGAAAACGCAGGCCAGAACGAAGCCTATGACAAAGCCTTCATCGAACCGCTGAAAGCAGCGTCCAAGGATCTGCAGGCCGCTGGCATGTACTTCATGCAGGAAGGGATGAAGAACCCGAACAATGCTCTGTCTGGTTCTTACGACTTTATGCATATGTTCGGTCATGTCTGCCTGGGCCTGATGTGGGCGCAGATGGCGAAGGCCGCGCAAGACGCGCTGGACGGTGGGGCCTCGGACAAAGAGTTCTACGAGACCAAGATCAACACCGGCCGGTTCTACATGGCACGCCGCCTGCCCGCGACTGCGATGCATCTTTCCCGCATTCAGACTGGCGCAGACACTGTGATGGTTCTGGACGCGGCGAACTTCTGATCAAAGTCTGGGCTCGGGCGACACCGCCCGGGCCCTACTATTCGGAGGAGACAGAATGCCCAAACGCTTTCGCCTGACCCGCCGTTTCCCAGTCGCCATGACCGAGGACGGCTATCGCAAACTCCGCGGCTTCGCCCGCGAGGCCGGGTTGGATGAAGGCGAAGCGCTGTCTTTTCTGTTTGAGAACTTCAACAGCGTCATTGACGAAGACAACCTGACCCATCGGTTGCGCCTCTTCAATTCCGAGTTGGAGGCACGCAAGCGCTAGGGCCCAAGGCTGAAAACCTTGGGCGGACGATGCACAAAACGCCACGGGAGGGGCGACCGCATGACCATAAAACTGCACTGCTTCGGTGAAAGCGGAAATTCTTACAAGGCCGCTCTGGCGCTGGAAATGTCCGGCCTTGAGTGGGAGCCGGTCTTTGTCGATTTCTTCAAAGGCGTCACCCGCAGCCCCGAATTCCGCTCGGATGTCAACGTAATGGGCGAAGCGCCCTTCCTGATCGACGGCGATTTCAAAACCTCCCAATCTGGCGCGATTCAAGCTTACGTCACCGAGAAATCTGGCAAGTTCGGCGGCAAGACGCGGGAAGAGAATTACGAGATCCTTCGGTGGGTGCTGTGGGACAACCACAAACTCAGCTCGATGGCCGGCATGACGCGGTTTCTGATGAACTTCCTGCCAGAAGAACACCGCAATGCCGATGTGATTGCCTTCAACCAAGGCCGTCTGAAAGCGGCCTACGATGTTCTGAACAACCACCTTGAGGGTCGCGACTGGATTGTTGGTGATGGCGTGACCAACGCTGATCTCAGCTGCTGCGGATACCTCTACTATCCCGAACCATTCGGCTTTGACCGTGCCGACTGGCCCAACATCGACGCCTGGCTGACTCGCCTGTCCGAGCAGCCCGGCTGGAAACACCCCTATGACCTGATGCCCGGCAACCCGTCGGATCGAGCTTAAGGAGAAGACCCATGACCGAAGCTTACATTTATGACGCCCTGCGCACTCCGCGCGGCAAGGGCCGTAAGGATGGCAGCCTGCACGAGGTAACCTCGGTGCGCCTGTCCGCCTTGACCCTGAACGCGATCAAGGAACGCAACAACCTTGAAGGCCACGCCGTTGAGGATGTGATCTGGGGCAACGTCACGCAGGTGATGGAGCAAGGCGGCTGTCTGGCGCGCTCGGCGGTGCTGGCCTCTGACCTCGACCAGTCGATCCCCGGACTGGCGATTAACCGCTTCTGCGCCTCGGGCATGGAAGCCGTGAACCTAGCCGCGAACCAAGTCAAAGGCGGCGCGGGCGAAGCTTATATCGCGGGCGGTGTCGAGATGATGGGCCGCGTGGCCATGGGCAGCGACGGTGCGGCGATTGCAGTAGACCCGACGCTGGCAATGGACACCTATTTTGTGCCGCAGGGTATCTCGGCCGACATTATCGCGACTGAGTATGGGTTCAGCCGCGACGACGCCGATGCGCTGGCCGTTGAGTCTCAGAAACGCGCGGCAGAGGCTTGGGAAGACAACCGGTTCGAGAAATCGGTCATCACCATCAAGGACCAGAACGGCCTGACCATTCTGGATCGCGACGAATATATGCGCCCCGGCACCGACATGCAGAGCCTCGGCGCGTTGAACCCGTCCTTCCAGATGATGGGTGAGCAAATGCCCGGCTTCGACAAAGTCGCGATGTTGAAATACCCGCATCTGGAGCGGATCAACCACATCCACCACGCGGGCAACAGCTCGGGCATCGTTGACGGCTCAGCCGCTGTTCTGATCGGCAACAAGGAATTCGGTGAGAAATACGGCCTCAAGCCGCGCGCCCGCATCAAAGCAACCGCAAAGATCGGCACCGACCCGACCATCATGCTGACCGGCCCGGTTCCAGTGACCGAGAAGATCCTTGCCGACAACGGCATGCAGATCAGCGATCTGGACCTGTTCGAAGTGAACGAAGCCTTCGCCTCGGTCGTGCTGCGCTTCCAGCAGGCGTTCGACGTCGATCCGGCGCTGGTAAACGTCAACGGCGGCTCGATCGCAATGGGTCACCCGCTGGGTGCTACCGGTGCGATGATCATCGGCACGCTGCTGGATGAGCTGGAGCGTCAGGACAAGGAAACAGGCCTCGCCACGCTCTGCATTGCGTCCGGCATGGGCGCGGCAACCATTATCGAGCGGGTCTGATGCCCAAGCTGGATCTCTCTCAGATCCCGTTCAAGGGTGGCTCGTCTTATCCCGGCAAACTCGCAGAAGCGGTCGGTGGCCGTTTCAACCAAGGCGTCGGAGATGCAGGTGGACTGACCCAGTTCGGGGTCAACATCGTACGGCTTGAACCGCAGGCTCTGTCCTCGCTGCGCCACTACCACATGGAGCAGGACGAGTTTGCCATTATGCTCAGCGGCAAATGCGTGCTGATCGATGACGATGGTGAGCATGAGATGCTGCCCGGCGACTGCGCTGCTTGGCCAGCCGGTGAGGCCAACGGCCATCACCTTGTGAACAAGACAGATGCGCCCGCGACCTTTCTGGTGGTGGGCACACGGACCCCGACCGAGACCGGCTACTACAGCGACATAGACATGATGGTGAAGGATGATGAGAACGGATTCTCTTTCACCCGGAAAGACGGCAGCCCACTGACGGCTGACCAGATTGGAGATGACAATGACTGATTTCACTCTGACCAAAGACGCAGACGGCGTCGCCTTTGTGACCTGGGACGCCCAGGGTAAATCCATGAACGTTCTGACCCGCGAGGCCTTTCAGGAGGTAAGCCAGCTGATCGATCAGGCCCTGAGCGATGATGAGATCAAAGGGATCGTTATCACCTCGGGCAAAGAAGGCTCTTTCGCGGGTGGCATGGATCTGAATACCCTCGCCACCATCCGTCAGGAGGCCGGTGATGAACCAGCGCAAGCGCTGTTCGACTTCGTCATGGGCGGCCACCACATCCTGCGCAAGTTGGAACTGGCGGGCATGGACCCCAAGACCAAGAAGGGCGGCAAGCCGATCGCCTGTGCCATCAACGGCACCTGCGCTGGCATCGGGACCGAGATCGCTCTGGCCTGCCATCACCGCGTCATGACCTCGAACGCCAAGGCCAAGATTGGCCTGCCTGAGATCCTGCTGGGCATCTTCCCCGGTGGTGGCGGCACCATGCGCTATAGCCGTATGGTTGGTGCGATGGCAGCCGCTCCGGTCCTGCTGGAAGGCAAAATGATGGACCCGAAGAAAGCCAAGGGCGCACAGCTGGTCGACGATGTTTCGGACGATCCGGTCGCAGCAGCCAAGGAATGGGTTCTGAACGCCAAAGACGCCGATCTGGTCAAGCCTTGGGACGCGAAGGGCTACAAAATGCCCGGAGGCGCGCCCTACCACCCTGCTGGCTTCATGACTTTCGTTGGTGCCAACGCGATGGTGAACGGAAAGACACAAGGTGCTTTCCCAGCGGCTAAGGCTCTTCTGAGCTCGATCTACGAAGGGGCGCTGGTCGACTTCGACACCGCCCTGAAGATTGAGGCACGCTGGTTCACCAACGTCCTGATGAACCCGTCGTCGTCGGCCATGATCCGGTCGCTGTTCCTGAACAAGGAAGCGTTGGAGAAAGGCGCGGTTCGCCCCAAAGATGTGGCAGACCAACGCGTGAAAAAGGTCGGCGTTCTGGGCGCTGGCATGATGGGCGCCGGGATCGCTCTGGTCTCGGCGCAGGCCGGGATGGAGGTTGTTCTGGTCGACCGTGATCAGGCTGCCGCCGACAAGGGCAAGGCCTATAGCGAGAGCTATATGGACAAAGGCATCAAGCGCGGCAAAGCCACGGCCGAAAAAAAGGACGCCCTACTGGCCCGCATCACAGCCACCCCTGATCTGGAGCATCTGAAAGGCTGCGATCTGATCATCGAGGCCGTGTTCGAAGACCCAAGCGTCAAGGCCGATATGACCAAAAAGGTCGAGGCGATCATCCCCGAGGATTGCATCTTTGCCTCGAACACTTCGACCCTGCCGATCACCGATCTGGCGAAGGCCTCGGTCCGGCCCGAGCAGTTCATTGGCATCCACTTCTTCTCACCGGTTGAGAAGATGTTCCTGGTCGAGATCATCAAGGGCAAGGAAACTGGTGATCGCGCCGTCGCCAAGGCTCTGGACTATGTGCGCCAGATCCGGAAGACGCCGATCGTGGTCAACGATGCGCGCTTCTTCTACGCCAACCGCTGCATCATCCCCTATATCAACGAAGGTGCGCGCATGATCACCGAGGGCGTCAGCCCGATCCTAATCGACAACGCGGCGCGTCAGTTGGGCTTCCCAGTGGGACCGATCCAGCTGACCGATGAAACCTCGATTGATCTGGGTGCCAAGATTGCACGTGCAACCAAAGCGGCGATGGGCAATGCCTATCCCGAAAGCCCCTCGGACGATCTGATCTTCTGGATGGAGGAACAGGGCCGTCTGGGTCGCAAGGCCAATGCAGGCTTCTTCGACTACGACGAAAAGGGCAAGCGCGTCGAATATTGGAAGGGTCTGCAGGACAAGTACCCCCTGGCCGCTGAGCAACCTGATCTGATCGAAGTGCAGGAACGTCTGATGTTCGCACAGGTTCTGGAAGCCGTCCGTGCGCTGGAAGAAGGTGTTCTGGAAGACATCCGAGAAGGTGACGTGGGCGCGATCTTGGGTTGGGGCTTTGCGCCTTGGTCCGGTGGTCCGCTCAGCTGGCTGGATATCATCGGCACGCCCTATGCGGCCGAGCGTTGCGATCAGCTGGCCGAGGCCTATGGCGAACGTTTCGCCTGCCCGCCCCTGCTGCGTGAAATGGCTGAAAAAGGTCAGAGCTTCTACGGCCGGTTCAACCCGGACGCCAAAGCCGCGTAAAACAACGACGCAGGCGCAACTCCCCTTGCGCCTGCGTCTTCCTTACTGAACAGCCGGAGCGGTTTGCCATTCAGGCCGGAGAAACAGAACCGGCGCACTTGGTCGACCCGGGCGTCCGGGCCTACGAATACCCGCCGCGGGGCGGATCGGGAAAATCGGATCCGTCGGGATCGGAGCAGGCAAAGCGCCCAATGGGTTCGCCAGTGCGGAAATCTCACCACTTGCAGCAAGCGCACCGACCAACGCAGTCGCAGCGTCTTCGTCAGCCACCGCATACTCTTTTGCCTGACCAGACGTGCGGCTGAAGCGCCCAGAAGGGCAATAGGCTTGCAAGCCACCCTCGATATAGATCACCTCGTCCTGATCGAAGAACAGGGTTGTGACCTCAAATGACGATCCCGGCGACTGCGAGGACAACCGACAGGCCCCGTCCAGAACCCGCGCAGGCACTACCGATACACCTTGATCAGTCAGGTCCAGTTTGCCGCGATCCAGCGCCACGCCCTGTTCCGGCATCAACCAAACCGCCCGGCCATTATAAGCCGCCCGCGCGGGCACAAAGATGGGTAGATAGGCTGATCGCCTCTCACCTGCCGGGATATTGACCCAACTGGTCGAGACCCTGCGAACCTCCTTGAAACCGTGATCCAGCGTTCGAACCAGATCACCTGCAGCGATACGTTCGATCAGCTTCCATCCACTGGTGGTCGCGATTTTGGTTCCGTGCAGGAACCCTCCTCTGCGCGATGACACTGCGTCCAGCGCAACTGGCAGATCCGCATCGTCATGATACTCGGAAACATCCGAAAAACTCACTACTTCCAACACGTGCCGAACCCCCTTTAGGCACAAATACTCACATCGCAAGAGATAGCAGATGCAGCGGTTTTCCGTCTTAGTTTGGCCGTATTTACGCCCAATTTGGGTTAAAACGAGGGGTTTTACGCGACAGAAAGCATTGCAGGAGTGGGTTTATCGACCAATCGGAAACTATGAGCCGGTCGTTACGTCAAAAGCGTAGCCGAATCTCTCGATGTCTTCTGCGCAGGCTTCTGCCACAGATTGGGCGGAGCTGTCGGAATAGTACGCCCGATAGTCTGCCTGCCGGTCCGAGGGGTTGATATGGGGCAATTCCACCTCAAACCCCAAATGGTGAAACAGAGGCAGCGCGTCTTTTTCGAACTTTTCCAACCGAATGAACAACTGGCACTGTTCGACCCCATCCGCGCGGGTCATGTAGCGCCGCGCCGGATGGTCCTGAAACGAACGACGAATGGATGGGTGCAGGACAAAAGGCTCGAATGCCAATTGCTGCGACAGGGTGACTGCCTCATGCGCGAAGCTCTGAGACCGTAGCCAGTGGTAGTAGCTGACCATGCGGTCCCACGGGTTGCGGACCAGCGTGAAAGCAAACATTGCCTCAAGCTCCTCGTCCGGCAACACTCCGTCGATATCCGCAAGCGTCGCGTGTTTGTGCAGCCTCCCCCGCGAGGTCAGTTCCTTGGCGCGGCGCCGCCGTTTCAGGGCCTTTGGCGTGTCTCCCAACAGGATGTCATCCTTCATGGCCCGCTGCTCCAGCGCCAAGGCCAGTGAGGTTCCCCCCGTCTTGGGCATGTGCACAAACACGTAGCGGCGGCCGCGAGAAATGATCATGCGACCTCCTGCTCGGGGGTCGCGCGCCTGGCTCTCCAGCCCAAAACCGCGCCGGCTGTTGCGATCAGACCGATGCCAAAGATCTGCATCACTCCGATCGTCTGTCCAAGGGCGACCCAGGCGAACAGTGGCCCGAAGATCATGATTGAATACTCGAACACAGCAACGAATGAGGGCTCACCGACCTGATAGGCCTTGATCATCATGAAGACGGCCACGGTGGACCCGACGGCCTGAACCGCGACCCATGGCAAGGCAGCGCGCATATCGAGGACCAGACCACGGGTCACAAAACCTTCGGGACCATCGGGTCCGGACGCGGGAAAGGCCGTTAAAACGATTAAACCGATTGCCCCGGCAACGCCCAGAACAAGCATGTTGTTGGCCAGAAGGGCGACTGTGCTTTCATCCGAGCAATAAGTCCGCGTGACAATCACGCTGAGAGCGTAGAAGAAGCCTCCGACAACCGGCAAAAAGGTCCTGACGTCGAACTCAGTCGGGTTGGGTTGCAACACGCACAAGATGCCAACAAACCCCAGTAGAACCGCGCCGATGCGCCATGGTCCGATGACCTGTTTTAGGCCCAATGCAGAAATCAACAGCACGAACATCGGCGAGGTGAACAAGCCCGCCAGGGCCTGCGCAATCGGCATCAACGCCAGCGAGGCGAAATAGAACAACATGCCCGTCGCGATCAGAACGCTGCGCAGCAGGACAAATCGCAGCCGTTTTGGCCGCAGACTTCCCAAACCCAACAGGGACAGCCCGATGATCAGAGGCAACATCAAAACAGCACGGCTGAGATGGAACTGCCACAGCCCGATGGTTTCAGCCAGCAGGATCACCACGTTGTCGATCACGCCAAGAATGGCCATTGCCGAGACCATCAGCACCGAGGCCAAAAAAGGGAGCGTTTCTTTGCCTGGCTGCATGTCCTGCCTCGGGTTAGATGCGCGCTACAGCGCTTGTGCCATCCAGCATATTTCTGAAAGCCTGCGCAACAGGTTTGCGCCCCGTGATTTCGACATGCTATGCTTTGGCAAAAGAAAAACACGAGCAGCCCAATCCAGATGACGGCCCTGAAACAGTATCAGCGGATCGAAGCCACCGGTCTGTGGCGCTCCTCGCCCGATGAACAGCGGCGCGAGGTTGTGGTCTCGATTGGCGAGGCGACCCTGACGATCTCGGATTTCAACGACCGGGCGTTGACGCATTGGTCTCTGGCCGCGTTGGAGCGACAGAATCCGGGCAGTTTCCCTGCGATTTTCAACCCTGACGGCGATCCGGACGAAACGCTGGAACTGGCCGAAAGCGAAAAGACCATGCTTGAGGCCATCGACCGGCTGCAACGCGCCATCGACCGCTCGCGCCCGCATCCCGGTCGGTTGCGCTGGTTTAGCGTCGCAGGCGTCGTCGCCGCTGTTCTGGCGGTGTTGCTGCTTTGGTTGCCCGGGGCCCTGCAAAACCATGTGGTCTCGGTCGTCCCCGAGGTCAAACGGCAGGACATCGGTGACGAGATTCTGAAACGAATCGAGCGGGTCTCGGGGCGCGCCTGCGCCTCACGCGATGCGCAGGCCTCTTTGGACCGGCTGGCCAAGCGCACGGGCGTGCGGCAGATCATCATCCTGCCCGCCGGGGTGCAGGACAGCCTCAGCCTGCCGGGCGGGACGGTCTTGTTGAACCGGGCCTTGATCGAGGATCATGAAGATCCCGCCGTCGCCGCCGGCTATGTCATTGCCGAGCGCGCCCGTATCGCGGCACAAGACCCGTTGGATGATGTTCTGAACCGAACCGGCGCCACCTCGGCTTTTCGCCTGCTGACGACCGGAGGCCTGACGCCCGAGATCGTCGACAGCTATACCGAACAAGTCCTGTCGGAACCTCGCCCGTCCCTGACAGATGAGGCGCTGCTGGCTGTTTTTGCACAGGCCGCCCTGCCCTCGACTCCATATGCCTACGCGCGGGATGTGACCGGGGAAACGGTTCTTGGCCTGATCGAGGCCGACCCGATGGCCGGACGCACGCTGGAACAGGTGTTGCCGGACCGCGATTGGGTCCAGCTTCAAAACATCTGCAGCGAGTGATCGGGCTTATTTCGTGCCAAACATGCGGTCTCCGGCATCACCGAGGCCGGGCATGATATAACCTTTCGAGTTCAGTTCACGATCCAGCGCGGCAGTGACGATATGCACGTCTGGATGGGCCTCTTTCATGCGGGCAACCCCTTCTGGTGCCGCCAGCAGGCAGAGGAACAGAATCTCGGTTGCGCCCGCCTCTTTCAGCAGATCAATCGCTGCAGCCGAGCTGTTACCGGTGGCCAGCATCGGGTCCACGGCAATGACCAGCCGGTCTTTCAGGCCCTCGGGCGCTTTGAAATAATACTGAACGGGTTTCAGTGTTTCTTCGTCGCGGTACAGCCCCACAAACCCCACGCGGGCGGACGGGATCAGTTCCAGCACTCCGTCCAGCATCCCGTTCCCGGCACGTAGAATCGAGACGAGGGCCAGCTTTTTGCCAGCTAGAATGGGCGCGTCCATTTCCTCCATTGGGGTTTCGATATGGCGGGTGGTCAGCTTAAGCTCGCGGGTCACCTCGTAGGCCAACAACAGGGTGATTTCCCGCAGCAACTGACGGAATTCGGCGGTAGAGGTCCCCTTGTCCCGCATGAGCGTCAGTTTGTGCTGCACCAGCGGGTGGTCAACGACGGTCAGGTGTTCGCTCATGTGTTCTCCAGTCTTTTCTTGACCCGCGCGCGGGTGTCTTCATCGCAAAAGGCGGCGTTCAGGGCCGTTTCATTCAGGGCTGCGAAGTCTTCTGCGCCCCAATCAAAGGCTGCCTGCAACATCTCATATTCACGCCGCATAGTGGTATGGAAAAATGGTGGGTCATCCGTGGAAACGGTGACTTTCGCCCCGGCATCGCGCAACCGCGCAATCGGATGCGCGGCGAAATCAGGGTAGAGACCCAGAACAACGTTTGATCCCGGGCAGACCTCAAGCGTGACATCCCGGTCGATCAGTTCATGCACCAGATCGGGGTCTTCAATGGCGCGAACGCCGTGGCCGAGACGTTCAACACCCAAGTCACGAACCGCGTCGCGCACGCTTTCTGGACCGCCGAACTCACCTGCATGGGTGGTCAGGCGCAAACCGGCCTCGCGGGCGCAATCGAAGGCCCATTTGAAGTCGCCCTGGGTACCAATGGACTCATTTCCGCCCATGCCGAAACCGGTGATCCAATCGCCTGCGGTTTCCGCAGCGCACCGGGCGCTGATCTTGGCCTGATCCGGGCCGAAATGGCGGACACAGGTGACCACGCCGCGCAGAGTTATGTCGAACTTGCGCTCGGCCTCATCGGCGGCGTCCTGAATGGCGTTCAGATAGTCGCGCCACGCGTGCAGATCGCCACCGCCGCAAAAATCGGGGCTGAGGAAGGTCTCGGAATACACCACCCTATTGGCGGCGCTTTCCTCAAGGATCGCCAGGGTCAGGCGGCGGAAATCCTCGGGCGATTTCAGAACTTCGCACGCGGCCTCATAGACGCTGAGGAAATGGGCGAAGTCGCGGAAGTCGTAGCTGCCATCGGGCTTGAAGATGCCGCTCAGATCGATGCGTTTTTCATGCGCCAATTGCCGGATGAATGCGGGCGGTGCAGCGCCTTCATGATGCAGATGTAGCTCGATTTTCGGAAGGTCTGCGACACTCATAGAAAGCTCTTTCCCGGCCCTTGCGCCGGTACGTTCAGGTGATGGGCAATGCTGGCGGCGACATCTGCGAAATGGATCTGACCGAGCTGGCCTGTCCCTTTCCCGGCCACCAAGACCGGCACCTGTTCACGGGTGTGGTCGGTGCCGATCCAACTGGGGTCATTGCCGTGATCCGCCGTCAATACCAGCATGTCATCCGGGCGCAGCTTAGGCAGGATGGCTCCGATTTCCTGATCAAACCATTCCAGCGCACTTGCATAGCCGCTGATATCGCGACGATGACCATAGAGGCTGTCGAATTCGACGAAATTGGCAAAACTCAGGCTGCCATCCTCGGCCTGATCCACCAGGTCGGACAGGTGCCCCATCAATTCGGCATCCGTGCCTTTGCGCAGCGTGTCGATGCCCTGCATCGAAAAGATGTCTCCGATTTTGCCAACGGCGTGCACCCGGCGGCCTGCGTCCTGAACCCAGTTCGTCAGCACGGGCGCGGGCGGCAAGATGGCAAAGTCCTTGCGGTTCGTTGTGCGGGTGAACCCCTCGTCAGATGAGCCGACGAAGGGGCGCGCAATTACACGGCCCACCTTCATCTCATGCAAACGCGGCGCGAGTGTTCGGCACATCGCAAGCAGGTTTTCGAGGCCAAAGCTCTCCTCATGCGCGGCGATCTGGAACACGCTGTCAGCGGACGTGTAGCAGATCGGCCAGCCGGTGCGAATATGCTCGGCCCCCAGTTCGGCAATGATGGCTGTTCCGGATGCGTGGCAATTGCCCAGAATTCCCTCGGTCCCCGCAGCTTGCGCTGCTGCTTGGCTCAGATCGGGAGGAAACGCGGGCTGCGTGTCAGGAAAATAGTGCCAGTCCCACGGCACGGGCAGCCCCGCCAGTTCCCAATGGCCCGAGGGCGTATCCTTGCCCGGCGACAGCTCGCGCGCGCATCCCCACATGCCCGTTGGTTGAGCCGCCAGCCCCGGCGTTACGTCGCCCGAGGCCAAACGCGTCGCAGCACCCAATCCCAGCGCATCGAGATGAGGCAGCGCAAGCGGGCCGCTGCGTCCGTCCTCAGCCCGCCCCTCGGTGCAGGCTTGCGCGATATGGGCCAGTGTGTTGGCCCCGGTGTCAGGCACATCCCCGTTGAAAAACGCGCCTGCATCAGGCGCCCCGCCGATACCGACTGAGTCCATCACGACGAGAAAGGCGCGGCTCATGCCGTTATCCTTTCATGCACCAGATCGGGCACGGCAACCGGAGCATCACCGATCGTGATCGCCGCCAATACGCTCTGGGCCGCCTGAGCCGCCGCGTCCTCGCGCGCCGCGTGAACAGCGGCCAATGGCGCGCCTTTGGTGATCCGCTCGCCCAGCCGTACCATGTTTGACAGACCCACCGCCGGATCGATCACATCGCTTTCAACCTGACGTCCGCCGCCAAGAGCCACCACGGCCAACCCCAAAGCTTCGCCGTCGATGGCCGTGATGTATCCGTCACGCGAGGCTGCCACCTCGGTGATCACGCTGGCTTCGGGCAGGAACCGCGACCACGTCTCAACAAATTGCACCGGGCCTCCAACGGCGGCCATCATGCGACCAAACCGTTCCGCGGCGCGCCCATCCCGGATGATCTCGGCGATTTTGGTGCGACCCTGATCCACGGTTTCAGAGATACCCACATCCGCCAGCAATACCCCGCCCAATTCGGCAGAGATTTCGGCCAGTGGAGACGCTCCCCCTTCGGTCAGAACCTTCATGACCTCGGCCACCTCCAAAGCGTTGCCCAGTGCCGAAGCCAGAGGTTGGTTCATATCGGTAATAACGGCCGAGGTCCGACACCCAGCGGCATTCGCGGTCGCGGTCAACGCCTGAGCCAGCTCGCGCGCGTCTTCGATGGTTTTCATAAACGCACCGCTGCCTGTTTTGACATCCAGCACCAGCGCATCGGGACTTGCCGCCAGTTTTTTGGATAGGATCGAGGCCGTGATCAGATCGAGGCTTTCGACCGTCGCCGTCACATCCCGCACCGCATAGAGACGCTTGTCCGCAGGCGCGATCTGCCCCGTTGCGCCGACAATAGCGGCCCCGGTGTCGCGCAATACCTGTGTCAGACGCTCCTGCCCGATCTGGGTGGTGACACCCGGAATCGCCTCGAGCTTGTCCAGAGTCCCGCCCGTGTGGCCCAGCCCGCGGCCCGAGATCATGGGCACATAGGCCCCACATTCGGCCAGAGCCGGAGCCAAGATCAGGCTGACGCAATCGCCAACACCGCCCGTAGAGTGTTTGTCGATGACCGGGCCATCCAGATCCCAGCGCAGCACGTCGCCACTGTCTCGCATCGCAACGGTCAGGTCGGCACGACCCTGCGCGTCCAGCCCGCCCATGCAGACGGCCATCGCAAAGGCCCCAGCCTGGGCGTCGCTGACGCTGCCATCGGCCAGGCCTTGGGCAAACCACGTAAGCTCTGGCCCGGCGGGCACTTCGCTGCGGCGCAGTTTAGCGATGATCGAACGCGCATCCATGCGGTCAGCTGTCCTGCATATGCGAGGCGTCAAATGCGCCGGGCAAAAGCTGCCCGATCGTGGTTTCGAACTCGGCGCCGTCGGTTGTCGCCAAGGTGACCTTTACATCCCGAGCACCGAACTCGGCCAGTTTTTGACGGCAGCCACCACAAGGCGGCACGGGCTGCGGGCTTTGGGCAACGACATAGACCTCGGCTAGCTCGGTTTCACCCGAGGCGACCATGGCGGCAACTGCGCCTGCCTCGGCACAGGTGCCTTCGGGATAGGCCACGTTCTCCACATTGCATCCAACATAGAGCGCCCCCGAGCCCGACAGGATCGCCGCGCCGACCTTGAAGTTCGAATAAGGCGCATGGGCGTTTTCACGGACCTTCAAGGCGGCATCTTTAAGCGACATGGCGATTCCCCATTTTTGATCAGTTGGTCAGAAATTCAGACCCTACCGGAAAACGAGGGGCGAATAGAAGCCCCACCTTGCATTTATTCCAGCACCGTCTTGAACACCCCCGGCAAGGTCACCTCGAGCAGTTCAACATCGTCAGAGGGCTGCGACAAGCGTGTGCGCATCCCCGGTGGTATCACAAAGGCATCCCCTTGCTCCAGTTGATAGGGGTCACGGCCTTCGCCTTCCAAAGTGACCTCTCCGTTCATGACGAAGGTGAAATGGATGTCGGTATCGTGGCTGGACCAGACCGGATCACCCTGCCCGCGCCGGACGACCTGAACACCGGCGACGCCTTTGGTGTTCTCGGCAATCGTGGTGTCGCGGCAGATGTATCCCGACAGTCGGAACGGCACCCAATACGCATCTTTTGCTTGATTGTAGACAAAGCGCTGCCCCTGCCATTCCCGGTCAGGACGCAGATGCGGCGTCGGCAGTTCCATCTCGTGATCTATTTCGGTGACATGTTCGGCCGGAACGCCGATCTCGATCACCTGCACATTGTCCGAGGCTTCCAGCACGCGGTGGCGGATTTCCGGCGGTTGGATAAAGCAATCACCGGCGGTCAGGCGCAATTTGTCGCCCTGATCTTCGTAAACGACATCAACCCAGCCATGTATGCAGAAGATCAGCTGAAACCCGACCATATGGAAATGCACCATATCCGGCACAGGGCCGCCATCGGGGATGCGAATATGGCTGGCAATGATCGACCCGCCCAAACGATCCGGCACCAGATCGCGATAGTGCATCCCGGCCCGCCCGATAATCCACGGCGCCTGATCTTTGAGCCTGCGCACCACAAAGGAATGTACGGTTTCAGGCATCACCAGAGGGGGATTTAGGTCCTCGATTTCGATACGCGTGCCATTCGGAGCTACTAGAACCCGATCCCCATTGGCAAAACCCTCAGGGTTCTCGGTCAGAATACGTAAAGTGCCGGGGGTTTCGGGCGCATCCTTCTCGATCCGCACCCTTAGGCCATGGCCGGAAAAAACGGCAGTTCGAGGATCGTCAGCAGGATAGATCATATCCATCTGCATCCCCAAAACCTTGGTGTAGAACGGAATATCGTCGCGCAATTCCTGCGTCGGCAAACGGATTTCAGCGCGGGTGTTCGCCGCGTGCGCTGTCTGGGTCATGCAAGCTCTCGTCAGTCGGTTCTTTCGGCCATCCGATCAGAACCGACGCCAGAATGCCAATCGAAAAATACATCTCGAGCGTTTCTTCCAGAACAAACAGCCGCGTCTTCATAACCGAGGACATCGTGGCCTCATACAGGCCCGAGATTTCTTCGAGCCCTTGCGCCACAACTGCAGCCAGCCCGGCCAACACGAAGATCGCAAGGAAGGGCGCCTGAACCCTGACCGCCCGCCACGCGTTGGGAATGCCATGCCACAGCACGCCCCCCAGGACGACCACCGCCAGGGCGACACGCACGAGCGTCATGTCCAGCAAACCGTCCAAGCCGCTTAGCACCGCAAATGGCACAGAGCCTTCCGCGTAAACATCCGCCTCAAGCTCGCGCTCTGCCAGAAGCAGGCACCCCACGCCGATGTAAAGCCGCGCGAGGCCTCGGTATTTGACCAAGGCCACAACTCCAGCCGTGAACAAGCCAGCTGCCGAGATCGTCTCGATCAATCCGCCTTCCTGATTGAACACCTCAGCCTGCAAGGGGAACAAGGCAATGCACCCGAGGATGAAGGCCGCAACGCCGAGCGCAGCCCAGAACCAGAACCGGTCCACCCCAAAGCGGAAACGGGATGGCGAGAACACCTCGGAAGATGACATTTTGAGGTCGTTGGGCATTTTGGTGTCTCAGAACAATTCGCGGGAATTTGCGGTTTGTAAAAATTTTGCGACAATTAATCAAGGAAACGGTCGGGTTTGCCAAGCTTCAGGCGCGGCATAGCCAAGCCGAAAAAAATAGTTTAAGGCTAAATCAAATTTTGAAGGGAGCTTTACCGCCGATGTCTGACACACCCAGCTTGCGGCAGGCCGCGCTTGACTATCACGCCCATCCCAAGCCCGGAAAGCTTGAAATCAAGGCTACAAAGCCGATGGCAAACGGCCGGGATCTGGCCCGCGCCTATTCACCCGGCGTGGCCGAGGCCAGTCTTGAGATCAAGGCCGACCCCTCGAACGCGGAGCATTACACCGCACGCGGCAACCTTGTGGCAGTGGTGTCGAACGGAACCGCTGTGCTGGGGCTGGGCAATATCGGTGCCCTCGCCTCGAAACCGGTGATGGAGGGCAAGGCCGTCCTGTTCAAGAAATTCGCCGGGATCGACTGCTTTGACATCGAGGTCGACCAGCCAGACCCTGAAAAACTGGCCGATGTCGTCTGCGCGCTGGAGCCGACCTTCGGTGCAATCAACCTTGAGGACATCAAAGCCCCCGATTGCTTCATCGTCGAAAAGCTGTGTCGCGAGCGCATGAACATCCCCGTTTTTCACGACGATCAGCACGGAACCGCCATAGTAGTCGGGGCCGCCGCCCGCAACGCACTGCACGTCGCTGGCAAGAAGTTCGAGGATATCAAAATCGTCTCGACCGGTGGCGGAGCGGCCGGGATCGCCTGCCTCAATATGCTGGTCAAACTTGGCGTCCAGCGCGAGAATATCTGGCTGTGCGACATTCACGGGCTGGTCTACGAGGGTCGCGCCGAGGATATGAACCCGCACAAAGATCAGTTCGCCCAGAAATCCGACCTTCGCACACTGGACGACGTGATTGGTGGGGCCGATCTGTTCCTTGGCCTAAGCGGCCCAAATGTTCTGACGCCCGAGATGGTCGAGAAAATGGCCGCCCGCCCGATCATCTTCGCTCTGGCCAACCCGACGCCCGAAATCCTGCCCGAAGCCGCGCGTGAGGTCGCGCCGGATGCGATCATCGCGACCGGACGCAGTGATTTTCCAAATCAAGTCAATAACGTGCTCTGTTTTCCATTCATCTTCCGGGGGGCATTGGATGTCGGCGCGACCGAGATCAATGACGAGATGCAGATTGCCTGCGTCGAAGGCATTGCCGAATTGGCCCGCGCCACCACAAGCGCCGAGGCCGCCGCTGCCTATAAGGGTGAGCAACTGACGTTTGGCCCGGACTACCTGATCCCTAAACCCTTCGATCCACGCCTTGTGGGGATCGTATCTTCGGCGGTCGCCAAGGCCGCAATGGAGAGCGGCGTTGCCAAACGCCCGATCAAAGACCTTGAGGCCTACAAGGAAAAGCTGAACCAGACCGTCTTCAAGTCTGCCCTGCTGATGCGCCCAGTGTTCGAGGCCGCCGCAGCCTCAAGCCGTCGGATCGTCTTTGCAGAGGGCGAGGATGAACGTGTATTGCGCGCTGCACAGGCCATCCTTGAAGAAACGACCGAAACTCCGATCTTGATTGGCCGCCCCGAAGTGATCGAGGCACGTTGTGAGCGTCTGGGTCTGGTCGTCCGTCCCGGCAAGGATCTACAGATCGTGAACCCGGAAAACGATCCGCGCTACTACGACTATTGGAACTCTTACCACCAGATCATGCAGCGCCGCGGCGTCACCCCCGATCTGGCTAAGGCAATCATGCGTACGAATTCCACCGCGATTGGCGCAATCATGGTTCAGCGCGGCGAGGCCGACAGCATGATTTGCGGCACGTTCGGCGAATACCGCTGGCATTTGAATTACGTCGAACAGGTTCTGGGTACCCCTGACCTGCGCCCGCATGGGGCATTGTCGCTGATGATTCTTGAGGATGGCCCGCTATTCATAGCCGACACCCACGTGCGGCAATTGCCGAACCCGGCGGAACTGGCCGAGATCACACTTGGCGCAGCCCGCCACGTGCGGCGCTTCGGGCTTGAGCCGAAGATTGCCTTCTGCTCGCAGTCGCAGTTTGGCAACCAGGCCGAAGGCTCGGGCAAGCGACTGCGTGAGGCAATTGCCATTCTGGACAGCGAACCGCGCGACTTCACTTATGAAGGCGAGATGAACCTGGACACGGCCCTAAACCCCGAACTGCGCGAGCGTATTTTCCCCGCCTCACGCCTTGAGGGTGCTGCGAATGTCCTGATCTTCGCGCATGCGGATGCCGCAAGTGGCGTGCGCAACGTTCTGAAGATGAAAGCCGACGGAATCGAAGTTGGTCCGATCCTGATGGGCATGGGCAACAAGGCACATATCGTGACCCCTTCGATCACCTCAAGGGGGCTGCTGAATATGGCTGCAATCGCCGGCACGCCCGTAACCCACTACGGCTAGAGCGGCCAGATCAACGCCAGACATCCTGTGGGTGTCTGGCTGTCCGACTCAACCAATACCCTTTGCACTCATAAATTTGCAGGTTTGCAAAATCCCATTTTGAACCTGCTAAATTCCATAAAATCTTGAGGTTTGCAAAAATTTGCAGGCTGTTTTCGACCATCCTGCAAATATTTTGCGATAAACTGACGCGCCGTCACTCGCGCCGCTTGCCCACTGCCCTATCGCCGCCTAACAACAATTGCAGTGATTTTGGGAGGAGGGCCTGATGGCATATCAAGACGTTTACGATGGCTGGAAAAACGACCCCGAGGCGTTCTGGATGGATGCCGCCAAAGGCATTGATTGGGTCTCGGCCCCCAGCAAAGCCTTGTTTGCCGACAACGCCCCTCTGTATGAATGGTTCAGCGATGCGCAGGTCAATACCTGCTGGAACGCCGTCGACCGCCACGTGGAAAATGGGCGCGGCGAACAGACCGCCATAATCTATGACAGCCCGATCACCCATACCAAGCGCGAGATCTCGTATGTCGAGCTGCGGAACCGGGTGGCAACACTGGCCGGTGCGCTGCGCGCCAAGGGCGTCGAAAAGGGCGATCGCGTCATCATCTACATGCCGATGATCCCCGAAGCGCTCGAGGCGATGCTGGCCTGCGCGCGTCTGGGCGCCGTGCATTCGGTGGTGTTCGGCGGCTTTGCCAGCAACGAACTGGCCGTGCGGATCGACGACGCCAAGCCTAAAGCCATCATCGCCGCCTCCTGCGGGTTGGAGCCGGGTCGCGTGGTTCATTACAAACCTCTGCTGGACGGCGCCATCGACCTAGCCAGCCACAAGCCCGAGTTCTGCGTCATCTTCCAGCGCGAACAGGAAGTGGCACATCTGATCGAAGGACGCGACTTTAACTGGCATGGCTTCCAATACGGCGTCGAACCTGCCGAATGCGTACCGGTCGCGGGCAATGATCCGGCCTATATCCTCTATACCTCAGGCACCACGGGCGCGCCCAAAGGCGTTGTGCGCCCGACCGCCGGGCATCTGGTGGCGCTGAACTGGTCGATGAAAAATATCTACAACGTCGATCCGGGCGATGTGTTCTGGGCCGCCTCGGATGTGGGTTGGGTCGTTGGCCACTCGTACATCTGCTATGCCCCGCTGATCAACGGCAACACCACTATTGTGTTCGAGGGCAAACCTGTCGGCACCCCCGACGCGGGCACCTTCTGGCGGGTCATCTCCGAACATAACGTGCGCAGTTTCTTCACCGCCCCCACTGCGATCCGCGCCGTCAAGCGTGAAGACCCAAAGGGCGAATTGATTGGCAAATACGACTTGTCCGGCCTGCGCGCCATGTATCTCGCAGGCGAACGCGCCGACCCCGATACCATCACCTGGGCACAGGATGCGCTGAACGTTCCGATCGTTGACCACTGGTGGCAGACCGAGACCGGTTGGGCCATTGCAGGCAACCCGCTGGGGATCGAGGAACTTCCGGTCAAGTTGGGGTCTCCGGCCAAGCCGATGCCGGGCTACGACGTTCAGATCCTCGACGAAGGCGGCCATACGCTGAAACCGGGAGAGCTGGGTGCGATTGCGGTCAAGCTGCCGCTGCCTCCGGGCACTTTGCCAACGCTGTGGAACGCCGAAGAGCGGTTCAAAAGTTCGTACCTGAACCACTTCCCCGGTTATTATGAGACCGGCGATGCGGGCATGATCGATGAGGATGGTTACCTCTATATCATGGCGCGCACCGATGACGTGATCAACGTGGCGGGCCACCGCCTGTCGACCGGTGGGATGGAGGAGGTCTTGGCCGCCCATCCTGACGTCGCCGAATGTGCCGTGATCGGTGTTTCGGACCAGTTGAAAGGTCAGATGCCGGTGGGCTTCCTGTGCCTGAATACCGGTGCCGACCGCGACCATGCCGAGGTTTCGAACGAAGTCGTCAAGATGGTACGCGACAAAATCGGCCCGGTGGCTGCCTTTAAGCTGGCCGTGGTTGTAGACCGCCTGCCCAAGACCCGCTCGGGCAAAATCCTGCGGGGCACCATGGTGTCGATTGCAGATGGCAAAGAGTACAAGATGCCCGCGACTATCGACGATCCCGCCATCTTGGACGAGATCAAGGATGCGTTGCAGACGATTGGCTACGCTCAGTAACCTGAGCCCCCTCTTGCAACCTGAAACAGGCCCCTTACTGTCTTGCTAAGACAGTGAGGGCCCATGACTCAAAGCAAAATCTGGCAACTCAGCGCCACTGAGCTGACCACCCTGACCCGCAACGGTGATCTGAGCGCTGAGGACGCCGTTGCCTCCTCCATCTCTCGCATGAATGCCGTCAATCCCGACCTGAACGCCGTAGTCGAGGATCTGAGCCAGCAGGCCTTGAAACGCGCGCGCGCTTTGGATCATGCGCGGGCGGCCGGGGCACCGACCGGGCCGCTGCATGGGGTGCCGGTGACAATCAAGATAAATGTCGACCAAAAGGGCCACGCGACTACAAACGGGGTCGTAGCGCTGAAAGATGTCATCGCCCCTGATGACGCGCCGGTTGTATCAAACCTTCAAAACGCCGGTGCCATCGTTATTGGCCGGACCAACACGCCCGAATTTTCCTTCCGCGCCGACACGGACAATCCGCTTTATGGGCGCACGCATAACCCTTGGGGGCGTCATATCTCGGCCGGAGGGTCATCGGGCGGTGCCGGGGCGGCCGTCATGGCCGGGATTGGCGCTTTGGCGCATGGAAACGACATTGGCGGAAGCCTCAGGTTTCCGGCTGCCGCCAACGGAGCGGTGACAGTCAAACCCGGCCTTGGTCGCGTCCCCGCCTGGAACCCCAGCCAAACGGCCGAACGCGGAATACTCGCCCAATCTATGTCTGTTCAGGGCCTGATCACCCGGTCCGCAGCAGACCTGTCCTTGTCGATGCCCAGCCTGATCGCCCCGGACCCGCGC
The DNA here is from genome assembly GCF_056541705.1 of Ruegeria sp. AG1. Classification (NCBI taxonomy): domain Bacteria; kingdom Pseudomonadati; phylum Pseudomonadota; class Alphaproteobacteria; order Rhodobacterales; family Roseobacteraceae; genus Ruegeria; species Ruegeria sp. AG1. The sequence goes on along the minus strand of NZ_JBQFYU010000007.1, from coordinate 2,074 downwards.
GACCCGTTTCATGTTCCTCTGCCATGGCGGGGTGAGGCTCTGGGCGCCCCGATCAAAGTGGCCTTTACCAAGAACACATTCGGATACGCCCTGCATACAGAGGTCGAAAAGGCGCTAGATACCGCGCGCAACGCGCTGGTCGATGCGGGCTATCAGGTCGACGAGATCGACCCCCCTGATATCTTCGAATGTGGTCGCATCGGATACCGCACATTGATGGGTGAGGTTCTGACCCTCCTGAAATCCGACATCCAGGCGGCCGGTTCCCAAACCATCCAGGATATCTTCGAGGTTTATTTTCAGGAATTCCCGCCTATCGTCGAGACTGAACTGATGCGCATGCTCGCCAAACGCAGCCACTATGCCCGTGAATGGTCCCTCTTCCTTGAAGATTACCCCCTCGTCCTGTCGCCGTTCCTGCCTCAACCCTTTTTCAAGCCGGACCGCGACACCGAAGGGGCCGAGGGCGTGCATGAGGTTCTGGGCTGCGCGGTCTATTCCTATGCGATGAACTTCCTTGGCCTGCCTGCCGCCTGCGTTCCGGCAAGACTGGCAGACCTGCCCAACGGCCTGCAGCCCATCAATGTTCAGATAGCATCGCGTCGTTGGCGTGAAGATTTGGCAGTCGATGCGGCGGCGGCGATCGAGGCGCGGGTCGGGCAGATGTGCAAACCTCTTTGGGAGCGAATGACCCGCTCCGATTGACCCCCCCCAAAAAAATCGACCCCGGGTTTTTGTGCCCGGGGTCCGCTTGCTTAAATATGCCTGGATTTCAGATAACGAGCGTGGCACCACCCACCCTCGCCAGCGCAAAAAATGCGCAAGTATGTCGAAAACGCCGTTTGGTGGCCACTCACTCCCACCTAAGCGTGTTCTCCAGGCAAGATCACATTACCTATTGCACGCTCACCGGCATGTGAACTTGTTCACACAAGGAAAAATTTTTTTTCAAAACTGAGGAAATTCTAAGTGAATTGTTCAGAAATCAGGCGCTCTTCAAGGCCATGTCCGGGGTCGAAAAGAATGCGATGGGTGATTTCGGATTCCGAGCAGATTTCGACCCAATCAATGTCAGGAAAGGAAATAGAATCGGCATCGGCCATCACCGGGCGTTTGTCGGCATCCAGCACGTCTATGCGAACTGTTGCGGTTTTGGGCAGCAAGGCCCCGCGCCACCGACGGGGTCGAAATGCAGCAATCGCGGTCAGGGCCAACACATCCGCCCCGATCGGCAAAATCGGACCGTGGGCCGAATAGTTATACGCTGTCGATCCCGCAGGCGTAGACAGAAGCGCGCCGTCACAGACAAGCTCTCCCATCCTTTCGCGGCCATCGACGCTGATCTTCAGACGCGCTGCTTGCGGACCTGCGCGCAACAGTGACACTTCATTAATCGCCAGCGCTTCATGCAGTTTCCCGGATTGATCCATGGCGCGCATGGCCAGAGGATTGATGACCTCCACCTCGGCGTCATCGAGACGTTCCAAGAGATCAGTGTCAGAATAGGTGTTCATCAGGAACCCGATGGTCCCACGGTTCATCCCGTATACCGGCGCATCGAGATGCTGCATGTTCTTGAGCGTGCGCAGCATGAACCCATCGCCACCCAATGCCACCACCACATCCGCATCACGCGGCGCGGCGTTTCCGTATTTGGCGACCAGGACCTCGCGGGCTGATTGCGCGACATCAGCCTCGCTTGCGAGAAAAGCGATTCTCTTTTTCATTTTTTCCGGTTTCCGGTGCTGCACATTTGGTTCCGAAACAAACATACCTTTCCCCAATAGGCCAGAGTTGACGCCCACGCCGTGCAATTCGTCGCTTTAAAGCTGTTGCCTCGGTAGGGTTTCCTATAGGAAATCCGCAAGCAATACCCCAGACATGTGGAGCTATCATGAACGCCAATCTCCGTGACACAGGTTTTTTCACCCAGTCTTTGTCGGACCGTGATCCTGAGCTATTTGGCTCGATCACGTCCGAGCTGGGCCGTCAGCGCGACGAGATCGAGCTGATCGCGTCGGAAAACATCGTCTCTGCCGCCGTGATGGAAGCGCAGGGCTCGGTGATGACCAAC